>JBCDAA010000643.1:0-3447 GCA_039186435.1 Myxococcota bacterium | reverse complement strand
TATCTCGAAACCCGTATCGGTACGCTCCTCGCCGAGCACCTCGCCTCCACCGCGCGACCGGAGATGGAGATCATCCGCCTCTACGACGCCGATGGGGAGTATCGGCTGACCTCAAGCGCGCTCCGCGAAGCACAGCCCCTCGAGGGAACGCTCGCTCTCGGGCCGCTTCTTCATGCCTCCTCGCCCGCGCTCGCCAAAGCCCTTCCGGCGGTTCTCCAGGACCTTCAATCCCTCGAGGAAGGCGGCGCCCTGGAGGTCTTGGCCGAGCGTCTCCGAACTCACCTCGCCCTCGTGGGAGGCAGCGAAGAGCACGCCGACGCCGTGTACTACCTCGACCTTCTTCGCGGCGATCTTCAGTCCTTTCGCGAGCACGTCGACGCGTTTGTGCACGCGGCTGAAATCGCCGAAGAGCAAAGTCTCGAGCTGGCCGCGATGGCGCGGAGCGCACCGCCGGAAAAGAACGACGGCCAACTCCGCCAGCGTCGAGTCCGTCTCGTGGACCACCGCTGGTACCAAACGCCGATGCCCCGTCAGGACCGGCGGGAAATGCTCGCCGCGTTGGCGGAGCACGCGTTTCTGATGCGGGCGCTCTCGGACCCGGAACGCGGCGTTCATCAGGTAACGGTCGAGCTTCTCCGCGTCGGTCACGCCCGCCGCCGCGTCGCCCTCGGGCTCTTCAACACGCTAACGACCTTCTACGCAGGATGGCGCGGCGAGCTCATCAGCGCGGCCGCCCGCCTTGCTAGCGGCGAGATCGCTATCGCCGACGGCCCGTCGGACCTTCCTTCCCTTCTCCAGCAAGCGCCGGATCAACTCGCCCTCACCCTCGGCGGCGTGGATCTCTATCGCTGGCTTCAAGGGGAACATGGTTGCCATGTCTGGAACGCGGTCACGCGCGGATCCGAAGTCGTTCGCGTGCGGATTCTTCCGGAAGCGAAGCACGGCGCAGACTTTCTTCGCGAACACCAGGACGCCCAAAAGCGCTACGAACGTGCGCTCGAATCCGGCGTGGACCCGCTTCCCGAGGATCCCGAGCGCCTCCTTCCGGTCGTCCGCCGAATCCGCTTTGACCCCGGTCGCGGCCCGGCTCCCTTCGAGATCGAGGACTATCCCCTGCAGCACGTCGAACGCGGCAACACGCGAACGATCACGGAAGTGCTGCCGGCGTTTCTCTGGCTTCGGATGAGCCATCAGGAGCCGTCATGAAGCCCTCGCTCCGCGTCTACTTCGTCGTTCATGCGGACGGCCGCCGCACCGGCTTTTTGATGCGCCGGTTTTCGACCTTTTTCGACTCGCCCCTCCCCGCTGCCTACGACGCCACGGAAGAAGGGGTGCTCGCTCAGCTCGAAGCGATTCTCCAGGAGCGGCTCGTCGAACGCACCGAGGACCTCGAACGCTATCTTTGGACGGAGCACTTCAACACGCGCACGATCGCGGTGGACGTGCATCCGCTCAGCGTCGTCAAGGACCGACCGGTCGTCGGCAAACGGGTTCTTCCCCTTCGTCTGAGCTACGCGTGGACAGAGCTTGAGTCCGGTGCGTACCAAGTGATGCTTCCGCGCTTCGACTGGTTCATCACCCTCGAGGAGCTCGACTCGGCCAAGGCCGTCCTCAGCAACGCCGTCGCGGGCGCGCTCACCGGGAGACAAGCGGCGCTCCTCTACGACTTTCGCCGCGAGGGGGAGGAGTATGTCCACGAGTGGAGCCCCGACATTGCGCGCAGCAAGTCGACCCGCTCGGAGGATGACCAGACCCCGCCGACGCTTGCCGTGGTCGCCGACGAATGGGTCGAGCGAACGGCGAAAGGCCGCATCGAGCGACCGGTCGGCGCCCCACGTCTCGTTCGGGATCTCGCCCTCTTCATGCGTCGTCCGCGTCCTTCGGTGTTGCTCGTCGGTGGCCCTGGCGTCGGCAAGACCGCAGAAATCCGGCACCTCGCGCGCATCTTTCTCGGCTACCGCCGCGCGAAAAAGAACCCGCCGCGTCTTTGGGCCACGTCCGCGCAGCGGCTTCTCGCCGGAATGATCTACGTCGGCATGTGGCAGGAGCGAATCCTCACCCTCATCGAGGAGCTCGACGGTGAGGGTGACTACCTCTACCTCGATCGTCTGTCCCCAATGCTTCGTCCTCAAGCCGACGGCGCGTCGATCGCAGACCTCCTCGCGCCGGCGATCCACAACGGGTCCATCTCCATTCTCACGGAGTGCACGCCCGCAGACCTCGCGCGCGCCAGGCGTCAGAACGCGAGCTTTCTCGAACTCTTTACGATCCTTCGCCTGGACGAGCCCGATGCCGGGTCTCTACTCCCCGTCCTTCACGACTACGCCGCCCGCGTTCTCAAGGGATCCAACAAGACCATGGAACCGACGGCGATCCGGCGTGCGTTGGATCTTCTCGCCTCCTATCGACGCGATCGACGGTTCCCCGGCAAGGCGTTTCGCTTCATCGACTACCTTCGGAGCGACGACGGCTCCCCCCGCGTCATTCACGCGAGCGACGTCGAGCGCTCGTTCTCGCGCCAAACCGGCCTCCCCGTTGCACTGATCTCCGACAGCCAAACGGCGAGCGTCGCGGAGATCGCCGGCGAGCTTCAGTCCGCCGTCATCGGGCAGAATCAACCATGCACGCAGGCCGCTCGCGCGATCGCACCCTTCAAGGCCGGAATTCACGCTCCGGATCGTCCGCTCGGGAGCCTTCTCTTCGCGGGTCCCACCGGCGTCGGAAAAACCGAGCTCGCCAAACAGATCACCCGCTACCTCTTCGGCGACGACAGCCGCCTCGTTCGCGTGGACATGAGCGAACTCTCGGCGCCCGGTGCAGCCCGACGACTCCTCGCCGCTGGTCGTGGCATTCGGTCCCTCGCGGAGAGCGTGCGCAAGGAACCTCTCTCCGTGGTTCTCTTCGACGAGATTGAAAAGGCTCATCCGGAGGCGTTCGATCTCCTCCTCGGCGTCCTCGGCGAAGGCCGGCTCACCGACGTTCTCGGACGATTCGTCGACTTCCGGATGACCTTCATCATCATGACCTCGAACCTCGGCGTGCAGGACGCAGACGTCGTCGGGTTCGAGGGAAAGCGCACCGCGGCGGACTTCCTACGCGCCATTCGCGACCACTTTCGGCCGGAGTTCTTAGGGCGCGTCGATCAGCTGGTTCCCTTCGACCACCTCTCGAAGGACGCGGTGCGACGCATCGTGGACCTTCAGCTGGCGAGCATTTCCAAACGCGACGGCTTGCAGCGGCGAGGAATCACCATCGACGTGACCGATCGCGCGCGCACGCGGTTGGCCGAGATCGGCTACGACCGGCGATACGGCGCAAGGCCGCTCAAGCGTGCGCTCGAAAGTCACGTCGTCACGCCGGTCGCGGTCGCCCTCGCGCGAAAACCATCGCTGCGAAATCAAACGCTTCGTGTGGGCACCGCCGACGAAGCCGCCGACATTCACGTGC
>JBCDAA010000642.1:0-3469 GCA_039186435.1 Myxococcota bacterium | reverse complement strand
TCTCGCGCCGGGCGGTGCGTTTCAGGTTCGTCCCGGGAGTGAGCGGGGAGCGCTCGATGTCGTGCGTGTTTCGTCCCGCTGCGGCGCGTCTGCGCTTCAGCTTCGTTTTGTCTGCCCGATGCGAGATGCGCCAGAAGCCGTCGTGATGTCGGTCGGGGAATCCCGCGAGACGCTGCCCGAATGCACCGCGCGCTGGCAGGTGGAGGTGCAGCCGCCGCGCGGGCGTCCATACTCGCTCGGTCATCTTGCTGCGGGGGGCGAGACGCCGCTTCAGAGCCGGTTTGCGAGCGGACGCAGCGAAGCGCTTCTCCGTGCTGACTGGGGCGGACGGGAAGGACTTCGCTTTGCGCCCGTGGGTGACCCCGTGCAGTGGGAGGAGCTCCGCGCGGCCTTTGCGGCCGGTGCAGCGCGCATCGTGCGGAAGGCCGGGGTCTCGGCGCGGGCCGCTTGCGCAGGAGAAGGAACGCCCGTCGACATCGCTGTGGCGGACGATGGCGTGGCGATCGACTCCCGCTACCTCGCCCGCGAAATGACCGCGCACTTCGGTGCGGACGGGACGCGTTTTGTCGCATCTGCAGCGGCACTCAAGGCGATCGCCGATGAGTTTCACGTATGCCTCGCCGCCAGCTACGGCGTTCGTCAAGGCGCGGCGGCGCTGAGCGCGTCCTTTGCGCAGCTCGTCGACACTGCACCGATCACGCAGCGCTTTGCGGGCGCCAACATCTGCATCGCGCACCAGCCGCTGCGCATCACCCCGGAGGGAACCTCCCCGGAGGGCGAAGCGAGCGAGCAGTGCGTGACCGCCGACGATGCACCCTTTTTGATCGCGAGCGCGGGGTCGACCGTCGTCGTTCCGGAAGGCACGGTCGCCTGTCGCGGCCGGGAAGCGCTCGAAGGAGAGGGCGAGCGATTTGTTCTCGCGCGCGGTTTTGTCGACGTTCGCGTCGCGACCAACGGAGGCTGCCGAACCCTTCAGACCGCGTCCCTTGCGCGCATCGGGGTAATCGACCCGGGTGTCGACTGGGTCCCTGTGGGGGTTCGGCGAGGGTCCCGCGGCGCGGCGGGCGAGTCGATCCCCGCGTGGCAGGGCATTCTGGTCGATGACCCCCGCACCTTTGGGCACGTCCGGCGGCGGGACACATTTCGTTTTCGCATGACCTCCCCCGAAGGCCTCGCTACCGCCTGGAATCATCCTTCGCGCGGGGCGGACACGCTTCTGACGCGCTTTGCGCCGACCGTGACGGAGACGAGCGGCGAGCTTGGCCACGCTCGGCCGCCCTTGTTCGTGACGCAGATTACCGACGATGCGGACTGTCCCTTGGCGTCCGAGAATCCGGACCTGATCGATGCCAACGACGTCGTCGTGGACGAGGAGGTGTTCGTTCACCTGATCGCGAACGACGGGCGCGCCCCTCGCTGTGTTGCGACGGCTGCGTTTCGTGCGCGGGAGCCGCGCGTCCTCGTGAGTCGAGGCGCGTCCGTTCGGCGTCAGATTCGCTTTGGGGTTCTCGGCGACGCGCGCGTGGGCGTCTTTATCTCCGACCCGGACCCGGGCGCCATCGGTGCGCTTCTTCCGCTGCTCTACTCGGATCTTCACCTCAAGCACGGGTTTCTCTTTGAGCTCGCGGTCCCGATCACGGCGGCGATCGCGTGGGAAGACGGCGGCGGGAGTCGCGTGGGCGCCGGGATCATGGCGGCGATGAACTGGGGCATTCCCGACATCGCGCCGCGTCTTCTCACGGTGGGCTTCTTGATTCATCCGCCGTGGCCGCATCCCGACGACGAGGTGTGGAGCTTCTTTTTCGGGCTCAACGTCACCTCGCTGATCGACCTTCTCGGGGGGCGATGATGCGCGCGGCGATCCTGGCGCTGCTCGTTCCCTGCGCGGGTACGACGACGGTTCCCGAAGGCGGCACGAGCACTCCGGCCATCGAAGTCGAGGCGTCGCCCGCAGGGCCGGTGAGCACCGAGCGCTTGCAGGAACTCGAGGCGCAGTGCCGAAGCACAATCGCGGCAGCCACGTTTCAGGACGCTGCGGAGGCGCTGTCCCGCGTGCGCGCGGCGATCGGAAGCCTCTGCAGCATCGAGCTTGTGGGAGAGACGCCCCTCGAGTGGCGCGTGAGCTGCGGCAGCGACGATTTCTTTGCGTCGGGACGCCACGAGTTCGGGGAGACGACGCCCTGCGAAGGGGGCGCGAACGCGTTTGCCTGTCTTGGCAACGGCCTCCGCACGATGCGGCGTCATCTCCAACACGTGGACGTGGCGGTGGTTGGCCACGTAGACCTTCAGGCGCCGCGAAATCGCGCGCTTCGCTGTGACGAACTTTCGTCCGAAGGATGGGCGGCGTCGCCGTGGAGCGGCCGCGTGCGTCGGGATCGCGCGCTCGCCAACCAGCGTCTTGCCTGGTGCCGGGCGGCGCGGGCCGCCGCGTCGGTTCGGGAAGGCTTAGGCGCGGATGCGCCGCTTCGGGTGGCCGCGATCGGCGCGTCGAGTCAGTGGCTTGAAGCACGGATGGACCCGGCGACGGAAGGCGCGGCGTGCCCGTCGCCGACCAGTGAAGAAGACGCCGCCGAGGAAGGCCGTTGTCAGAGCGCGCGGCGGGTGGACGTTCTGATCCGTTTGTCCGCGACCCCGACCGCGTCGTCCGCCCGCTGCACCCGTCCCGGAGCTCGCCCGGAAGACGTACTCTACTGCCTCGAGGAGTGCGTAAGTCGTCCGGAGGCGACCCAGTCGGCGCTCGCAAACCCCACGCCCTTTCTTGGAACGCGCGGCACGACCGAGGTGCGACCCCGATCCGGGTGGTACGTCGCGCGTTCGCAGGGCGCTCCTGGGGTCGAACTGAGTTCGGTGCTGGATCGCCTTCAGCTCGAGCGTCTTCGCGCTCCTTAGACCCGAGCGTGTCGCTCTCTGCTTCGATGGACTCGGCGCGATCACGAGATCAGTTTAAGCGACGAGCAATCTAGAGCGGGGAACCTACGCAGTCGTTCAAGTTGGCCTCGATGAACTCCCAGGCGGAGCCGGACTCGAGGACGCCCGCGTGCGTCGCTTCAAAGCCTCGTACGCGGTTGGCTTCGCGCTGCGCTTCCTCGCGAAGCTGACTTCGGATGTCGACGACCGTGTCGTCTCCCTCCGTTTCGTGAAAGGTGAAGAGGAGGTCGTAGGCGACGTAGTCCGGAAGGGGCCTCCGGTAGAGGCTGCGCAAGAAACCGCTCTCCGGAGCGAGGTCCCGCCACGAGGGCGCGACCGAAGGTGACCAGTCTACGCCGAACTGCGCGCTGTCGAGGCCTCCCAAGGGAGCCGCGATGGTCACGATTCCTCGAAGGAAAGGGGCGCCCGAGCGCGCGACGTGAAGGTTGGCAACCTCGCGCGCGACCAGCCCACCCATGCTGTGCCCCACCACGCAGAGGCGTTCGAAACCGTGCCGTGTTTGAAGCTCGTTGAGGCTCCGGTTGATCCACTCCGCGACTCG
>JBCDAA010000641.1:0-3474 GCA_039186435.1 Myxococcota bacterium | reverse complement strand
CTAGGCATAGACCTCCCAAAGGAAACGGGTGTTTCGAGCAGAGCTCGAGTAATCTCGTTTTTGCGAAGGGATCCCATCATGCGCCGAGTTCACTACCCGACTTGTCCCCTCTGCGAAGCGGCGTGCGGTCTTCGTATCGAAACGGAGGGGCGCGAGGTCGTCGAGATTCGCGGCGACGAACACGACCATCTCAGTCGAGGCCATCTCTGCCCGAAAGCGGTCTCTCTCGAGGAGCTCTACAACGATCCGGATCGCCTGCGGCATCCGATGCGGCGCGATGGGGACCGCTGGCAGGCGATCAGCTGGGACGAAGCGCTCGACGAAGCGGCCGAAGGGATCCATCGCGTCCAGGTCGCCCACGGTCGAAGCGCGGTCGGCATGTATTTCGGCAACCCGAACGCGCACAACCTCGGCGCGATGATGTTTGGGCCGATGTTGCTGCGAATGATGCGGACGAAGAACCGCTTCAGCGCCACCAGCGTCGACCAGCTGCCGCATATGTTCGCGGCGTACCAGATGTTCGGGCACCAGCTTTTCTTTCCGGTGCCGGATCTCGATCGCACCGACTACTTCTTGATCCTGGGCGGCAATCCGGTCGCCTCCAACGGCAGCATCATGACGGCACCCGATATGCGGCTCCGGCTTCGCGAGATTCGCGAGCGCGGCCAGGTGGTCGTGATCGATCCCCGACGCACGGAAACGGCGCGGGTGGCCAGCGAGCACCTCTTCATTCGGCCGGGGACAGACGCGTTCTTTTTGCTCGCACTGGTGCACGTGATCGCCCGAGAGGGCCGCATCAACCTCGGTCGCCTTCGCGATTTCTGTGAGGGCGAAGAAGCGCTCGTCGATGCGGTGCGCGCGTTTCCGCCCGAGCGCGCCGCGCCGATCACCGGTATCGCAGCGGAGCACATCGAACGCATCGCGCGCACGCTGGTCGATACGCCTCGCGCTGCGGTGTACGGACGAGTCGGCGCGTGTACTCAGGAGTTTGGGGGCCTCAACGCCTGGCTGATCAACGTGCTTAACCTCGTTTCGGGACACTTCGATCGCCCGGGCGGCGTGATGTTTCCAACGCCGGCGGTGGATGTCGTTGGCGCGGCCGGAGGATTCGGTCTGGGGCGCGGCAACTTCGGGCGTTGGCGCAGCCGCGTTCGCGAACTTCCAGAGTTTGGCGGCGAGCTTCCGGCGAGCTGCATGGCGGAAGAGATCGCAGAACCCGGGGAAGGGCGCATTCGCGGCTTTCTCACCATGGCGGGCAATCCGGTGCTCTCGGTGCCCAACGGAAAGGCGCTCGACGAGGCGCTTTCTTCGCTCGAGTTCATGGTGTCGATCGACCCCTTCCTGAACGAAACGACGCGCCACGCAAACATCATCCTGCCGCCGGTATCGCCCCTCGAGCGCGATCACTACGACCTGATCTTTCACGCGGTCGCGGTGCGAAATACGGCGAAGTTTTCGCCGGCCGTTTTCGACAAACCGGCGGGCGCAAAACATGACTGGGAGATTGTCCTCGGGCTGATGACGCGAGTCGAAACGCTGCGCGACGGTCGCTTTAGCCAGGCCGCGCTTCAGGCGCGCGCGCTCGAGCGCCTTGGGCCGCGCCGCCTTCTCGACGCGGCCCTTCGCATGGGGCCCTACGGAAAGGGCGCGCTCGGACTCAAACCCGGTGGGCAGCCGGGCACGCTTTCGCTTCAGGTCCTTCTCGAGGAACCCCATGGCGTCGATCTCGGACCGATGATGCCCTCCATGCCTGAGCGTCTGCCGAAGGAGCATCCCCGGATTCAGCTCGCGCCGGAGGTCTTTCTCGAGGATCTAACCCGCTTGGAGGCGTACGAGCGCGGGACCGCGCTGCGCTTGATCGGTCGGCGGCATCTACGCAGCAACAACTCCTGGATGCACAACGCGCCGAAGCTGATGACGGGCAAGGATCGCTGCACGCTGATGATGCATCCGGAGGACGCGAGCGCGCGCGGCATTCACGCGGGGCAGCAGGTCGAAGTGCGATCGCGGGTCGGCGCGGTGCAGGTCGCGGTCGATGTGACGAGCGACGTGATGCCGGGCGTGGTGAGCCTGCCGCACGGCTTCGGTCATCACGGCAAGGGCACGCGGCTCCGGGTGGCGTCGGAAAAGGGGGGCGTGTCGATCAACGACCTCACCGATCACGACTACTTCGACGCGCTGACGGGAACCGCGGCGATCAACGGCGTTCCGGTTGAGGTCCAGGCCATCACGCCCCCTGCGGAGTAGTTACACAACGTGCGCGGTAGCGGCGAGGGACTCGCGACACTTCGCGCCCAGAACCGAAGCTCCCGAACGGCAACCGACGCTTCGATCTCCACTCTCATTGCGACCAGCCGGAACGCGCAAGGGTCGAGAGCACGTCATGGACGGCGTTTCGTTCGAACGACCCGAAGGTGCGCCACGGAGGCCAGCGCACGTCGAGACGTAGTTCGACGCGACCGGCCCTGAAAAAAATTTCGAATGCCGCGGGCGATGTGAGAGCCGGCCAATGCCTGCATTCGCGAGGACGAAACCAACCGTCGATCGCGGTCACGCGACCCAGGGGCGTGTAGCTGAAAGTCTTCTGTCCTTGAAGGCCTCGCGCCTCACACGCCATGGTCCGGATTTCCGTCCATTCAACGAACGCGTCCTCGGTGTCTTGTTGACTGAGATGTGCCCCAAGGACTGCTCGGTTGAGGGCCGGCACTTCTGAACGAGTGGTTCCGCGATAGAAGCACCGCATTGGAATATCTTCGGTCCCAAGGAGTGCGAGGCGGATGATCGGCGGGTCATCGCCGCGGGAGAGTTCCGCAAGGCCGTGGTCCTTCGACACCCAATCCTGTCGGATTTCCAAACCGAGCGGTCGAATGACTTCGCCGAACGCTGCAAAAACCGACAACGCCTGGTCGAGGCGCCCCTTGCGGTCTGTCGCTTCGAGGGCGGGGGCGAGAAGCCGGGATTTCCAGCCGCGTTCGTCGATTTGCATGAGACTTCCGGGATTACGCAGGCTTTCGCGCGCGAATCGCCAGCATCATCGGGACGAGCTCTTCGCGCCCCTCGAGGGACCACATCGACTGATCGCCCTTCGTCATCGAGTGATGCGGAAGCGGCTCCCAGTCGCAGCGCTTCGTTTCTTCCAGTCGCTCGAGGATGAGACCGGCGTCGAGAAGCGCCTGCACGATTTCGCCGACGCCGTGGTTCCAGCAGTAGGACTTCGCCGGCTCAAACTTCGCCTCCGGATCGGCATAGGTTCCGTCGGACTCTTCGTCGAACGGAACCTCGGTCTCGAAGTAGGGGTAGCGTACGGCGAGGACTCCGTCCTTTCGGCTGTCGTCGATGGTGTAGAGCATCGGGTGCATTTCCCGCAGGACGAGAACGCCACCCGGGTTGAGGAGCTCGGCGACGATCGTGGCCCAGCGGCGAATGTCCGGGAGCCAGACGAGCGCGCCGACGCCGGTAAAGACGATGTCGTAG
>JBCDAA010000640.1:0-3480 GCA_039186435.1 Myxococcota bacterium | reverse complement strand
CAAGACAAGAAAATCGGCTTCGACTCGTTCGGGCACTGGCGAGCCGTCCGTTGCCCTCTCCACACCGCCTGCCTTTGCGCCCATCGCGACCGCGCCAAAGATCAGCATCGCGCCGACAAAGGTCGCGGCCATCCAGCTTCGGGGACGCGTCACTGGAGCAGGCGGCGGCGGAGGGGCGCTGCTCTCGCGAACGACCGTGCGAATGGCGTCGCGCATCTCTGCAGCGCTGCCAAAGCGACTCGCCGGATCAGGCGCCATCGCTTTGTGAATGACGGCGGCGAGCTCTGGAAGATCCGGACGAAGCGTTTCGAGCGGCGTGAACTCCCCTTGAAGAACGCCGAGCAGCACCTGAAAGGAGGTGTTGCCTTCGAAGGGCCGGCGCCCGGCGAGCATTTCATAGAAGAGCACCCCCGCCGCGAAGACGTCAGCGCGGTGATCGAGGTCGTCCCCGCGCGCTTGCTCCGGCGCCATGTACTCCGGCGTCCCAAAGACCGCGCCTTCTCGCGTGGGGACCGCGGACTGCCGCCCCGACGACGCCGCCGCCTTCGCGATGCCGAAGTCGACCAGCGTGACGAACGAGTCCTCGGGGCTGAGGAAGACGTTCTCTGGTTTGAGGTCGCGATGGATCACGCCTTCGCGGTGGCACGCCTCCAGCGCGCCAAGAATCTGAATCGCGATCTGCGCGGCCAAGCGCGGCGGCAGCGCGCCGAAATCCATGCGGTCGGCGAGGGTGTCGCCTTCGAGAAACTCCATCACGAGGTAGGGGACCTCGCTATCCGTGCCGACATCGATCACCCGCACGACGTGTCGATGGCGCACCGCTGCGGCGAGACGCGCCTCCCGCAGAAAGGTCTCGCGCGCGTCCTCGTCCGAGGGTGTATCCGTGGCGAACTTGATCGCGACGCGATGGTCGAGCTGGACGTGGCGCGCCGCCCAAACTTCGCCCATGGCGCCCTCACCGAGGGAGCGCTCGAGGGTGTAGTGATCAGCAACGCGAAGTCCGGGGGTGAGCACGCGCGCGGTTGTGCAAGGCGCGTTCCGCTCTGATTCCTTCAAGATCGTTCAGGAACCGGGCGCGGACACCTGTAGGGAGCACCCCACGGTGTGGGGCTCGAGCGACGGATCAGGTGGTGCTCAGTCGCGCGTTTACTGGGACCCACACCTCGAGCGAAAACACGTCGTCGACCTCGCGCCACTCCGCGCCGCCTCCGACCGCACGGGCGCGCTCTCGTATCCCCACCAGGCCGAGGTTCGTGCCCGTTGAGTCACTCGACACGCGTGCTCCGTCGTTCTCAACTCGGAGCGTGCAGTCGTGTTCCTCGCAATGGATGGCGATCGTCACGGTTGCGGCCGCCGCGTGCCGGGCGACGTTCGTGAGCGCTTCCTGCAGCGTGCGGTAGAGAATCGTCGCGCAGTCTTCCGGGAGTTCCATGGGGTCTGGCGCGAACGCGATCGTCGTCGTCCACGGCGCGCCTTGGGTCATCGCCTCGGCCAGCTGACGAACCGCCGGTTGAAACCCAATCTCGGTCAGCGCGGGAGGTCGCAGCCGCCGTACGATTCCGCGGGTCGTCGCCTGCGCCTGCCCGACGAGGCTTTCGAGATAGGCGAGCTTGACGTCGAGGGGCTCGCTCTCTGCGCTCTGACGCGCGAGCACGATGCCGAGACGAAGCGCCGTGAGTTCCTGGCCCAGGCTGTCGTGAACTTCCCGGGCGGTCCATTGGCGCTCGGCTTCGCGAAGCTCCTCGAGGTGCTGGCCGAGAGCGCGAAGCTCCTCGGAGCGTTCGTCAACGAGGGACTGTAGCTCGTCGCCGCGGTCGAGTTCGCGAAGCCGGTAGATCGCGTTCCAGGTCAGCACGTTCGTAATCATGAAGCCGATGAGTACGCAGATGGACACGGTCACGGCGATGGTGACGAGGGCCGACGCGGCGTCCGGGTTCATCAGCTCGTCCGGGCGCTGCACGAAGTAGCCGACGAAGCCCGCGAAGCCCATCACGGTCGTCGCGGCGATGCGCGGACCGAGGGACACGAGGAGTCCCAGCGAACCGATGGGCGCCCAGTAGAGGTAGTGAAAGAAGGGGCCGTCGAAGCCGCCGAGATGGGCGACCGCGGTTCCGGCGGCAAGACCGTCAACGGACCAGCCGAGAGCCCAGATCACGCCGGCGTACTTCGGGAGAAGCGGTGTTTTGGACGCGACAAAAAACACGATGCCGACGGCGATGACGACGATTCGCGCGCTGACCACCGGCGCCGGGCTGTAGCCGGATCCCGCGAGCAGGTAGGGGTCCGCGAGCGCCCAGAGGCCGAAGAGGAGCGCGATGACGAGCCCGATGTTCGGAATCAGGTCCGTCATCAGGAGCGCGAGGTATGCGTCCGCCTCTTCGGTTTCGGTGGGCGACGCTGCGTGGGTGGGACGCACGCCGCCCCCGCGCATCCACGCGAGCATCCCCCCTTCGGGCTTGCCCAAGCGGTGCACCGGTTTGGCCATGGCTACTGCCGGACGACGGAGCGAAGAAGGCGCGCGAGCCGGCGCAGCTGATCCACGCCGCAGGCCGGTGAGGCAACGACTGCGATTGCGTGGTGTCCTTCGCGAAGTCCGATTCCACCCGTTGGTGAGGGCCGCGGATCGTCCTCCGGGAGCTCTGCCGCGTCGACGATGCGGAGGTCGCCCTCGACACGAATCTCGGACGCCGGCTGCGCCAAAATTTGGTCGACGTCCGGGTCGGTCGCATCGCGATCAAAGCGGCGTGCGAGCACCGTGATCTCACCGTCCGGACTTCCGTAGCGCGCCGTACATCCACCGGCGTCGCTTCGCTCGAGCTCGCGCATCCGCGGACCGCACGCGGCCTGCACATCTCCCTCCATCAAGAGAAACGCGGAGCAGTCGAAGGTCTCCGGCAAGGGCGGCGCCGGCGCGCCCTCGACGCGGTAGTACGCGACCTCTTGCACGTGCTCGGCCTCGACGCCCTCGATCGACGGAGGGGGATCGAAACGTACAACCTCTCGAACGCGCCCAACGTAAGGGCACCACGTCTCTTCGCGAAGCTCTCGCGTCGCTTCGGGAAAGGGTTTGCCCGCGGGGTACCGACACTGCCGCCGCACTTCGACGCAGTGCTCAAAGGTGAGCCCTGCGACCTCTGCGCTTTGCTCGATGGTCGCGTAGCGGGCGTCGCACTCCGAGTCGCCGAGGGTGTAACTCCACTGATGACCGATCGACATCGGTCGCTCGAGCCAGCGCGCGATCGGCCGATCGTTGGGGTCGACAAGGAGTACCTCGTTATCGGTGACGCGGTAGCGTTCGGCGCTCGTGCGATCGCTGCCGAAAAACACGGCCGTTCCGGATTCGGTCACCGTGGTGATCGCGAGGCTATCGCCCCCTTTCATGCGCCAGCGGTCGCCTGCGTGCGCCGGGAAATAGTCCCGTGGACTGGCGCCTTCCTCTTCTTCGGCCGGCGTTTCTGTCGCCTGCTCTTCGCAGCTGCT
>JBCDAA010000639.1:0-3484 GCA_039186435.1 Myxococcota bacterium | reverse complement strand
TCGCCGTCGAAGTAAACGGTAACAGCAGCGGAGACCCCGCTTTCGCTGCGGGTCGTGAGCACCACGTCGTACGCCTCGGTCGTCGGAGGCGTCCACGCCCAGAGCTGTGCCCCTTCGATCAATGCATCGATCTCATCGAGGGGTTCGTTGGAACCGGTCGTCGACGAGGCGACGACGTTGAGGATCACCTCCCCGGCTGGATCGCCCTCCACGCGAAACCCGACGGTTCGCTGCGCCTCCGCAAGGATCGGAATGACGCCGAGAACTTCTTCGCCCGCAGCGGTGCGCGCGCGAAACGGAGGCGCCATCGCGGCGGCGGGCGTTCCGTCCCCTGGCAGCGCCTGCTCGACCAGGGACGATGCATCCGGATCAAACGGAAGTTCGTCGTTGATGTCGAGGACTCCATCGCCGTCCTCGTCGGCTTGCGCACCGTTGCCGACTCCGTCCGCGTCGCTGTCGATCCACTCCGCGGGATCGTCGGGAAACGCGTCCTCGTCGTCGTCGACTCCGTCGCCGTCGCGGTCGAGAACCGGTGCGGCGTCGGGATCGAGCGCGGCGTCATCTTCCAACGCGTCCGCGCCGGCATCCCCGGGAGACGCATCCGACCCTCCATCAACCTGCGCGTCGGCCCCTGCATCCACGGGAATGCGCGCGTCGACGCCCGCGTCCGGATCCAAGGCTGCGTCGACTTCCGGGTCGGAATCGCCGCACGCGAGGAGAACAATCAAAGGCAGCGCCCACCGGTTTCGCATGCCAGGAGTGTCTCACGATCTACTGAAACCGAACCAACGACGCCCAAACCCAGCTATTCTGCGCCAATCGTGAAACAAACAGCGTTCCTCCTCGCCTGTCTCTTCGCCTGTGACTCCGCCGATGATCCCCGAAGCGACGGCGGGGTTCCCGATGGAGGCGACAGCGCGATCGACGCGTCGGGCGACGGTGGCACACCCGCTGACGAAGGTCCGGCGACGCTCTCCCCGCTCGCCTGTCAGGCCGACCTCGACGTGTTTCGTCAGGAAGACTTCGCCACCGAGGTTCATCCCCTCGATCACAAGGGCGAGGTCTACGGCGTTCGTGCGGAAGGTCTGGTCGCCTTGCGCTCGGGCACCCTCATCGCCGAAGAAGGGCAGCGCGTCGACGGCTTCGACGACCTCGAGCTCGCCTTCGACCGAACCGAAATCGCGGTCGCTCGCGATCACGGCGCGCAAAACGAGCCTGCCGCGCCCGTTGCGTTCACGGCGTTCATGCGCGGCGACGGAGGCTTTACGAACAACCAAGCGATCCTCCTCGCCACCAACGCGGGCGCGGTGCAGAAGGTCGTTGCCTTAGGGGATGCATTCGTCGGCCTCGGCCGAGCTGGGCTCGTCACCGGAACCGTTCGAAGCTTTTCCAACCTACGGGTCACCCCGGAAGGCGCGGTGCTCTACCTTCTCCGTCTCGACGAAGGACCGGAGTTCTACCTCGTGCGCGACGACGGGGAGACGCAGACGATCCTCCTCGCGCAGGGAGAGACGCTCGCAGACGGCTTTCAGCTCGGCGAAATCGGGTTCTTCACGGTCACCGAGTTCAGCAGTCCGGTCGTGCGAGCGCAGATACGAAGCGGCGATACCCTCGCCGGGTTCGCCTACCTGCACCTCTTCTGGTTTGGCGACGTGCAATGCCTCGCCACCGACACCGCCCTTCCCTGCGGTGGTATTCGGGTTCCGGCCGGGACCGCTTTGCAAATTGACGATTTCGGATCCGACGGAGCAGCCACGGGCGTTGTGGATCGCACGAGCGGAAGCAACCCAGTGCTTCGCTACTCGCTCCTCAGCGGCCCGGGCGAAATCACCCGCGGCGAAGAAACCCAAGGGTTCACCTTCAACAACTTCAAACAGCCACGCGCCTGCACACGCGACAACTCGCTCTACTTTGTCGGAACGATCATCGGGGACCGCGGACAAACCCGCGACGAGCTCATGAAACTCAGCGAGGACGGCACGCTTCAACAGCTCACCAACTTTCAGGGGCTTCTCGGCGTCGAAGAACTGGAAGGCGAAGTCCCTGACGAGATTCTGAACCTCGCGCTCGGCTTTCGCTGTGACGCCGTGCTTCGGGTTCGCGGTGCCACGCTCCCGGGCTCAACCGCGCCCTACGAGGGCTACTGGGTTTCCTACGCCGATGGGGACACCATCGAAATCCTCGACGAGACGCCGGGACGCCCAGGCAACGGAAACGGCCCGGTCATGGGCCTCACGCGATCGCGGAGCGGCATCGACCCCAACGCCGATGCGCGGACCCCGTCCAACATTGGACCGCAGGGCGAATTCAACCTCCTCTTGCAGGCGGCAAGCTCCGGCAACGCCTCCTACGCGCGCGCCACCCGGCCTGCGGATCGGTGTCGCACTCCCTCCATCGTGAACACCGGAGACGACGCGGACGATGTCGCACCCGGCGACGGCATGTGCGACACGGGAGCGATGGTGGGCGGGGAACCGGCGTGCAGCTTTCGCGCGGCGCTCCAAGAAGCGAACGCGGCCCCTGGTCCGGACACCATTCGTTTCGAGGCGGGCCTCACCATCGAACCGAGCGCTCCCCTTCCGGTCGTCTCGTCGACGGTCGCGATCGAGGGCGACCAGACCGTCGTGTCCGGCACGGGTCTCAGCGGCGACGTGGTCGGCCTCGACGTTCAGGCACGGGGCGTCTCACTTCGCGGCATTACGCTCGAGGGCTTTCCCTCGCACGGCCTGCGCGCGGACGAGGACGTTGAACTTGAAGACGTGGTCAGCCGCTCCAACTGCGGATGGGGCCTTTGGCTCGAACGCGGCGCGGGAATTCGCGGGGACCAGACCCGCGTCGAAAACAACGGCACCGCGGACGGTTGCGAGGCCGGCGGGATCTTCGCGTCCAACCCCAGCGCACGCCTGCAGCTCGCCGACGCCGTCGTTCGATCCAACGGCGGAGCGGGCGTCTTGTCCGCCGCCCGCATTCAAACCACCTCGCTTCAAATCGAAGACAACGAAGGCGACGGTCTCGTCGTCGATCGCGACGGCGCCGAGCGTGCGCTATGGGTGACCTGGTCGACGCTCACCGTCCGCGGCAACCGCGGGCATGGACTTCGAACATCCGGCGGCGGGCTCGCCACGCAAAACGCGAACCTCGTCGTCGAAGACAACTGCGGCTGCGGCCTCTGGCTCGAGGACGAGATCGCAATTCTTGATACGCCGATGGGGCGTACGCCGGGCCCCCACAGCATCGTCAACAACGGCCTCACCTCTGCGGAAGGCGGCGCGATCTTTTGGAGCATCGAAGGCGGGCAGCCCACCTCGCGCACCGGCTCCTGCGGCGGCGGCGGCATCTCCCTGACGGGCATGGCGCCCGACCGCGCAAGCGTCAGCCGCATTCAAAACGCGCGCATCGCCAACAACCAAGGACCCGGCATCGCATCCACCGGCTTGTGGCGTCTGACCGGCGTCACCGTCAGCGGCAACTTCGGCCCGGGCGT
>JBCDAA010000638.1:0-3504 GCA_039186435.1 Myxococcota bacterium | reverse complement strand
GGGCGACGGGCCGACTGCCAGATCCACCGGACGAACCGGAGCGGCTGGCGAGTCTTAAGCAACTTTGCATTCTCGACACGCCTGCCGAGGAACGCTTTGACCGAATCACGCGCCTCGCGCGACGCTCCTTGAGCGCACCGATCTCGCTGATCTCCCTCGTCGACGCAGACCGGCAGTGGTTCAAGTCTGCGCAGGGGCTCGCCGAGCAAGAGACGCCTCGCGAAATCTCCTTTTGCGGGCACGCGATCTTGCAAACGGATGCGTTCGTCGTTTCGGATGCGAGCTGTGACGAGCGCTTCGAGCACAGCGAGCTGGTCACCGGTCCGATCGGGGCGCGCTTTTATGCCGGGCAACCGATTCACAGCCCAGAGGGTCACCTCATCGGCACGCTCTGCATCATGGACACCCAACCGCGGAGTTTGTCGAGTCACGACCGGCTCCTTTTGAAGGACCTCGCGCTGCTGGTCGAGAACGAGTTTCGTTTGGATGCATTGAGCGAGTCGGAGCTCGAACTTCGCCACCAGCTCGACGAAGCCGAACGCCGCGCATCCATCGACAGCCTGACCCGTCTGTGGAACCGCGACACCATCCTTAAGCTCCTCGAGGCCGAACGCGCTCGCGCCGAGCGCTACGATCAGCACCTCGCGGTCGCGTTCGTCGATGTGGACCACTTCAAGAAGGTCAACGACCAGCTCGGACATCCGGTCGGGGATGAGGTGCTCGCCGCGACCGCGGAACGACTGCGCGGAGCGCTGCGACCCTTCGACTCCGTGGGGCGCTACGGCGGCGAGGAGTTTCTGATCGTTCTCTCCGATGCTGGACCTTCCGACGCGAGGGAAGTCGCCGAACGCGTGCGCCAGCGTGTCGCCCTCGCGCCAATTTCAACGAGCCGCGGGGACGTTCCGATCACCGTGAGCGTCGGCGTTTCGTCGCAGAATCCCGGGACCTCCGTGCAAACCCTGCTCGCGACCGCCGACGATGCGCTCTATCAAGCCAAAGGCGAAGGCCGCAATCGCGTCTGCGTGGCGTGAGGCTCTACGCGAGGAGCGGCGCGATCGCCGGGTGATCCAGGTAGGGCCCGAAGTCGGGATCCCTCTTGGCGAAGTCTCGGTTGCCTGGGCTCATCTCGAAGGAACGCGCCAGAAGCGCCGCGGTCCCTTCGAGATCCTTCCGGCGAAGTAGCGCGCACGCTTTGTTGTAGAGAAAGTCTGCGTGGGGACGCTCGCCGAACGCGAGATCGAGCACCTCGATGGAGGCTTCGAGACGCATGGCGTTGTTAAGAATGCTCGTCAGCGCGAGTACCACATTCACAAACTGGCCGCCGGACGAACCGCGGCGCGCGAGCCAGCGACGGAATGCAGCGACGAGCGCGTCTTGACGCCCGGACTCCGCGAGCTTCATCGCGACGTCACGCGTTTCGCCGATCTGGGTTGTCCAGGCGACGAGGAGCGCGCCGGCCGTGTGCTCGGTCGAAAGGGTGTCAGAGCGAATCAAGCGAGCGAGCGCATCGGGTCCGCGACGTCGTGCGGCCTCGATAAGCCGCTGCGGCTGGGCCTCGACAAAGGCGGCGAGCGCATCGGCCTGCGCCGGACTTCCTTCGCGAAAGGCCGCAACGCGCGCGGACAAACTCGTTCGAACGCGCGAAAGGTCGACGAGGTCAGGGCCGACGCGGAGCTCAAAACGCTCGACCATCGCAGCGATCGCATCGGCGGAGTCGAGCTTCGGAATCGCGTCGAGGAGCGCGCCAAGGGAAAGCTGATCGGCGCGAGGCGACCCGGTGACGAAGACCTCCTGCGGCGCATCCCCGGCGGTCGCGAGCACCAGCGCATGGAAGGTCGGGACAAGGCGCGCGTCCTCGAGGGCGACGCGTCCAATGGACGGGAAGTCCTTGGTGACGAGGATCTTCTCCTGTCCTTCGAGCTTCGTCAGAACCGCCGTGGCGAGCTCCGAAGGAAGCCGGGAAAAACGCCGGAGCAGCTCCCCGAGAAACTCGCTGTGAAGGGTTTCGCTGGCGACCTCGATGAGGGCATCGACGATCCGCGCTCGTTTGGCCTCTCGGCTCACCCACGGAAGAAAGGTCTCCAAGGCAAAGCGGCGTACAGACGCATGCGCCGAGCGAAAGAAGCTCTTCGCAAGCTGCGGGCGCTGATCGTCGGTGACGTTGCTCCATCCGAGCGGCTTGAAGGTGACGATCAACGATCGAGCGATCTCTGGGTTGGGTGCCCCCTCGGCCACGCGAACAAGGGCCTCGTAGACGTCGCCAACCAGGTCCGCCTTTCGAAGCCCGGCGCGGAGAACCTCCCGCACGACAGCGGGATCGGACGACGACAACCCAGCGACAAAAAGCGGGTGGAGCTCCTTCTTTTGCGCCGCCTTCACACGTCGAAAGGCGCCCGCGAGCAGCGCAGCCGCCGCTCGACGGGTCGAAGGATCCTCGTCGCAAAGCCTCGCCTTGAGACGCTCGCGCGTCCCTTCATCCTGCCAGTCCGCATAGCGCGAAAGGATCGAGACGAGCTCCGACTTCGCCGGCTCGGACGCCGCGGCAAGAGGAAGCGCGTGCTCCATCTCCACAGCGAGCGCTGAATATTCGGTCTTACGCAGCTTCTGTCCGATCAACCCCCGCACCAGCGCGCCGTGGGGGGACGACATCGCGCGGCCGAAGACCCGGAGCAGGTCGCTTCGACGCGGCGTGTTCTTTCGGCGGAGGAGCTGAGTCAGCAGATCGGCCGCTTGCTGCGAGCCCCGATGAAGATGGCGCACCAGAACGTCGTCGGTGGAGGAGTCCGCCGCGATCACGTGCTCCGCGTTCTTCGCGATCCAGGCGCGTACTTCCGCGGGAAAGGGACCCGTGTCACCGAGCAGCCGATCGAGAAGGACGGCGTCGTGCTGGTCGCCGCGCAGCTCCGCGAGGTAGCCGTCCCACGCCTGGCTTCGCCGTTCCCGCTGAACTTGGGGTCGCACGCGCCAGCAGATCGGACAATGGCACTCCTTCGCCTCCCACATCGCGCGAAGTTCCGCCTGCACGGCCTCACTGAGCTCGGTTCCCTTTCGCCAGCCGTGCTCGGAGAGCAGAGAAAGGCCGTCGTGAAGCTGGTGGAGACGACCCTCGATGGACTTGAAGACAAACGAACTCGTCAGCTCATCGTCCACCGTGGGCAGCTCGATCGTGAGGCCCTTGGACGCCGCGATCTCGCGAATCGCAGGCGCGCCGACGCCAAGACCCATCCGGAACCAGTGGTGCACAACGACGTACGCAAACACCGGGTTCTTGAACTCGTCCGCAGGAAACGCATAGGTCAGCCGCGTCGACGAGACCGCAGACTCGAGGTCCGCGTCCGGGTAGAACCACAGCGCAGGATTCTGCGGATGAATCGTGACGTTGGAGTCGAGGCGGTAGAGATCCATCTTGTGATCTCGGCCGAGACTTCGAAACGCGGTCGTCCAGATCCGCTTGTGAAGGGTCCACAGCGCACGCTCGGAAAGATCCGATCCGCGGAGAGCGAG
>JBCDAA010000637.1:0-3505 GCA_039186435.1 Myxococcota bacterium | reverse complement strand
TCAGGGTCGCTGCGCCACCGTCAGCAGACTACCTACGTCACGCTTCCAGCCCTCGGCCGCCGGATCGCAAAGCTGGGTTTGCTCGATCACTTCGAGGCCTACTTCGCTCATCGCATCCCGCCACTGCACCTTCGAGAGTCGGTTCATCGCCACCCCAACATCCTCGGGCCAGGAGTGCGATGCAGGGTTCTCCTCGTAGTAGTCGACGACGCACGCAAAGCGGCCGCCGGGCTTAAGAAGTCGTCCCACGCTGACGAGCGCCCAGGGCAGATCGGGAAGGTAGTAGAAGACCTCCATCGAAAAGATCGCGTCGAAGGTCTTCGCCTTCAGAAGCGGGAGCGGAAAGGGCGCGTGAATGAAGCGCGCGTTGTCCGCCTTGGTTTGGCTTCGCGCGCGAAGCACCATCTCTTCGCTGAGATCGATCCCGATCGCCTGAACCGTCGGATCGATCGCCGCGGCCCAACGGACCGTGTAGCCGTTGCCGCAACCGATATCGAGGTAGTGTTGCTCGGCGCTCACCTCGAGGCGATCGAAGGCAGGTCGCGCGGTCGGCGTATGCCCCTTTTCCATGCCTTCGGCGCGCCCCGTCTGCGCCCAGGTGTCGAAGAGCTCACGAACGCGATCGACCTGCGTATCCATGGGCGAGCTCTACGAAGATCTCGCGGGCGGAGCAATCACTCGGCGACAAAGACGCAGGACGTCAGCACCGGCACGACGCCGTCGCGGCAGTTGCCGAGCGCATCCACGTATCCTGCGGGCGGCGCCCAGGTCTTGTCGTTGTCGCGGTTGATGGCGACGTAGACCGTCTCGCCCGCGTGGCTAACCTCGAAGACCCAAAACCAGTCCTCGACGACCACGTGGGTTCGCGTCCCGCGCCGGAGCGCAACCTGCGCCTCGCGAATCTGTCCGACCGCACGCATGTGATCGAGGGAGGCCTGTTCTTCCACGCTGAGCCCGTCGAAGCGATGCATGCGACGGTTGTCGGGATCCTGTCCGCCTTCCGTACCGATGTCGTCGCCTTGGTAGAGCATCGGCACGTTGTAGGGGGAGGTCATCAGGAACGTCTGCGCGAGCCGAAGCCGTCGATAGGCGTCCGGATTCGCGATGCCCCCCGCCTCGGTGAGCGCGCGCCACTGGTCGTGGTTGCCGAAGAAGTTGCCCATGATCGCGCCCGGGTAGCCGCCGGCGCTGCCCATGGTGGGTTCCGAGCGCAGGTACGCGCGGTCGTTCGCCACCGCGAAGTCCGCGAGGCTGCGAAGGCTCTGCCCGAAGGTGAGAAGCGCGCCCTTCACGTTCTGATAGTAGGCCTCGTCAACCTGGCCCTGCACCATGTCTTCGCGAACGTGGTAGCGCGCCCAGCCGCCGAGGGACTCACCGACCATGTAGAAGGTCGTCGGCTCGATCGGCTGGGTGTGATCGTCGACGGTGGTTTCGATCTCCTCGATGACCGCAACCTTCAGCGCTCGCACAAACGCATCGTCCATGTGCTTGAGCGCGTCGGCTCGAAACGCGTCGAAGTTGAACTCCTGGATCATCCAGAGCGCGTGGTCGACGACCGCATCGACCGCCGCCGGATTTGCCCCAAAGTGAAAGTCCGGCATGTCGGACGTGAACCAGCAGCCGATGCGCGCTTCGTCCCAGCGGTTGTGACACTGGTTGTATTCGAAGAACCACTCCGGGTGCCGCGCGAAGATCGCGGCCTCGCGCTGCACGTGGTTCGCAACGAAGTCCGGCATGATGCGAATGCCGCGGCGATGCGCTTCGTTCACGAGCTCGTGAAGTTCCTCCGCCGTGCCGAAGGCGGGCTCGATGGGGTTGGGGTAGCCGTAGTCGTCGAGGTGCGTGTAGCCCGTCGCGATCGGGTGGTAGGAGTGGTAGCTCGAAAAGCGCCGCGTATCGCCGGGATCGACGCCGGGCTGCGCGTTGTGGGAGTTCACGATGGGCGAGCTGATCCACAGCGTGTTGATGCCCATGTCCTCGAAATAGCCGTCGCGAATCTTCTGCGTGATCCCAGCAAAGTCGCCGCCTTGCCACTGGCTTCGGCGGTCGTCGACCTGCGAAAGGGTGCCGCTCCGGTTGTCGAGATCGTTCGAGGGATCGCCGTTCAAAAAGCGGTCGGTGACGATCTGGTAGACGATCGAGTCGTTCCAGCGAAAGTCCGCGTAGCGGAGGCCTTCCCCGATCCACATGGGAACGAAGAGCGGACGCGGCTGACTTCCCGAGTCGGTGACGACGCGAAAGAGATACGTGTACTTCGAGGGCGGAAGGGACGAGGCGCGAAGCGTGAAGGTCTGCGTCTCGACGTCGAAAGACCCCGCGAGATCAACCGAGGCACCGTTGAGGCGAATCTCGCTCGCCCCGAGATCGATGCGGTCGCTGCCCTCGTAACGAACTACCAGCCCGTAGGAGTCCGCACGGGTCGTGGTGCAAAAGCGAAACTCGCCGACTTCGCGATCGGGTGTGCAGAGCGCCTCGCAGGAGCCATCGATACAGACCGCGCCCGCGTCGCAGGCGCCGCATTCATCGGCGACGCACGTCACGCCATCAAAACGAAACCCTGCGTCGCAGAGACAGCTCTCGGTCTCCTCACTGCAGGTTCCCTCGCCGCAGTCGGTGCGGTCGCAAAACCCGCTCGCGTCGCTCGCTCCACCGTCGGTCACTCCGCCGTCGACCACAGCGCTGTCGACGCGCGCATCCAGGGGCGGGAGGTTGAAGCCCGAGCCTTGGTCGCACCCCACGACCAAGAGCAGGCAAAAAGCGTAGGTTTTCATCGCGGAGCGTAACTCAGAGTAGAGCTACGGATACGCCTCGGCAAGGCAAGCGCAGCACCTCCGCCAAACCACTGATTTTCCACGCGATGTGGATCGCGATAGACTCGACAGCGAATGGCGGAGGACACACCCGACGTCACCCGCATCCCCGAGTCGGAAACGCCTCGTGAGGAAAAGAAGCGTCGATTCGGTCCCGACCTTCACAAAGGCATGGCCGTCGCCGAACGCGTGCGCCTCGTGGAACCGCTCGGTCGCGGCGGCATGGCCGACGTTTGGACCGCCGACCACCTGACGCTTGGAGTGTCCGTCGCAGTGAAGTTTCTTCGGGGCGCCCACGACCCGACGCTTCGGGAGCGATTCTCTCGCGAGGCAAAGCTCGCTGCCAAAATCGATCACCCGCACGCCGTGAAGGTCTTCGACCACGGACTGCTCCCGGACGGCACCCCCTTCATGGTGATGGAGCGGATCGACGGGGAGTCGCTCTCCGAACGCGTCCGGCGCGCGGGACCGATGACCTTCGACGAAGTCGAACAGATCGTCGACCAGGTCGCCGAAGTGCTCCACGAAGCGCACAGCGCCGGCATCATTCACCGGGACATCAAGCCCCACAACATCATGCTCCTCGCGAAGGAGCGGACCTTCTGCAAAGTGCTCGACTTCGGTCTTGCGAAGCCTGTTGCGGAAGAGGAGGACGACCTCACGCTCACCGGCGCGGGATGGCTCCTCGGCACGCC
>JBCDAA010000636.1:0-3558 GCA_039186435.1 Myxococcota bacterium | reverse complement strand
TTCGGTCACCGTGGTGATCGCGAGGCTATCGCCCCCTTTCATGCGCCAGCGGTCGCCTGCGTGCGCCGGGAAATAGTCCCGTGGACTGGCGCCTTCCTCTTCTTCGGCCGGCGTTTCTGTCGCCTGCTCTTCGCAGCTGCTACAGCCGGCGAGCACGAGCGCAAGAACCCAGCGCAGCCTCATTCGTCGTCCTTCAGATGCCGATCGAGAAAGAGCACGGCGAGCTGAAAGAACACATCGCGGTTTTCTTTGCGCCGAAAGCCGTGACCCTCGTTGCGCGCGAGCATGTACCAAACGTCGTGGCCGCTCTGGCGGACCGCCTCGACGATCTGCTGCGACTCCGACGCTGGAACGCGCGGATCGTTGGCTCCCTGCGCGACGAAGAGCGCGCTTTGAATTCGCTCGACGTTGTTCGTCGGTGAAATGCGCTCCAGAAGTGCGCGCATCTCCGGGTCGCGCTCGTCGCCGTATTCCTGGCGTCGGAGATCTCGGCGGTAGTCTCGCGTGTTTTCGAGAAAGGTGACGAAGTTGCTGATGCCCACCACGTCGATTCCCGCGCGGAGCCGTTCGCCGTAGGTCGCGAGGGACGCCAGCACCATGTAGCCGCCGTAGCTTCCGCCGTAGACGGCGGTTCGCTCCTGGTCGAGTTCTTCGCGGGTGGCGATCCAGTCGAGGAGGGCGCCGATGTCTTTGACGGAGTCCTCGCGCTTCGCGCCGTTGTCGAGGAGAAGGTACGACTTGCCGTAGCCGTCGGAGCCGCGAACGTTCGGCGCGATGACCGCGATGTTGCGCTCCACCACAAGGAACTGCGTCAGCGGGCTGAACCAAGGCTGCGCCTGCGACTCCGGGCCGCCGTGAATGTAGACCATCACCGGGAAGGGGCCTTCGCCGCGCGGCCGGTAGTAGAACGCGGGGATCTCGCGCTCGTCGAAGGTCGGGTACCGGACGAGTTCCGGTTCGACGAAGGTCTCCGGGTCGAGGCCGCCAACCTCGCTTTCGGTCCAGCGCTGAAGACGCCGCCCGCGCGTGTCGTAGGTGTAGGCGTCGCCGGTGCGGGTGGCGCCGTAGAGCGTGAAGCCGAGCACCGAGCGCTCCGACGCCCAAAGCACGCCGCCGATCAGACCCTGGGGAATCTCGACTTCCTGCATGCGGCCCCGGCGCACGTCGAGGAGCCGCAGCTTGCCGAAGCCGTCCTCGTTGGTCGTGAGCGCGAGGGTGCGTCCGTCCCCGGAGAGGGCGATCGACTCGACGTTCCACGGAATGTCGGCGCTGAGGTTCTCCCAATCGGCGCCGGGCTGCGCGATGTTGAAGGAGTAGAGCTGCCGAAACTCGCCCGCGCGGTCGGTGACGACGTAGACGGTCTCGGAATCCGCGCCGAAGATCGCGTTCTCGTGGTTGGCGCGAGGTTCTTCCGGCGTGAGCGTTTGTACTTCGTTCGTCTCGAGGTCGAGCGCGGCGAGATGCGACTCGTTGATCGACACGTACTTCGCGATCAGGAGCTTCTTCCCGTCGCGGGAGAAGTCGAGGGGGTACCAATATCCGTCGCGCTCGACTCGCGTGGCGTCCTCATCGCCGAGGCCCCGCACGTAGATGTCCATGTCCTCGCCGTTGCGCCCGTTGCCGCTGTAGGCGATGCGCGAGCCGTCGTGGCTAACGACGAGGGAACCATGCTTGCTCTCGCCGTCGGTGAGCATGCGAGAGCGTCCCGTGCGCCGATCGAGGAGGAAGATCTGGTTGTCCTCGTTGCCGCCGATGTCGTGCAGAAAGAGCACGTGATGGTCAGCGCCCGGCACGAGCGCGGCGCCGCGAATCGGCTCGTCTTCGAAGGTGAGCTGCCGGCGACTTCCAAGGGGCGTCTGCACCCAGTGGAGCTGGCTCGTCTCCGCAAAGCGCGTCGCGATCAGCGCCTCGCTCCCGTCCGCGTTGAGGCCGCGAATCCCAGCCGACCGTGTGTTGGAGTACTGCCGAAGACGGTTTCGCAGCGCGTCGGGGATCGTCGGGGTGCCGTCGAGGACCAGCACCGAGTCGTCCTGCTCTTCTTCGGGCTCTTCGTCGCCAGTGACGACTGCGGGCGCGTCGCCGATCACCGCCGAGGGCGCGGGCTCGGGGCAGGTCGCCGTGCCGCAACCGGCGAGAGCAAGAAGGAGAACGAACCTCATCGCCGGCCTCGTCGACGGGGGCGCTCGCGTCGCGCACGCTCGATGGCCTTCTCTTCGTTGGCGACCACGCCGCCAAAGGGCTCCGCGATCGGGTCGCCGGTTTCCTCAATCAGGGTGATGACCTGCTGCGGATTCAAGGCCGGATGCACCGCCAGAACTTTGCCCGCGAGGTTTGCCACGTTTGGCGACGCCATCGAGGTTCCCGAAAGCGGCACGGTCTCTCCGTCGGGAATCAGGCTCGGCACCTCGACGCCAAAATCGAAGACACGCACGCGCTCGGGGTTCGAGTTCGTGAAGGTGGCCCACTCGCCCCAGCGATCGAGCGCGCCGACGACGAGAACGTTCGGGTAGTCGAAGCTCGCCGGCACGACGCCGTACTCGGTGACGTCCTGGTTGCTGTTGCCGGCCGCAACCACGAAGAGGGTGTTGGGGCATGCTTCAAACACCGCGCGCCAGCTTTCCGCGCGTCGCTGGTGAACCGCCGCGGCGCGTTCGACGACCGCGTCATCATCCGGGTACCGCTCGCCTTCGAAGCGGAGCTGGCTCGCGACGTACTCTTCCGCGAAGCCAAGGCTCGCGTTCACGACACGAATTTCGTGACGGTTGATGAACGCAGCGATGGCGTCGACGTTGGCGCGCTCGGCGGCGAGCTCCTCGTCGGTCGGACCACGATGGTGGTAGATCCGCGCTTCGCCGGCCCACGCCGAACGAAAGATAGCCAGGCGCGCCTGCGGAAGACCCTGCACCATGATGCCCGCGACGTGCGTTCCGTGCGCCCATTCGCCGACCGCGTCGAGGTTGGTCTCGAGCTCTTCGAGCGCCTCCGGACTCGTCGCCCCTCGCATCAGCTGAAGCACGCGCTGCGCGCCCTCGGTCGACGCCAGCCCGGCGCGGAGATCCATGATTCCGCGAAGGAAAGGTTTGTACTCGCTCAGCGTTTCCGGGGTCGGCTGGTAGAGGAGGTCGTTGTCGTTGACCTCGCCCACGTCCTGCACGATCCCGTGGCGATCATCGACGCGGCCGTTGTTGTCGTCGTCTTCGCCATTGATCGTTTCCGCTTCGTTCGTGAAGAGCTGCGCTTCGAAGAGCGCCGGGTTGGTTCCGACGTCCCACACCGCCATGCGGACTTCCTGCGCGTCGCGGGCGCTCGCGAGGTCGACCGTTCCGAACTCGTAAGGCGCGCGGTCCGGCTGCGCATCGAGCTCGCCGCGGACCGTTTGAATCGCCGAGAGGAACTGCGCTCGGAACTCGACGATCGTCGGGAGGATCTGCTCGAAGTAGAGCGCGCGGCTTGCGGTCTCGAGGGACACGAGCTGCTGATGAATCTGGCCGAGCTGCGCGGTGACCTGCTCGGTGGACTGAAACACCTGAAAGATCACCGTCGCCGAACCGAAGCGCG
>JBCDAA010000635.1:0-3565 GCA_039186435.1 Myxococcota bacterium | reverse complement strand
GATCCATTCGATCGTTCCCGGTTTCGAAACCATCGCCCTCGAACTCGCGAGCCGTTTTTGCCTCGATGCCTTCGAGGAACGCTACTTCCGCTGGGACCCAGAACGCTTTGCGAGCGCCGCTGAGCACAACCGTGTGCGCGCGGAGGGCCAGCTCACCTACGCGCGCGATATCGCCATGCGCAGGCGCACGCTCGAGGGGCATCTCCGCTCGCTCGAATGACCACCGAGATCATGTGCGATACATGATGCTTTCCACGTCGACGCGAGATCCCGCGACGCGTATGCTCCGGCCCGTGTTGGATGGTGTAGACCAGATCAAATGGGCGAAGGAGAAAGACGCCCTTGGCCGCCCGGAGGAGATTCCGGCGCTTCTCGGTGCGATCGCGGAAGGCGAGCATCCCCGGCGGGCCCTTCGAACGCTCCGCGAACATCTGCTGCCGAGCGCGCTTTCCAGCGCTGCGCCGGTGACGGTGCGCTGCGTTCCTTTCCTCCGGCAGCTCCTCGCGCAGGAGGTCACGCGCGGGGAGATTCTTCGCCTTCTCGCGGACCTTTCCGCCGCGGGCGACCACGCCCACTTCTGCGGACTTTCTCCAGCAATTACGGAGGCCGCGCTCACCGATCCGGTGCTTCACGTCGCGGTCGTCGACGGTCTTGAAGAGTTTCGAAGCCACCTGGGCGATCGCAACCCCGAGGTGCGCGCATCCGCCGCGCTCGCCCTCGCGTTTACGAGCCGCGAGCTCGACGACGTGGCGCTTCTCTTTCGAACCGCGGAACAGGAACCAAGCCCCGCCGCCCAGGCGAGCATGATCGCGTGTCTCGGCATTCTCGCGGCGCGTGCGCACCGGCCCCTTCCCTCGCTGGAAGCCTTTGAGGGTACGCGCCTTACCGCCGTCGCGATCGCCATCGCGCAGCGCTATGTCGGCGAGGATCTGGATCCGGTCGCAGCCGAAACGCTTCTCGAGTTTGTCGAGGTGGGTGTCCGCACGCCGACGGGCTTCGTGGTTGGGGGTTCCCTCACGCGTCTGGCAGCCGGGTTCCTCGCCGACGACGCCGCACGCCGGAACGACGGTGGCGCGGTGGAGCGGCTGATTCGCGACTGCCGGGATGCCGATCGCGAAATGGTCGCGCTCTCCGTACTTCGCGCAGCCTTCGGGCACGGACAGGGGGAAATCGCTCGCACCGCGGACTCGCTGACGTCGCTGCAGACGCGCTTGCTTCGCACCCTCAACGATCTCGACCTGCGCCTCTGGGAAACCGACCGTGCGTTCTTTGGAATCCCGACGACGACGGGACTCAAGCGCTATCTCTCCAAGGCCAGAAAGAAGCGCCGGCCGCTGGATGCGCAGATCTTCGAAACCCCCCTTTGGTTTCACGCCCATCAGGCGTTGCACGGTCGCCTTCGCCGCGACCATTGGCACGAGATGATCGTGAGCGCCCTGGAACCGGCAGAGGTGGTCGCGCTGGTTCAGGACGCGTTTGCGTCCGAGGACCCCTATCACCTCTACCCGTGGCCCGAGGCGGGTGAGCTCAGCGCCGCCGACATCGCGATGCGCGAAGCTCGGTTTTGGGGCGGCACCCTGATCAACGGGGCGTGGGACGACGAGGTGCTCGCGCGTCTGGAAACGCTCGTCGACGAAGACGGGGATCGCCGAGAGATCCTCGCGATGCTCCTCGCCATGGTCGCGTGGCGGGACCCGAAGCAGCAGCTGGCCACCGAGTTCGAGCGCCTGGTGCTGCCGGTCGTGAACGACCCGGATCTCGAACAAGGCGCGCGCGAAGTTCTGCTCGCGTTCTACAAGCCGCGACGTCGCCGCATCCTCCAGGCCGCCACCGCCGATGCGCGAAAGCGCCTTCAGGACCTCGCGCCGCCGCGAAAGACGAAGACGCCCGAGCCGAACTTCCAGGTCGAGGCCAACCTCGAGGCGACGACCGAAGAGACCGACGAAGTCACACTTCCGGTCGACGCCCCGGTCGAGCAGGTCGTCGAAGTCGTCGCCGCCGTTTCCTAAACGTTTTTCCTGCGACGTTTTCGTCTAGACGTGGATCACATCCAGCGAAACTCGTCGTCGATCCATGGATCAGGGTCGAGTGCTTCGACGTCGTAGAGACGCGCCACGATCGGCAGGAGCGCGAGGCCATCGTCGCGATCGAGGACGGTGTTGACCACGAGCTCTCGATCCGCAGCGCGCGAACTGCGCATCAGTCCCAGAAGCGCGTAGCGTGCAACGCGGTACTCGGCGTGGATGAGGGTTCGAAGAGCCTCTAGGGCGCCCGCGATCGCGAGAGAACGCGCGGCCTGGTGCCGAACCGATCGCTCCGGCGCGTCGAGGAGTGAGGTTAGGATCTCCACGCCGAGCGGATTTCCCAGCGTTGCGAGACGTTCCGCAGGACGCACGCGTAGACGTGCGGTCGCCCCCGCTGCTGCTCGAGTGAGCGCTTCGACAAAGAGGGCGTCGTCATCGAACTCGCTCGGCGCCTTCGACAGCACCGCGTGCAGCGCCCGGTTTCCCTCGAGGGACCAGGACACGAGCTCCTGAGTGACGACGCCTGAACGGAGGAGCGACTCCGCCACGCGATCGGCGACCGCGTGGTGGGGCTGGCGGAGCACCCACGCGAGCGCCGCAGGCGATGCGGTTCGCCCCCACGCTGACGCAACACGAAGGCGAAGGCTCTCCGGATTGTCCGGCGTCAACAGCTCCTTCAGCGCGTCGGGAGACCACGCTGCGAACACGGAAAGGGCGCGCTGAATGTTGCCCGCGGCGTTTGGCGCGTCGGTTGGGGAAGGAATCTCCGCGGGAAGCGGCGCGACGTGTTCCACCTTGGTGACGACGAGTCGGCCACGGACCGCTTTCTTCACCTCGACCCAGAACATCTCCCCAGCCGAGGGAGGACGTCGCCGCGAGAGAAAGCCGCGGACAACGAGGTCCGGCCCGAGCTGAACACCGACGGCAACGCCGCCCTTCACGCGCGAGAGAGTCTTCGCGGGGAGCGGCCCATCGATGCGCTCGATCGCCCGAAGGTGAGCGCCGTAGTCGTCGATCGTCTGACGCAAACGCGCGCGCAGCCCCGCATCGCCGAGGATCACCGCGAGGTCGTCCGGCGCAAACCAGAGCTGCTCCGCCAGTGTCACCACCGCGCTCGTTCCGTAGAGCGATTCGACCTCTTCGCGGGAAAGCGACTCGGGTGCAAACGCATCGCGGGAAAGACGAAGGAGCGGATCCGCGTCGCCCCATGCCCGAAAGATCGCGAGGGCCACGTCGAAGGGGAGCGTTTCGTCGCGCGCACAAGCACACCTCAGCAAGGGCTCGTGTAGCGCCTCACGGGACTTCGCACTGCGGTAGAGACCGATGAGCCCGCGAAGCGAAATCCCATCGGCGCGCGCTCGCAGTTCGCGGAGGTTCGTCGGAAGAAGCGCCACGGCCACGTTAGCCGCGAGGCGGTTCCAGGGCGGGCCTTCAAGCCGCGAGAGCGCCGCCTGAAGATCCCTGGGAAGAGGAGAGCCCGCGCGCGTCCGCGCCCAGCGAAGCCGATCCGCCAAGTGCGGCGAGAGCTCCGCGGTGTCGAG
>JBCDAA010000634.1:0-3581 GCA_039186435.1 Myxococcota bacterium | reverse complement strand
TTGTCCGACGCGTTCGAGCCCGATTTGCTCGAGCCGACCCACGCCGACGAAGTCATTGGCGATCCAACGCCCGGGCCCGGCGTATCCGATCCGAACAACGCTGCAAACGGGATCGGCGGGACGCTCGACGTGTTCTCCCTCGGCTACGACGAGACGAACTCCTCGATCACCCTCAGCTGGTCGGATGCATGTGCTCTCAATGGTCCGGGGGTCGATCTCGTGGTGTTCGAGAACGGCTTCGTGATCGGTGGTGGCCCAGGCCACTTCATGGATCTTGTGGTTGTCGAGCTCAGTCTCGATGGCGAGCGCTGGGTCGCCCTTCCACACGACTACGTCTTTACGCCGGAGACCCTCTACTCGAACGTTCCAGACAGCTGGGTTGGCTTCGCCGGCGTGTGGCCCGTGCTCTATCGCTCCGCTGTGGGCGGCGACCCTTTCGACTTCCCGACTGCGGGAGGCGACGCCTTCGACCTCGACATCCTTCCAACCGAGGGCCTCGCCGGAGAAATCCGCGAGAACGGGTTCTGCTTTGTACGCCTCGTGACTGCGCCCAGCCGAGTTAACCCGGACACGGGGGAACCCTTCGTGCGCGATGGGATTAGCAACGGTGCTGACATCGACGGCGTGATCGCACGCTACCTGGTCGCGTCGCCCTGACACCGGGGTGGTCGCGAACGGGTATCGACTTCGAAGCGCTCACCGGTAGAGCGTTTGTGCTTCGCCCTTGCCCTGCACCCAGTGCTTGCCGTGCGCTTCGGCGAAGGCATCGACCCGATCGAGGCTACCGAGGACACTGGCGGTTCGAAGCCCGTGGGTCCTCATCATCGCGAGGAAAGCGTTTCGGTTCAGCTGAAGGTCGACAAGCAGCTTTGGCTCGTGTTTCAGCGTCGCGCTTGGTCCCCTCGCGCGAACCGAGCGGCCCGTCCATTTGAGGAGCTCGAGATAGTCGACGTAGTGCATCGGTGCTCTCGCTCGGCGAGAGCGCGCCGGAACCTGGTCGGCGAAGGGTGTGAGTCCATGAGGTACTGGGGGTGCGTCCGATCGCAACGCCCGGTCGAGCTGCTTGATGCGCCTTGCGATGGACGTGTGTTTTGATGCTTCGAGGGATTTGGCGATTCCTGCACGGACGGGGTTGAGATCGACGTAGGCCATACAGGTCAGGAGCGCAGCTTCGTCGAGGAGGGGCTGGCAGACGAAGCGACCTTCCCAGAAACGGCCCTTGCATTCTTCTTCGGCGTTCGCGCGCCGGGCGATGGACTCGTTGAGGCATCGCATCAACCACGAGAGGCTCCAAAGTCGTTCACGCCACGCCGCAATGCGTGCGTGCTGCTCGCGTTTCGGAAGCGACGTGAGCTCCTTTGCTTTGAAGCGGAAGAGCTTTCCGTAGCGGCGGACCACCTCTTGGTCGCTCCAGCCTTCCGCGCGTTCCTTGTCGACCCGAACCACGAGATGCAGGTGGTTCGACATCACCGCGTACGCGTGGAGGTCCACCGCGAAGATCTCCGCGAGCGCGAATAGCCGCTCCTCCACCCATTCGCGTCGATACTCGAAGTTCTTTCCCGTCTCTGGGTCCTTGCCGCAGAGAAACGCGCGCCGAACGCAGCGTGACATCAGGTGGTAGTACGGCGTCGAGTCGACGTTGAGACGCTCCGAACGAAGCTGCGGCATACACCAACCCTAGAGAACCCAAACCGCGATGTCAACAAAATCAGGTCGGCTAATTCTGTCGCTAGGCACCAGTTCCAGGTTGGCCAATGCTGTCGCCAGGCACCAGTCTCACGATGTCAACAAAATCAGGTTGGTTAGTTGTTAGTTTGCTGCTAGGCGCCAGTCCCAGGTGGGATGGTCGCGTAGGTGTTGCAGGAACTCCGAGCCTGGGAGGCACAGGCCAGCGTCGTTGTCCACACGCACGCTCGCGTCCGCGAGCGTTTCGAGGACTTCCTTGCAGAGGGCGAGATCGCTGAAGTCGAGCGCATAGAAGACGGGGTCGTGAGTCGCGCCGCGGATGCGCTCCAGCTCCGCAGGCTCATACTCGTCCTCGACCCAATCGTTGTGCGAGACGTAGATACGTGCGCCTCCACGCTCCACGACGAAGACGCCCTCAGCTCCCGTCGCTAGCAGGCCGAGCGTTTCGAGCCGCGCCCTCAGCGTGGCCTCCCAGCCACGCGGCGCGATGATGATCACGGAATCCACGCCTGCACGGATAAGGGCGATCGCTCGGAGCGCAAGATGACCCCCAAGACGCTACCGCGTCACGTGGACGCGGCTCGCGGGGAAGTCCGTGTCGCGCGTACTCACGCCGTGCCACCCCTCCGGAATGGGCGGCCAGGTCTCCTGAAAGACGCGATGCGCATCAGCCGGCGAAAGGTTCACGCACCCGTGGCTTCGCTGCAGACCAAAGCGGTGATGCCAAAACGCCGCATGAAGCGCAAAGCTCCCCTGAAAATACTGCGTCCACGGCACGTCCTGAATGCGATAGCTGTCGTCCCCCGCATCGGGACCAAGGTTTGCCATCGTATCCGTGACCATCTTCTTGTGAATGCGAAACGTCCCCACCGGCGTGTCGTGATCCGTGAGCCCCGTCGACACCAAGGTCGCAAAGACCGGGCGTTCCCCTCGATAAACCACAAGCGTCTGCGTTCGCAGGCTGATGTGCACCCACGGCTCCTCCGGCTCCACCGCAAAGGGCGGTTCGATCGCCTCCGCCACGCCGATGAACCAGTCGCGAACATACCGAGTCCCCTCCCAATCCGGACTCTCGAGCCGGTGATAGAACTCGTCGCCGATCCGCTCCCGCGCCTGCCACAGCTCGGTCACGATCGTCTGCCGCGGAATGATCTCCGCCTCCATGTCACGCACGAAGCGGTGCTCGTCGTCTCGAATCCGATGAATGCGCGGGTGCGCGTCCCGAAGAACCCACGCGATCGGAAGTTCGGTCTCGGCGAGGTCGACCCCTTGGAACTCGGTGCCCCGTCGCTGCTCGAGGCGCGACACTTTCACGAAGCCCCCGCCCGGCGTTCGAAGGAAGCGCCGCTCCGACCGCGTCTGTACATCGGTCCCGGCGATGAAGAACGCGTGGTTCAGAAAACGCTCCACCCCTGCCGGCGGCGTTGGCTCTCCGGGCAGTTCTCCGCGAAGCATGCGCGCCGCGCGACCCTCATCGCGATCCAGAATCGCGAGGTAGCGAGTTCCAAACGTCCCTGCGGCGCGCTGCTGGCTCCGCGACGGTAGCTGGTGGTACTGCGCCGTCATCGGCTCCTTCACGAAGAAGTAGTCGTAGGGAAGGATGTCCTCGCGCCGTGCGGGCGGGACGGGCGGCGATTCGCTCTCCGGAGGTTCAGGCGCCACGGTCACGCCCTGGCCCGCACACACCCAACCTTGCGGCGCAACGGCGTACCACCCGGACGCACAACGCGGCGCATGCGTCGGCTCCTCCTTCAGCCGCACGCGTTCGCCCCAGCGAAGCCAGCCGACCACCCCACCCTCGCGATCCGCCGTATCGCGAATCACCAGCTGCGGACGAGTCACAAGCCCGTGAAGCGGAAACTCCTCGTCGAGAACACGCGCGACTTCTGCGGCTT
>JBCDAA010000633.1:0-3588 GCA_039186435.1 Myxococcota bacterium | reverse complement strand
GGTGCGCGAAGACGGAACTCTGCACTGCTGGGGTCTCAACCGTCGCGGGAGAGCCGCGCTTGGCGCTCTTCCAGAGGCGCTCACGCCCACCGAGGTTCCCCTTTCGGTGCGCGCCACCCGCGTGAGCCTTGGCGGCGCCCAGGGATGCATCGTCGCCGATGACGAAAGCGTTCACTGCTGGGGCGAACAGGTCGGCCCGGGCGTGACCGACCTCGACCGACCGACCCCCATGGCGGACGTTCGCGCCGTCGACGTGGCAGTCGGACTTCAGCACATCTGCGTGGTCACCCCTTCACGGGAAGCTCGGTGCTGGGGCATCGGAGTCAACGGAGAGCTCGGAACCGGCGCAACCCCGACGCGTGTCGACGCGCCCGGCGAAGTCGTCGCCTTGCCGGGCGTAGATGAAATCACCGCGGGAAACGCCCATACCTGCGCGCGGGCGGGCTCGGATCTCTACTGCTGGGGGTTCAACAACCGCGGCCAGCTCGGCGCGGGACATCGCGCGACGACCCACGTCCCCGTCTTGGTGCGTTCCCCTTAGCCGCGCTCTTCACGAGACCCGTTCTTCAAGACCCGTTCTTCAAGACCCGTTCTTCAAGACCCGTTCTTCACGAGACCCGTTCCAACGACGAGCGGTTAAAACGCGAGCTCAAAGGACGCGCGGGTCGGACCGAACCGAAGCGACGCGCGGTTGGCGGCGTCGTCGATCTGACGATCGCTGTCGGCGAGGAGGACGAGGATCGTCCCGCTGGTCGCGAGGGCGAGACCCGCGCCGATTCCTAGCGAGCCGACGAGGCGCTGCAGGTTCGTCTGATCGACGAGGTTGTTGTAGCGCTCGGTTTCCAGCGCGACATCGAAGCCGTTGGGACCGTCGGGGGAGCACGCCAGAGAGCCGCGATTTTCCGGCAGCTCACAGAAGTCGAGCATGTCCTTTCGCGCGCGATTCGCGGACGAGTTGAGATCGCGCCGCGCCATCAGCACCGGCACGAGTCCTGCGACGACCAAACCCGCGCCTGCCCCGAGAAACACCCATCCGAGCAGGCGCTGCGACGCCGCGCGTTCTCGGCGGGTTGCGAGCGCGGCATCCGTCCACTGGAACTCCGGTTGAAGTCGCAGGGTCGCCCCCGGAAGCAACTCGATCACCTCCCGGACCGGCCGCCGCTCGGGAACGACAACCTCCACCTCGTGCGCGCCGATCGGAAGCCGGTACTCCTCGGCCGAAGAAAGCACCTCGCCGTCGACCGCAACCCGCTCAGGGCGTTGCGGCGTTCGCAGCGCGAGCGTTCCGAGCACCGACGCGTCCGCCGAAGGATCGCGCTCGAGGGTGAGCCGCACGGGCGTCTCCACCGCGTCCTCCACGCGCACCTCCACACGCGCCGCGAGGTACCCTCGCCGGGTCCCTTCGACAATGTGCGCGCCCGGCGAGGCGAGATGCGTCGGCGTCATCGGGGTTGTCCCGACAAAAGCTCCGTCGATCCGCACTTCGACGCCCAGGAGGTTGCTGGCCACGCGAATCGAACCACGCCGCTCAAGAAGCGGCCGGAGCGTGAGGCGGACGAGCACCTCCTCGCCCCCGGCAACGGAAACCTCCTGGCGCGCGACGTCGTGACCGGTCGCTCGGGCGCTGATCTCCACTCGACCCGCCTCCACGCGAATCGGATCGAGAAGGGGCGTCGTCGCGCGATCGACACCGCCGATCGAAATCACCGCGCCTTCCACGTTGGTTTCAATACGAACGGTGCCGATCTGCTCGCGAAGCGCGCTTAGGGAGCGCTCCACCGCACGGCGCTCGCGACGCGAGAGGCGACCGGCATCGCGAAGGTAGCGCTCGTAAAAGCTCACCGCCTCAACCGGGTGATCGAGGCGCTCGTGAACGCGCGCAAGGTTGTAGAGCACCGCCGGATCCGGCGCGAGGTCGTACGCCGCCCGGAACTCCGCGAGAGCCTGTTCGTAGTCGCCCGCGTCGTAGCGCGTCATGCCGCGCTCCACGTGGGCCGACGCTTCCTCTTCCGGTTGTGCAGACGCAGCAGTCGCCACGAGGAGCAGCGCGCTCGCCCATCTCAGGGCGCTCATCGCATTCGCCCGTAGCTCGGGCGCATCAATCCATCGCGCTCCGACGGTCGAATCCGCCGCATCGTCGTTTTCTCGCGCATCTCCACCGGCGGCTCAACCAGCGGAACGACCTCACCAACAGGGATCGGCGGCTCGGGGGACGCTTCGGGTTGCACCGGCTCGTCGGCCGGAGGTTCGCTCACCACCCGCTGCTCCGGACGAAGTGCAACCCACGCGCCCGCTGCCGCAAGCACCCCCGCGAGAACGACGAGAACCCCGGCAAGACGCATCCCCTTCGCTTTCTTCGCGGGCGGAGGGGGCACGTCGGACGCCGCCGTCGGCAGGAACGCGATCTCGTCCATCGACGGTTTCGGATCTTCCACCTTGGCAACGCTCATCGCGATGGACGTCGCGAAGGGAGCGAGCGCTTCGCCGAGCTCCGCGGCCGAAGCGAAACGGCGATCGGCATCGAGGTGCATCGCCCGCTCCACCACCGCAACGACCTCGGCCGGCAGCGAAGGATCACGTTCCGCCAGCGGGATGAACTCCCCGGTGTAGATCTTCACGAGAAGCGAAGGCAGCGAATCCGCCTCGAAGGGACGCTCGCCCACCAGCATCTCGTAGAGCATGACGCCAACCGCATAGATATCCGTTCGCGGATCGACGTTCTTGCTGCTCTTCAGCTGCTCCGGCGACATGTAAAGGGGCGTTCCGAGAATCGCCCCCGACTCGGTCGCCCCCGTCAGCGACTCGCCGTCCTGAAACTTCGAGATCCCGAAGTCGAGCAGCTTCACCTTCACGTCCTCCCCCGAGGTCGCGAGGAAAACGTTATCCGGCTTCAGGTCGCGGTGAATGATGCCCTGCGCATGCGCGACCTGGAGACCGCGACAGAGCTCCCGTGCCGCCGCAAACGCGGTTCCGACGTCGAGGGTGCCGCGACGCCACAGAAACGTGCGAAGGGGATCGCCCTCGAGCATCTCCATCAGCACGTAAAAGGAACCGTCCTCGAGCTGCCCTGCGTCGAAGGTCTCGACGATGTACTCGCTGTCCAACGTTCCGGCCACAGAGGCTTCCTGAAGAAAGCGTTTCACCATCGTCGCGTCTGCCTCGAAAGGATGCATTACCTTCAGCGCGCGCCGATGCTTGGTGAGGCGATGGCGGACCTCATAGACCGTGCCCATCCCACCAGCCCCGAGGATTCGAAGGACCTCGAGCTTGCCACCGAGCAAGGTCTCGCCCGGGCTTTTGGGAGTCCCCCGCTCCATCGGCGGCAGTATACCCCTTGCGGCAAGCAACTTCCTTCCGCACGGTGATCAGGTGCGCTTGGTGCTGCCCCTCCTCGTCGTTGTCGTCGCCGGATCGCTGGCGCCCCTCGCCGACGCACGAACGTTCGACGTGGCGATGTCCCTCGCCCTCGTCTGCGGCGCGATCGCGACCGGCGCGCTGGCCTTCGCAAGCTACCGCGAGCGCGTGGTGGTGCAGCGCCTTGTTCTTCGTCTTCGCGATCTCAAGACCCGTGACGCAACGCTTCGAAGC
>JBCDAA010000632.1:0-3592 GCA_039186435.1 Myxococcota bacterium | reverse complement strand
GTTCGCTACCAGCGTGCGCCAAACGTTGCAGGTTGCGAAGGGAGCGACGTTCCGCTGACGCGCGTCGACTATCGACTGACGAGCGACGCATCGCTGCATCCGATTAGTGAAATGGTCGCCACCGCGGAGCTTTCCTGCGCTGGGCTTGGCGACGACACCCTGGTTACCCGCAGCTTTGTTGACGGGATGGGGCAGGTGCGTGCGTTGCTCAGCGAAGGTGAAGACGAAGCGCGGCCCTGGGTTCGGAGCGGGCTCGCGACCTTCAGCGCGCGAGGAACGCCGCGGCTCGTGTTTCAGCCAGACCGCGTGCTGGACGCCGATGCGGACGCTTCGGACGCGCTCGCACTCCCCGATGCGATTCCCACCACAACCGCGGTCTACGACGCGTTTGGGCGCCCGCTGATCGCCTACGCGGAGGATGGTTCGCCGAGTGCGACGCGCTACCACGCGCTCGCGCGCGATGCCTGTGATGCGCTCGACCTCGGTTTGGAGGCGCCCTTCGCGAATACCTGCACGACGACGCGGAGCGACGGGCATGGGCGTCCCATCGACCAGGTGCTGCGCAATCGTCAGCCGGATCTTCCGGATCTCGAGTACTACCGGCTTCTGACGGAGTACCGCGCCGATGGAGCGATCCTCCGGGTGACGCGCGCCGAGACGGCGAGCGATGCGCCCCTTCCGGGCGTCGACATCCTCCCCGGCAAGAGCGTGGAGCGACGGTTCTTCTTGGATCGAGCGGGGCGGCGCCTCTCCGCGACCGATCCCGACACGGACTCCCCCGAGCCGGGGCGCAATGCGAGCAATCGAAGCTGGCGATACCTCTTCAATCGCGTCGGCGATCTCGTGGCGGTGCGTGACCCGCGCGGGTGCGGCCAGAACTTTTACTACGACCACGGCGGGCGTCTTCTCGGCGAGCGCTACGTTCGCTGCAGCGAGGCGCACGACCTGCCCGACCCGAGTGCGATGGTTCCCGCAGGATCGATCGCCCTCGAAGAAACCGGGCCGACCTTTGTGAACGTCCGCATGTACTTCGACGCCTATCCGGATTGGGCGGCGGGGGGTCTCGCGCCGCCGGCGGGGGCTGCGGGTGTATTCGGTCATGCGACGGCGTCCGAGGATCGCGGGCAGCGAAGCGTCAGCGCGTACAACGAGCGCGGCCTTCCGATCTGGAACGCGCGGCAGATGGCGCTGCCGGGGGACGCGCCTTCGATGCCAGCGACGCTCACGGTTGCCGAGCCGCCGACGCCGGCGATTGCAGGGGGCGTCGTGGTTTACGACCCGGAGGCCTACGCAACGGAGACCTCATACGACCACGCTGGACGCGTGCGTGCGATTCGCTACCCGAGCGATCCAGATTGGACGCTCCTTGGTGGAGCGGGTCCGGCGCCGGTCGTGGAAGGTGCGCTACGTTTTGGCGCGCGGGGACTTCCGACCGGTTCTGAGGTTCGCATCGACGGAGCGATCACGCCTGTGGTCAGCGCGATCGACTACACCCGGGATGGGCTTGTCGCGCGAACCGTGTACGGCGACGACGCGGGCGGATCGAGATCGCCGACGGTGACCGAAGTGGAGTACGACGTGCGGCGACGCGTCCGGCGCTCACGAACGACGCGCGATCCGGGAATGGCGCCGATGCCCTCGCTGGCCGGTGTGAGCGTGGTGAGCGACCAGCGCTTCGACTGGGATGCGGTCAGCAACCTTCGGGCGGTGTGGGATCTGCGCATGCCCGAGGAGTGGCCCGACGGGCACCGGCCCCAGAGCGTTCAAATCGGTCACGATGCGCTCTATCGGGTTACCGGTGCGGAGTACACCTATCACCTTCCGGGGGGCGCCGAGGGAATCGACACCGGGCTCGACTGGCGAGCCGAGCGCGAGCGTGTCCTCGGCGATGGCGAGACCGTGCGCGGCGCGGATCCGATGCGAAGTCGTCCTGCGCCGATGGTGAGCGCGGCGCCGAGCACGCGCGTGATGAGCCTGACCTACGCGCACGACTGGCTCGGCAACATGACCGAGTGGAACGACGACGCGGCGGCGTTTCACGAGCGAAGTTTGGGCACGCTCGTCAACGGGGAAGGGCGGCCTGCGGCGCTGCGGCTCGCGACGAACCTTCCCGGCACTGCGATCGCAGATCCCGCGGTGGTCCAGGGCGGATGGCTCGAGGTTGACTACGGCGAAGGCGGCAACGTTACCGCGGTCACGGTTCACGGCGAGTGCCGGAACGCGGGCGCGAACCTCTGCGAGGACCGTCCGGATCTTTCCATCGATGCACGCCGCACGCATCTCGAGGGGAGCTGCGTGTGCGAGCGCGAGCAGCACTATCAGTACCTCTGGGACGAGGTGAACCGCATCCGCGAAGCGCGACGTTACGACCGCGCGGGAAGCGGCGATTGGACCCGGGCCGCACGGCAGCGCTATCGCTACGACGCCACGAACCAGCGCACGGTCAAACAGACCCTCTCGCCCGGCGAAGCCCACCCCGAGCGTGTTTCGCTGAGCGTCTATCCCGGCAACTTCGAGCGCAGTGGTTTGGTAACCAACGCGATCGACGAGCGCTACGAGGCGAGCGTCGCCCTCGGCACGGAGACTTGCTACCAGGTGAGCGGCGCGCGGGTTGTTTGGCGTTCGAACGTGGACGACCCGGTGGTTCTCGATCGCGACCACCGCATCACGTTGCCCCTGGCGGACCTGATCCACTCGACGACGGCGGTTATCGACTTGCGAAGCGGCGCGCTGGTGGAGAGCGGGACCTACTACCCCAACGGTGCGCGCGAGAGCTGGCGGAGCAACGACGACGCGGCGATTGCGCCCGAGCGTGCCGGGTTCACCGGTAAGGAAGCCGACGAGGAGGTTGGCCTCACCTACTTCGGGCACCGTTATTTGATGCCGCATCTCGGGCGGTGGGCGAGCCCGGATCCGCTGCAGACCCATGCGATGGGCGGCGGGGAGGCGATGAATAGCTACCACTATGTGGGCGGGAACTATTTGCAGGCGAGGGACCCGCTGGGACTCGACCCGCAGGATGAGGCGGAGGCACGCGAGCTTGCGGATGGTCTCATCGATCGTGCGGCGGAGTCGATTTCACGGGAGGTGGCGACGTTCTATGCCAACGCATTAGCGGCGAACGTCGAGGAGGATGATGAGGACGGTGACTTTTTTGATGTCGCGAGGGATCACGGTGTCAGCCTCTCAGGGGAAAAGGAGTTCGACCTTGGTCCGTTTGAGGTCAAAGTCATTTGGGATGGAGTACGCCTCGAGACTCAGGTCAAGAACGGTGAACGAACGAAGACCCTGAAGGTCGGTATCACTGCGAGGGCGACCCCGCGTCCTCGACCTCGACCACGCCCACTCCCACGACCACGCCCACGACCACGGGCCTGTGAGTTGGAGCGCTGAAGATGAGGGGTCGACGAACGACGTTCAGTCGTCATCGCAGAGAGCACAGCGTAGTAGCTCACAACCACCTGCAGAACGGTAACCATTTCAGGCCTGGTAGTGGAGTGAAAGAATGACTTTTAGTAGATACAGCGTGGGTGGGAAGAGAAGGATCATCCTTGATGATGATTATCCGGTGCCGTCGTCGAGTGGGCAAAAT
>JBCDAA010000631.1:0-3642 GCA_039186435.1 Myxococcota bacterium | reverse complement strand
GGCATCCGTTCCGGCATCCGCGTCGTCATCCGCACAGGTCAGACGAAAGCGCCGGCAAAGCTCGGGCGGAAGATCTTCCTCCTCGTCGACGTCGGGCGAACAGATTCCGAAGGGCCCCGCGTCGATGAAGATCGGAAACCCGGCCGGGCACTCGAAGCCGCCTTCGACCACGATCGCGGCCTCGTACACGCAGTAGCGGGCGCCGCTGTCGGCGTCGAAACGGGATCCGTCCTCGCCGCAAACGGAGTCGCCGCTGCAGGCCGCGGCGAAGAGGCAAATCCCAAAAACGGCTCGTTTCATAGGGCTAAACGTATCGGTCGCATCTTCTGGGTTCAACGAACCCGCACCACTATCCGTGGCAACCGGTTGCCACACCTATCGGTTGAGCTGGCGGTCCAGTCGGGCCTTGATCGCCGCTTCGGTCGCCGGCGTGAGCGCAAACTCGCAGTCTTGCTTCGTGATTTGCAGCGGCGTCATTCGGTAGAGCTCCGTCACCGTACCTTCGATCCGCCGCTCTCCAACCTCCAGGACCCCATCGATCTCGACCTGGCAACGTTCCCACGAAGACAGGTCGTCGTCGGAGGTGATGGCAACCAGCTCGTTGAGTCGTGGAACCACGACGTTGAGGTCGAGAGGGTCCGAATCGACGGAAGGAACCACGATGCTCGCGTACCCGGTCTCGGTACGGCCGATCGCCTGCAGGTATCCACGCAGCCGGACGCGTTTTCCATCGAGTGTCGTCACGGACGCTGGAAGGGGCTGTCCTTCCTCATGATCGAAACGACTAAGAGTGTTCCAGGTTACTTCCGGGGTCTCGGTTGTCGATCCGCAGGCGAGCACGAGGAGCATCAGCCAACGCATGGGCGTTGATACCAAATCTTGCCCACGCCCGTGCCCTTGCCATTCAGCTCGAGACTCGGGGAAGAGCTCGGTCGCCAAGGGCAAGGTGGTTTTCGCTCGGCTGATCACGTCGGCGCCCGCCAGGCGGGGTCGTCGCTTTCCTCGACCACACAAAACGTCGCCATCGCCACGCCCGCTTCATCCGACGCGTTCGCGTCCGCGTCGAAGGCGCCGTTTCGAAGGTTCTCGTACGCGCTCTCGCGGAGAGACTGCAGTGTGTCCCGGTCGGCGCTGAAGGTTAGTACCCGTGCGAACGCCTCGCGTTCAGGCTCCATCACAAAAAAGCGTCGATAGGTCACGAGAGTGACCGAGCGTAGAAAGTGTCGAAAGGATTCGAGGCGCGGTCCCAGGGACTCCTCGACCATGTCCATGTGGCGAGCGGCAGCGCGAACGCGCCCTTCATGCGTTTCAAGAATGCCGCTGCCTAGGAGAAACTCGAGTTCGTCGTCGAGGGTGGCCCGATCGGCGTTGGGAAGCCCGTCAAAGAGTGCGTCCCTGGCGATTCCTTTCGTCCCTTCGGAACCCGCCCGAACAACCAGCTGTCGGCGAACGGAGAGGCGCTCGCTCTCCTCGAGGGGCAGCCCGACTTCATTGGCGCGCTTGGAGAGGTTCGTGATGGTGCGCAGGCTCTTGTCGAAGCGACGTGCGATCGTTCGAAAGCTCATGCCGCGGGAGCGTGCTTCGCGAAAATACCCCACGGACACGAGCCGCTGTACGTCGTCGAGGGGAAGGGCAGCGATGCGGGCAAGCGTGAGGGCAGGTTCGAGAGCCAGCGCGACCACCCGCGAGCGAAGGTCGATCGGGGACACGGATACGTTCGAGGAAGTCACCCGCGTACGCTACCTGCGACCCAACGCTCAGGAAACCAGAGGTGCGTCGGTGGCTTCGATAAGGTCGATGGTCGTGAGGCCCTTGCTCGTGCTGACCTGGTCGACCTGAAGCTGCGTGCCCGGCCGAAGAATGTATTCCTCTTCTTGCTTGTAGGCGGAAAAGGCTTGAATGCTGACGGCTGAATGGGTCGCCACGCGAAAGAGGGTTCGCTTGCCGCTATTGCCGAGAAAACCCGTCGCAACGCTCAGCTTGGGCGTACAGGAGGAGACGCCCCACCACACGACAGAGCCGCCTTTGGGGTAGAGACGCCGCAGGTCGAGCGCGACCCCTCGATAGAGACTTCGCGTTCGAGTCGAGATCTTGCTGAGGGCTGACGCAAAAAGCCGGAGGTAGTTCAGGTAGGGCTCGATGCGCGAGCGGTCGGGATGACGAAGGGTCGCGTTGAGCTGCCGGTAGAGCGACGACTGCGTGGTGTAGAGATAGAGCGCCGCGATCTCATGTTTGGTGAGCGTTTCGGACTTTGCCTTTGCAGCGAACTGGTGCGCAGCGCGCGCTGGGAACTTGAGGTTCTTGAGGAGCGCGATGAGGGGTTTGACGGCGTCGCCGTATTTGGGAAGGGGACGGTCCATGACGCCCGTGATCGGCACCAGCTCTTCCAGGATCTCTTCGACGTCCTGAAGGCGCTCGAGGTAGGTCTTATGGAGCTCCATCGTTTCCGAGATGAAATCCCCCATACGCTGCGCGTCGGCACCAGCGTCCGCGTCCCAACCCTTTTTGGGAAGCCAGTCGACAGCGCTCATCGAGAGCGTTTCGAGGGCGTCGTTGATGTCGCCGAAGTGGTTCCCCTTGCAGAAGGCGTCGCCCATCGCCGCTGGATTGCAGTGGTCGACGTGCTTGATGCGAACGTTCGGGTACTTCGGTGCGAGCGACTCCACGAGCTTGCGAAGCGTCTTGGCGTGCGCGCCCCACCAGGCGAAGACCACGCCGCGTTCCTCTTGGTTTTCTGACGCGTTCTTCGCCTCGAGGATCGACTCAAGGATGCGCCGCACCACCGGTCGCCAGAAACTGGTGTGCTGCGACGTGCTGATGGACTTGTCGATGCTTGCGGTCAGGGACGCGTTCAGCAGCAGCACGCCCTGCGTGAGCATTCCTTGAAACCACTCCGGCGGCGCGACGATGTCCTCCTTTGCGAGCCGCGAGCGAATCTCGGCGACCTTCGTTTTCGGGTCGATGCCGAGCTTCCAGATGCAGGCTGCTTTGATGATGCAGCGAATCGAGGTGACGCGACCGAACTGACTGTCCTTCCAGGCGCCGAAGGCGTTGTCGAACATCGCAATGCCCGTCGCAGACTCCACCCGTGGGTAGGGGTTCTGCCCGAAGATGACGACTTTCCACTCCTGCGGTTTGTGCGGCTTGAGCGCCTGAAAGGTGAGTTCGCGAACGGGCACGATCGACGACGCGCGGTCCGGACCGATGAATCGTTCCGCCCCAGGTTGCGCTTCGATTGTCGGGGCGAGGAGCTCGCGCCAATCCTCAGCGCCGTCGAAGAGAGCCTCGAGCTTTAAGGGGTCCGCCATGCGCGGAGGGTACTCGCTCGGCCACGAAGGCGAGAGCTACATCAGAACTGACCGCGAACGCTGAGCGCTCCGCCGCGATGGCTCACCTCGGGCGCGAGATACTCGTACCATCGCCGCCGGCTGCGCGGACGATAGGAAGCGTGCAGTGCTCCACCGATCAGCCAAAGGACGCTGACCGCGCTTCCCGCGAGAAGGCCGCGTCCGAGAAAACGAAGGTCGCGGCCACCCCGCACGAGCGCAAAGAGACCGCCCGTGATGGTGCCGGCGGTGAGGATTCCCGCGGCGATGAGGCTCGCCGGGTTGGCTCGCTTCCAGGTCCACGCCGACGTGATCG
>JBCDAA010000630.1:0-3678 GCA_039186435.1 Myxococcota bacterium | reverse complement strand
GCTTGGCCGCGAACTCCCACTCCGCCGCCCGCATCGTCAGCTCGTCGACCTGCGCGTAGAGATCGTGGTCGTACTTGGCCTTCTCCGGAAGCCGCCCGTCGTGCACGTGCATCGTGGGAAAGAAGACGGCGCCCCGCTCACGGCTCGGAAACAAAAACGCCATCGGTTGCACCTTTTGCGACGTGAGGCGACGCCGGAAGAACGTACGCTTTTCGCGAAGCTTGAAGACCGCAAAGCCCCAGTCGGCGTAGAGCGGAAGCTTCGACCAGACGTCGTCGGAAATCCGAAAGCGCGGGTCAAGACGCTCGAAGTCCGAAAGGGTGGGCACGAAGGACGCGTCGAAATCGCCGACGCGCTGAACCTTCAACCGGCGCGTGCGCGACTCCGCGCGCGCGAAGCGCATCCCTTTCCGCAGCGGAAGCGTGGCATCCAGGTAGTCGAAGAAGTTGCGATAGCGCTGGAGGTCGACGAACTCGAGCGCGTCCTCTCCAGGCGAGGGAGGAACCGGCAGGGGCAGCACCATCGCGGTCGGCTCCAGAAGGCCAACCTTCATCGAGTAGGCGAGCGCCTGGCGACCGTCCGGAAGCGCCCGCCCATAGATCTGCGTTCCGCTCACCTCCTTCACAGGCTTCGAGAACATGCACATGGGGACAGGGTCACCGATGTTGGTGGCGCGGTCGAGGTCAGTGTGGCGGCGAAAAGGAGAAGAGCACCGCGTGATCGGCGGCGAGATGAAAGGGGTAATGGCCGCCCGCGTAGACGCTCATCAGCACGGCGAAGGGATTGTCATCGAGGCGGCAAGAAGGGTCGGCGAGCTGCCAGTCGAGCGCTTCGGTGAGATCGAACTGACAGTACGATCTGTAGAAAGTCGTCCTCTGCTTCTGGTCGTTCCCAAAGGACGACACGTCGAGCCGCGGCAGACGTAGGTTCCAAACGACGACGTCCGCGAATCGAACGAATAGGTCGCTGGCACTTGGAACCATCGGCAGCTGCGCTGCAGTTGGCTTTGTTCCCTCGAAACATCCGGAGTGTCGCTCCGAGAGCGTCTTCAGAATCTGATACTTCCAGTCCCATGGACGCTTTGGCGCGCGGACATCGTCACAAAGCTGTTGAAACTCGCCCCACCCGCCCGTGTGCAACTCGACCTTCAACGCAGGATGAAAGAGATCCGTCGCCCACGCGCGCCCAAGCTCGTGATAGCGAACAAAGCGCGCTTGGGCGTCATCCGCGGAATGGGTGGGCGCCTCAAACCAGTCGAGCGTCGCAAAGGTCGTCACCAGCCTTTGAACAGCTGGCGTCGCCGGACCGCACTGGTAGTCCGAGGCGTCAAAGCGATCCACCGCTCTCACTGCGTCGCCACGAGCGACCGTCGCGCTCCAAGGGGACCAAGGATGTCGATGCCCTCGTCGGTCACCCGAACCAGCAGCGAACCACCGCGGGCAGGTGTAATCCCCACGCCCGAAATCAGCGACCCGAGAATCGGGCCCTCCGCCGTTCCCAAGAGATAGATTCGCCCCGCCGGGATCACGTGGGTCACCGCCGAGTTCAGCGCCCGGACCGCATCCTCAAACTCATGATGCACACCGAGCTGCCGCCGTGCGCGGGCAATGATCTCCGCGTCGCGAGGATGCACGCACAAAGCGTAGCAAGAATCGAAACGCGCTACGGCATCGCGCGACGCACAGTCCGGCGGACCTCCCGCGCAACACGGCGATTGGGCGCAGGCTCACTCCAGGTCCGCCGATAGGAGGACGACGACAGGAAAAATGGCGACGCGTGGTAGTTGTGGACCTCGAACTTCGCGTCGCGGGTTCGAACGGCCACCTCGCCATCCGCCGCCACCGAGACGAGCACCTGCTCGACGCAGATCTCGTGGCAACTGTAGCCGCGGCTCGGCCCAACTCTCACCCCGGGCTGAAGACCCGCAGCCGGCAAAGCGCCGTAGGAGCATCGAGACTCGCGCGTTCGGCACAGGATCACGCGCATCCCGTCCCCCTCGCGCGCAAACTCGGCGTCGTCGTCGTCGTAGCGATCCCGAAGCGCTTCCCCCACCGCCTCGAGGTTGGAAGGCCGCTCCACCCACTCCACCCGAGGGGTCGTGCAGCACGCCAAACAGATCAACATCACGCGCACCGCCTCGGGACGTCTCGCGCATCGCTTCTATTCAACCGGTTTTCGCGCGGGGGGGAAGGTCTCGCTCTTATCAACGGTTCATTCTTCGTGGTCGGAGTCATCGAAGCGGCGCGCTACCTACGAATCATTGCCTTCGGGACCGTCATCGCCATCGCGTACGGCGTCAGTCACGACATGATCACCGCGCACCTCTGCGTCGAGTACTTCACGATCGGTCACCCAAACCTTCTTGGAGTCGATCCCCACCACGCCAACCCGGCCCATCAGGCCCTGCTTTGGGGCGTGCTCGCGACCTGGTGGGTCGGTGCCATCGCGGGACTCCTCCTCGCTGTTGCTGCACGGGCAGGACATCCGCCGCGACTCGACGTCAAGCACCTCATCAAACCCGTCGCGGGCCTCGTCGCCGGCGTCGCACTTTCCGCCATGCTCGGAGGAATCGTTGGCCGCGTGCTCGCGCACTTCGACGTCGTGCGAATCTCTCCCGTCTTCGCAACGCAGGTTCCGGCAGCACGGCACGCCGCCTTTGTCGTCGACTCGGCCGCACATCTTGCTGCCTACGGTGCGGCCACGATTGGAACGCTCGTCGTGACCGTCGTTATCCTGCGAAGGCGCCTCCCAACCTACAGCGCGTCGCCAACGCCGATGTAGCCTTTGAGCTCGGCGAGACGCTGCCGACTCTTTCGATCGCGAAGGCCCTGCGCAAGCTCGCATGCCATGTTCAGGATCGCATAGGCGTCGGTTCCCTTGGCAGGCGACCACACTGCATTCACTGCTCGCGCGTCTCCCGCGCGCGCGTCGATCTCGACTGTCATCCCGTCGATCCCCGCCGCCTCTCCCGGCTCGTTCAGGCGAAGCCCCGCCTGAAGAAGCTCGGCGAACCCGGGAACCTCGACAGTCTCGGTCTGCGGGTCCTCCGGCGGTTCGTCGGGTTCATCCGCAGCCGGATTCCACAGCCACAAGGGGTAGCAGAACCGCCGAAGCCACACGCTCGTGTGAACGGACGCGAACTGGAGTCGAAAAACGTCGCCGTCCTTCCAGAAGCGCAGGATGGCTTCCGGCGACCGCGATGGCCGAAACTGAAGCTCCAGCGTCGTAGCCGAACCTTTGAACGACGGAGGCGCCGGAGGAAGGAGCGCTCGCACGGAGGATGGGTAGTCCTCTGTCGTAAAGAACTCGACTCCGACGCCGAGGCCGGTGACGACCTCGAGAAGCGCTGCCGACTCCTCCCGCGGAACCACTCCGACCACGCACACCGGCCATCGACGGAGCGACGCGCGAAGGGAAGCCCGCGGGATCTTCGCGAGTGCCGAAAAGGCGGTCTGAAGGCCTTTCAGCTGCGCATCGGTCAAGGACACCGCGGTCACCAGCCGCACGCCAACGCTGCCCTTCCTATTCACCGCACGCCCTAGAGCCCTCGGTCAAAACGGTTAAGCGTGTAGCCCTTCATCATCCGGCGGATCAGCCAGGGCGCCCACCGCGACAAGAACCCCCAGGGAAAGGGCGCACGTTGAAGCAGCTCGCGATCTGTATCGACGAAGGTCTTGG
>JBCDAA010000629.1:0-3702 GCA_039186435.1 Myxococcota bacterium | reverse complement strand
GTTGCCGGAAACCACCGGCACATCGAGCGCCTTGCAGGCGGCGGCCAACCCGTCGATGGCCTGCGCGAAAGTCCACATCGTTTCCGGCGTTTCCGGACTGCCAAAGTTCAGACAGTCGGTGGTGCCAAGCGGCTTGCCGCCCACGCAGACGATGTTTCGCGCGCACTCGGCGACCGCCATCGCCGCGCCCTGAAAGGGGTCGAGTTTGACGTGGCGTCCGTTGCAGTCGACCGCGATCGCGAGGTGCTTTTCGAGGATGCCATTCTCAGTTTCGCAAAACGCGCGCACCACCGCCGCGTCACCGGCGCCGGGTCCCACGACGGTTCCATCCCGAACGACGTGGTCGTATTGCCGGTAGATCCACTGCCGACTTCCGATGTTGGGGGAGGCCAGGAGCGTCAGCAGTTCCTTCGGTAGGTCGTAGGCCGTGCCTTCGCGAGACACGGTGGTCATTTCTGCGGTCGCTCGACTCTGAAGCCCAGGCGCCTTCTGGGGCCGGTCGTACTTTGGCGCGTCGTCCGCGAGCAATCCGATCGGGAGGTCCACCACAACTTGCGGTGCAGGTTTTCCGACGCCTTCGAGGGGGTCGTGCCCCGGCGTCGCCTTGCAAACGAAGCGTCCGGTATCGGTGACGTGCCCGACGACCGCGACTTCAAGGTCCCATTTGGCGCAGGCGTCAAAGACCTCTTGTTCGCGTCCCTTCTTCGCGACCATGAGCATGCGCTCCTGGCTCTCGCTCAGGAGCATCTCATAGGGCGTGAGTCCTTTCGCGCGGCGCGGGATCGCGTCGAGGTCGAGCTCGATGCCGGTTCCTGCGCGCGATGCCATTTCCACACTCGAGGAAGTGAGCCCTGCGGCGCCCATGTCCTGCACGCCTTCGAGGCAGTCCGACGCAAAGATCTCGAGGCACGCCTCGAGGAGCAGCTTTTCCATGAAGGGGTCGCCAACCTGAACCGTGGGCAGTTTGGATTCCGTTTCCTCGCCGAACTCCGCTGACGCCATCGTCGCGCCGTGAATGCCGTCGCGCCCCGTTCGCGCGCCAACGTAGATCACCGGGTTGCCGACTCCCTTCGCCACACCGAAAAAGAGCTCGTCCGACTTGGCGATGCCGACGGTGAACGCGTTGACGAGAATGTTCCCGTCGTAGCTTCGATCGAACTGCACCTCGCCGCCGACCGTGGGAACGCCGATGCAGTTTCCGTAGCCCCCGATCCCCGCGACGACGCCCCGAAGGAGTCGAGGCGTTTTCGGATGCGCAGGATGACCAAAGCGCAGCGAGTTCAGCGACGCGATCGGCCGCGCACCCATCGTAAAGACGTCGCGAAGGATTCCGCCGACTCCGGTCGCCGCTCCCTGATAGGGCTCGATGTAGGAAGGATGGTTGTGCGACTCCATCTTGAAGACGGCGCAAAAGCCGTCGCCGATGTCGACCGCCCCCGCGTTTTCGCCTGGGCCTTGCACGACCTGGCTCCCGGTGGTGGGCAAGCGTGCGAGATGCACCCGCGAGGATTTGTACGAGCAGTGCTCCGACCACATCACGCTGATCACGCCGATCTCGGCGTAGGTCGGCGCGCGGCCAAGCACCTTGATGGCGTGCTCGTATTCGCTCGCGGTCAGGCCCATCGAAGCGGCGAGCTCAGGCGTCACAACCGGGTCCGCAGGCATCGAAATCGGGCTCACGACTGTCCCTCCAGGTGGCGACGCAGCGCATCGAAAAGCAAGAAGCCGTCGGCGCTTCCGAGGGCTTCCTCCGCCGCCCGTTCGGGGTGCGGCATCATGCCGAGAATGCGCCGGCTTGCGTCGTAGATCCCGGCGATGTCAGCGCGGGAGCCGTTCGGGTTGATGCCCAGCCCGTCCGCCGCTTCGCCAACCTGGCCGCTCGCGTCGCAGTAGCGAAATGCGACCCGCTCTTCGCCTTCGAGCTTTCGCAGGGTTTCATCGTCGCACTGGTAGCGGCCGTCGGCGTGGGCGATCGGCACCCGAAGCACCTTGCCGGCGAGCCCATCCGTAAAGCATCCGTTGCCTTCCACCCGCAGATGCACGAAGCGGCACTCAAAGCGGAGATGCGCGTTTCGCGTAAGGGCCCCGGGTAGCATTCCCAGCTCGGTGAGGATCTGAAAGCCGTTGCAGATTCCCAGGACCGGACCCCCGAAGGCGCGAAGCGATTCGGCGATGGGGCTGTAGCCCGCGATGGCGCCCGGACGGAGGTAGTCCCCGTAGGAAAACCCTCCCGGAACGATCACGGCGTCCGCGCTTTGAAGGTCCGTTTCCTTGTGAAAAACGTAGTACGCATCGGCGCCGAGCACGTCGCGGGCGGCGTGAAGCGCGTCCCAGTCAGCGTTCGACCCCGGAAACTGGATGACAGCGATCCGCATGGCAGCGCGCGGAAGCTAGCGCGGCCCTCGGTTCGAGGGAAGCGGCCCCTGCGAGCCGCAACAAAGCCGTTTCAGACTGGGGACACAAGCCCGCGAAATCGCTAGGCCCGCGCCCTTCGGCGGCGGTGAAAAATCGAAACGAGGGGCGATCGCCTATGCGTGAAGCGCGTCGATCGGACCCGAGCAGAAGTCGGGATCCCCGAAGGTGGTCGCCGACATCCCCATCATCTGCATCAGCGACACGAAGAGCTCGCCGTGGGGCTTGCCGCCAAGGTCGACAAAGCGACCGACGTCGAAGAAGCCGCCGCCCCCGCCCGCGAGGATCCACGGAAGCCGTCGGAAGCGGTGGATGTTGCCGATTCCCTGCTCCTGCTCGCCGCACCACACAACGGTCGTGTAGTCGAGAAGAGTCTGCCCATCGCCCACTTCGGTGCCCTCGAGGAGGCCGAGGAAGTACGCGAACTGCTGCGCATACCACTCGTCGATTTCTGTCGACTCGCGCAGACCCGCCGCATCCGAGATGCCCTTGTGCGAGATCGAATGATGTCCGTCGCGATGGCCGAGCCACTCGAAGCGCACGCCCGATTGACCGTTCGACCACTGGATCGACGCCACCCGGGTTTGGTCGCACTCGAGGGCCTTCGCCATGAGGTCCATCTGCAGACGGCCCCAGGTTGGAAAGTCGCCGCTGTCCGCGCGGGTTGGTACGTCACAGACCTCGCTCCCGAACGCGTCCAGTCGGCTCGCGATGTCGTCGATGGACGCGACGTGCGCCTCGACGCGGCGCGCGTCCGCGGTGCTGAGGTTGGGACGCAGGCGCTGGAGGTCTCCCCGCACCGACCCGAGGACGAGTTCGCGACGTCGGCGGAGCGCTGCCTGTGCGGCGGCGTCGCCTGTAAGCGGACCAAAGACGCGGTCGAAGGCTTCGCCTGGCCGGTGCATCGGAATCACCGGCATGAAGGCATCGCGATAGCTGATACGGCTCGGCAGCGACTGGCGAATCCCCTCCGCACGAACGCCGAACTCAAGGCTCTTGAAGCGCGTCACGCCGTCGAAGTGGTCGCCGATCGCTTGGTCGATCGAGATGCCGCCGGCCGACCCGTCCCAGAGGTGGCCGAACTCGCCTACGCCGCTTGGGCCCTGACGAAGCGGACGACATACGAGGCTGTGGCCGGTGCCTTTGTCGTGACCGTTGCTGCCGCCGGCTCGCTCGATGGCGGTTGTCATTTCGAGACCGTCCATGAAGAGGAGCTTGTCCTTGAAGGGCTCAAGGGCGGAGAGCGCCGGGCCGAGCGAGTAGCTGCGTCCGCTTCCGGTGGGCCACCAG
>JBCDAA010000628.1:0-3723 GCA_039186435.1 Myxococcota bacterium | reverse complement strand
GCGTCGGGCAAACCTCCGTCGCGGCCGACGCGAGGGCCGCTGTCGGCGCGCCCTGAACCGGCATCCGGAATCCCCGCGTCCACGCCGGCATCCACGCCCGCGTCTTCGGGCATCACCGTGCCGTCGTGCCATTCGTACGCGCCGAGATCGATGCCTTCGCCCTGAGGCCGCGGAATTCCGTCGCGATCGCGGGCCGGCGCGTCGTCGTCCGTGCCCATGTCGATCGCGGCGGCGCCCTCCAAGAGATGCAGATCGAAGCTCGCGGGATCCACAAAGAGCGCCCGCGGATCGTCGAAACGGAGGTTGTGATCCATGACGCCCTCCCCCTCGAGGGTGATCGTTTCCGCAAGGTTGTTGCGGATCACGATGCCCTCGCTCGGCGTGCCGTTCTTGTGTGCAGCGACCTGAATCCATGGAGGACCCGGTCGCTCGCCGCGGCCGTTGTCGAGGAGGGTGTTGTTGACGATGCGAACGTTGCGCGCTCCGAGAAACGTGATGCCGTGCCAGTGGTTGACGATGACCACGTTGTTTTCGACGACCCAGTCCTCGAAGAACCCGTCGAAGCAGCCAATGCCCTGCGCCGCGCCCGCGAAGGGCTGGTCCGCGCGGTCGAAGTTGATGAAGGTATTGCCGCGAATCACGACCCCGCGAACGACGCCGCTCCCCGGACGCCCGTCCTCGCCGACGGACCAGGACTGAAAGAAATCGTCGTGATGGTCGTCGACGTCGTACGCGTTCTTGACGAGGTTGCCTTCGAAGAGCCCGAAGTCACCGATGCCGCGGAGGCCATCCCGGGAAAAGCCGTCGATGGTGTTGAAGAGCACGCGCGCGTTGGGGGCGTCGTGCCCGATCGAAATCCCATAGCCGACGTTGCGAATGCGGTTGCCACGAAAGGTGGTTCCTTCCGCGCGCGAGCTCATTCCCGTCCCGGGCTCGTCGGCCCACTCGCGCGCGGACCAGTCCCGAACGACCTCGCCCGGCGCGGAGTAGATCTCGCAGTCTTCCACCGTAGTGTTGGGCGCGGAACCCTGAACGGAGACCATCGTTGCCCTTTCGTAGACGTCCGCGTGAGAAAGGCTGATCGAAAATCCGCGCGCCACGAGGCCATCGGCGTTGCGAATCTCGAGGGTGCGCAGGCGGGCTTCTTCGCCCTCGGCCGCCGCCACCGTCACGTCGTCCCCCTGCAGAACGACGTCGCCGTAGTCCCCCTCGTGAAGCCAAATCGTATCTCCGGCGCCGACTGCGGAGAGCGCCGCGTCGATATCGAAGGGTCGTTCCGCCGAACCATCCCCGTCCCCGCCGGGCGCCACGTGAACATCCAAGGCGAATGCAGCCGCTGGGGTGAGCATCCAAAGCAGGCAAATCGTGCGCATGCCTCAGGAAAGCGCCGAGGTGCCCCTGCCGTCACTTACGGAGTGTTCGCGGTGGGGATCACGTCGGCAAAGACAAAGCCGCCTCGTTCCACCACCTCGCCACGCTCGACCTCGATCGGGTGCCGGAACATCGGCCCCTCGACCACCACCGTATGAAACTCGCCGTTCTCGCCGCAGGGGTCGACGCCTTCTGGCAGGTCCGCGAGAAATGCCGCGTCCACCACGCGGCCCGCAAACGACGCCGGTAGCACCCGCGGGTCCACGCAGGTCACGATCGCGCGCACGCCCGAAGACACCATCTCGCGCGCGAGCTCGGTGGTGTCGCGCTGCCAAAGGGGAAAGAGCGAAGTCACCCCGAGAGGCGTCAAACGCTCCTCCCGGTACGCGCGAATGTCCTCAAGAAAGAGGTCGCCAAAGATGACGTGCGTCACGCCTTCGGCCTTGAGGGTCTCCATCGCCGCCGCCATGCGCGCGTCGTAGATCTCGTTTGAGCAGGGCGAGGGGATGCGCACCTTCGTGCAGGTCAGATCCGCCTCCGCCATCTGGCGATCGAGCAGGGCCTCTCGCACCCCGTGCATCGATACGCGTTCGAAGGGTTCGGTCAACGTGGTCAGCGCACCGACGATCTCGACCTCGCCGTTCTCACGCGCAACGTGCAACGCGTAGGCGCTGTCCTTTCCGGAACTCCAGGCCACCACGGCTTTCATGCGGAACGCTAGAGCATCCTTTGAGGGGTTCTGCCAGCCGAACGGCGTGCGAGAGCATCGTGGTGCGAAGACTGTTTCGGCTTTAGACTAAGAGTATGGGGCGCTGTTGCAGCGACAGGAGGTCGTGAGATGCCTTCGAAGGGCATGCGCGTTCGCATCCTGATCCTCCTCGGGCTCCTTCTTGGGTTGGGCCGGCTCGTGATGGGCGGCCTCGATACCCTTCGCGACGACGGGCCGAGCATTCACACGCACTCGGAAGAGCCCACCCGCGCGATCAAACGCCTCGATCGCGATCGCTAGCGCTTGAAGTCGACGTATTTGTAGTACTTCGGCCGCGAGTCGAGGCGCAGGTGCAGCCAAGGCACGCCGCCGCCGGAGGTACTGACCCAAAGGGTGCCGCGATCCTCAAGACGCCACGTCCAAATCGCTCGCGCGAGCGAGATCCACATCGCCTCGATCTGGGATGGCGCGGCGTAGCGAATCCACGATGCGAGGTGACCGAACTCGCGCTCGTCGCCCTCTTTCGTCGGAACGACAAGCTCGGCGTCGCCGCGCAAACTCGGAAACGTCCGGGTGAGACCGCTGCCGCGATCAAGGTGCGCCGTAAAGGCATCCGCGTTCGCTCGTCGACGCGCAAGCCCGGGCGCGGAAAGCAGAACGAACTCAAGGAGGGGATCTTCCCCCACCGGCCACGGAACGCACTCCCAAAAGTAAGCCGGATGCGGAGCATCCTGGAGCACCTTCGTCAGCGCCGCGCGCGTCGCCGGATCGTTCTCGAGCGCCTGCCGAAACGCTGACCATCGTAGCGCGTCACCGTCCTGCAAAACGCGATAGCGATCGCCCCTCGTCTCTACCGTGACCATCAAGACGACTATATCGCTGCGCACGCTTCGCGGTACTCTCACCGCATGAGCGAGCTAACCTTCTACACGAACCCGATGTCACGAGGCCGCATCGTTCGCTGGGCTCTCGAGGAAAGCGGCGTGGCCTACGACACGCAAGTCGTCGAGTACGGCGCGCCGATGCGAACCGAGTCCTACCTCGCGATGAACCCGATGGCGAAGGTTCCCACGGTCGTGCGCGGCGACACGGTCGTCACCGAGTGCGCGGCGATCTGCGCCTGGCTCGCGGACGCCTACCCCGATGCGAAACTCGCGCCTCCGCCTGCAGAGCGGGCCCGCTACTACCGCTGGCTCTTCTTTGCCGCCGGGCCGGTCGAGGCCGCCGTGACGAACCGCTCCATGGGATTCGAGGTTCCCGCGGACAAACGGGGTCGCGTTGGCTACGGCGACTTTCCTTCGGTCATGAAGATGCTCGAGCACGCGCTCGCGGACACGAGCTACGTCGCCGGCGACGCATTCTCCGTCGCGGACATCTATTTCGGGTCCCAGATCGGCTGGGGTCTTCAGTTCGGGACGATCGAAAAACGCCCCGTCTTTCAAAGCTACTGGGAGCGCATCTCCGACCGCGACGCATACCGCCGTGCAAAAGAGCTCGACGACGGGCTGATCCAGAAGTAGCGCGCGTAACCTTGGACTTCCGCGCTTCGTACGAACTCTGGAGCCCCGTTTGATCAACGACCGACGACACGTCTTCTACGGCGATCTCAACTGCCCGTTCTGCTTTGCACAAAACGAACGACT
>JBCDAA010000627.1:0-3740 GCA_039186435.1 Myxococcota bacterium | reverse complement strand
GCACTGCTCTGGACCGGTTTTGCTCGTAGGGCTCGACCCGCGCTGTCGAGTTGAACCAGGACATCGAGTACGATCTCGTATGCGCTGGATCCTCTTCTCGTTGCTCATCGCGTGTACGTGCAACGAGTCTCCGCCAAACGAGAACGTAGAGCGAGAAGCTGTCGCAACCTCGGAGAGGAGCGAAACGGCGGAGGCGCCCGAACAAGCGAATCCCCCGCGAACCGCGCGGCCGGTGCGACCCGCGACTCCAGCGGAGCGCGCTGCACGAGTGGCGGCCCTTCCCGCGCCTGAACGAGAGCGGCTCGCGCAGCGAAGTGCGCACGTTCGGCGTGGACGACAGCTTGGACGCAGCGGAGACCACGAGGGCGCGCTTGCCGCGTTCGAAGACGCGCTCGTGATCGCGCCGACGGACCCGATCGTTCTTTGCGAAGCCGGCTTTCAAGCTGTCTTGCTCGAACGCTGGGACGGCGCGCGGCAACGCCTGGAACGGGCGCTTCGGCAGCCCATGCAGCCGCGGACCCGGGGCGCCTGCCTTTACAACCTCGCTCGCGCGAACGACGGGAAGGGCGGCAACCTCGGGGCGACCGCGTGGCTCCTCGAGCAGTCGCTTCGCCATCGCGAGAATCGGCGCGTCGAAGAGTGGCTGAACGAAATCGACGAAGAGCTCGGTGAGCTGGAAGAACGGGATGAGTGGGAGTTTCAGCTCGCAACGGCAGGACCGGACTTCGACCTGATCCGGGCTGCGGGGCCCCACGCGGAGCTTCAGGAGCTCCAGCGATCGGCGCGCTGTTTTGACGCCGACACGGAGACCGCGCCCGCGAACGGAGAAGTGTTGGAGATTCGTACGCTCCTTTGTGAGGACGAGGAGATGCGAACCCTTCATGAGGTCGTGGTTGCTCGCTTCGCCAACGGTTGGACGCTCACCAACGCCATCGCGGAGAGCGATACGACCGATAGCTACGGTCGCCTCGAAGCGAGCGAGAGCATCCGGGAGATGCGGTGGGACGACGGCAAACTCATCGTTGAGGTCGCCGGCTCCTACGATGAGATCGAAGGGGAAGCGGACGCCTACTGGTCGTGCGAAGAAGAGTTTCCCGACGACGAAGAGAAGCAATCCGATTGCTTCGAAACCGCGCTCGAAGACCTCGACGAACCGGAGCGCTGGAGCTCGACCTACACGTTTCGTGTAGAAGCTGAGCGGCTCATCGAAGAGAACGTTAGTCGGGAGTAGCTGGCCCTCGCGACAACGACTGACCTGAAACTTGGCCGAAAGGCCGAGGAGTCCGGTCACGCCCTCGAAGAGGGGGCGAGACCGAAGCTCTCGGAAGTGGAGGGGGACCCAATCAAGTTTCACTAACTGGGGGAGGGCCACCCCCTTCCCGGCAAGCTAGGGTGCGACATGCGCATCCTGCTCGTCCTCGCCCTCGCCTGCGGTTCGTCCACAGGCACATCCTCGAACGCAGAGCCCACTGCCGGCGATGAATCCAGCGAGGTCGGCGTCCTTCACACGGAGGTGCAAAGCGATGAATCCGAGGACGCGCAAGCCGCACGCCTCGCGGAGTACGAAGCGCGGTGCGCGGGCGTTTCGCTCGTTGACGGCCCGCCGCCAGAGCCGCCACCAACTCCCTCGATCCCCGAACTCCGTGCGGCAGAAGAAGCGTATCAGGCGGCGCTTGTCCCGGCGCCAACGCCTCCCGAGCTTGCGCTGGTCCATTACAATGAGTGGGCCCAAAGCACCTTGGCAGACTGGGTCCAAGAGTTTTCAACGCGGTCGCAAGCGTTGCAGCGCGAACTCAACAACATCGATCGCGCGCAGGCCAACGTTCCCCTCGTGTGGATCGCGCGTAGCCTTGGCTTCTTCGTCGAAAACCTCAAAGCCGTTCCCGCACCGGAAGAGATCTCCGCCGAACCGGAGATGCTCGCCGTCTACCAAGACGCGCTCGAGCGACAGGCGCGACCTGTCCTCGCCAACGCCAAAGGCGCGCTCGAGCTCGCCGAGTTCCAAGATCCGCGCTGGGCATCGTACGCCGCGGATCTTCGAGAGTGGCTGACGCAAGAGGAGTGCGCCCCGCGTCCGCTCGCTCCTTAGGTCACGTACGCTCGCGACGCTCGATCGTGCGGGGCCAAAAAGTCGATCGCGGGTCCGAGCGGAACGATGCCGCGCGGGTTAATCCCGGGACTCCGCCCGTAGTAGCCCTTTTTGTAGATCTCGAGCTGGACCGTCTCACCGATCCCTTCGGTCTGAACAAGATCGCGTAGGTACGCCCACATGTTGGGGTAGTCGACAATGCGGCGCAGGTTGCACTTGAAGTGCCCGTGGTAGACCGCATCGAAGCGCGCGAGCGTCGTAAAGAGGCGAACGTCCGCGAGCGTGAGCTGGTCGCCGACAAGGTAGCGATGTCGATCGAGGCGCGCTTCAACCTTGTCCAGGGACGCGAAGAGCGGAACAAACGCTCGCTCGTACGCCTCTTGCGTGCGCGCAAATCCGCACTTGTACACGCCGTTGTTGATCGTTTGATACACCCACTCGTTGACCTCATCGATCTCGCTCTTCAGGCGATCGGGATAGAGGTCGATCGGCGTTGCGCCGAAATCGGCAAACTCGCTGTTGAGCATCTGAATGATCTCGGCCGACTCGTTGCTCACGATCGTCTTTCGCTGGCGATCCCACAAAACCGGAACCGTCGCGCTGCCCGTGTACTCGCCCTCCGCGCGCGCGTAGAACTCATGGAGCGGGAGTTTCCCCTCGGTGGGTTGAAACTCGTCGAGCCCTTCTGGAAACCACCACCCATCTTCGTTCCGGCGATAGTGCGCGACCGACATTCCGATCACGTCGCGAAGCCCTTTGAGGTTGCGAACGATCACGGTGCGATGCGCCCACGGGCAGTTGTGCGCCACGAGCAAGTGGTAGCGCCCAGCCTCCGCAGGAAACGGATCGCTACCGATCCAGTTGCGGAACGAGGTGACCCCACGAACGAAGTCACCGTTCTTTTTCGGGAGGTCTATGCCTAGACCTCCCCCCGCGGGAAATGAATCCCCGCGGGTCCCCCCTCCAACGACGCTTCGCGCCGAGCCTTGCTCGGAAGGGTTCTCGGAACTCGAACCCTTGTCGCCGATGCGAGTTTGCTCTTCCGAGCTCACCCACTGACCGTTGATCAACTTCCCCATACGTCCTGAGCGTCCAAACGGGCCATCAGCGTCCGAATGGACGAGTTGCAGTACGTATCGAACTCGTCCGGTTCGAGCTCGAGCAAGAGCGGAATCACCATGTCTTCCTCAAGCTCCAGGTGGGACGCTAGCACGCGGTCGTGCTCGCTGAGCGCGTCGACGAGGGTGTCGCGGGCACGCTGATCATCGCTCGGGTTGTCGAGCCCCTCGAACGCCTCAAGCACGTTCGCGTGAGCCTCATGAAGCGCGTGATGCCCTTCTTCCGCTGGCGCGAAGGACGTATCCCATCGCCGGGCCAGATACGGGTAAAGCTTCGACTCTTCGTACGACTCATGGCTTCGCATCGCCGAAATCCAGCGGCGGTAGAGCGACTCGAGTCGCGCCGGCTGCGCGTCCTTTCGCGCGTGCTCCACCAGATACTCACTCACGTTTCGGAAGTTCGCATGCGAACCCAGCAGAAGCACCTGCGAAGGAAAGCGCGGGTGCTCGGTCCACTCGTTGCGAGGAATCCACGGATGCTTCTTGGCGTTCATGGTCGGTTCTGTCGCCGCTCGTGCAACAGCGTTGCATCT
>JBCDAA010000626.1:0-3744 GCA_039186435.1 Myxococcota bacterium | reverse complement strand
GGCCTCCCGCAAAACCGCACCTTCTATCTCTCGCTTCCGCCGAAGGCCTTTCCCGCCGCGATGAAGGGGCTGGCGCTGGTCGGTCTCGACGAGAGCGAAGGCTGGACGCGACTCGTGGTCGAAAAGCCCTTTGGGCGCGACCTCGCAAGCGCCCGCGAGCTCAACGCGATCACGCACCAGTATTTTCGCGAGGAGCAGATCTACCGCATCGACCACTACCTCGGAAAAGAGACCGTTCAGAACCTCCTCGTCTTTCGCTTTGCGAACGCGATCTTCGAATCGATGTGGAATCGCGAGCGCGTCCAGAGCGTCACGATCACGGTCAGCGAAAGCCTCGGTCTCGGCACCCGCGCGGGCTACTACGACGGCATCGGCGCGCTCCGCGACATGGTGCAAAACCACCTCACGCAGCTGCTCACGCTGGTGGCGATGGAACCGCCGAGCAGCTTTGACGCGGACGCGATTCGCTACGAAAAGATCAAGGTGCTGCGCTCGATGGCACCGATCGACGCGAGCAAGGTGATTCGCGGTCAGTACGACCACGGCGAGGTCGATGGCGAAAAGGTGATCGGCTACCTCGAGGAAGAAGGCGTTCCGATGACCTCGGCGACGGAGACCTTCGTCGCGCTCCAGCTCGAGGTCGACAATTGGCGCTGGAAGGGCGTGCCCTTCTACCTCCGCACAGGCAAGCGTCTCGGCGCGAAGAGCTCGCGCATCCTCGTGCAGTTTCGGGACGTGCCGGTGAGTCTTTTTCGTTCCATGGGCGCCAAACTCGACACCACCGACGTGCTCGTGATCACGCTGCAACCGGACGAAGGCTTCGAGCTTCATTTCGACGTGAAGGCGCCCGGCGATCCCTTTCGTACGAAGCGCATTCCCCTCACCTTCGACTACGGCGCGGCCTTTGATGAGATCCCGCCCGCCTACGAAACGCTTCTTCTCAACGTGCTCAGCGGTGACCAAACGCTCTTCGTGCATGCGGACGAGGTCGAAGAAAGCTGGCGCGTCTACACGCCGCTCCTCGACAACCCGGGCATCATTCATCGCTACCGTTCCGGAACCTGGGGTCCGAAGGAAGCCGATCACCTGGCGCTTCCGGAGCCGGAGCTCTGGCAGATCTAGAGAGGCGAACCTCGTTCAGGGATCCGCCGGCGCTCGCTCGAAGGTGATCGGATACTCGAAGGTCGAGTTCTCTTCCGGCGCAGGGTTGAATCGCATCGTGCGCAGAACCCGCTGCACACACTGGTAGAGACCCCGTTCCCCTTCGACCAGGGTGATGTCGGTGATCGATCCGCGCGGGGTCACGGTGAGCCGTGCTTTCACCGTTCCGGAGAGTTGGGGATTGTCCCGTAGCAGTCGCTCGTAGCAGGCGTTGAGGGATACGGCTCGACGGTGAAGAAAGCTGGTCACGGCAGACGGGCGGAAGCTGCCACCGACAACGCTTGCTTCTCCGATGGTCACTCGTCCTGGCACGCGCTCGGGTACGGAGTTGGGATCGAAGGTTCGAACCCCCGAACCCAAGCGCTTGCCTGGACCGGTGGCCTCGCGAAGTGAACCTGGACGCGGCCCGCTTCCGTTTCGGAGGGACCCGGGAGGTCCACGGGTGCCCCGACTCGCTAGCTCGACTCGCGCCGACGTTGTCGCAGGAAGCACAAAATCGAGGCTCGCCTCCAAGGCGCCTTCGTCTCGCGCAATGACCGTGTAGTGGTGGCCTCCTTCCGGCACGTCACCGAGGTCGTACCCCTCGCGGTCGGGTTCAATGCGAGCGAGTTCCTCCCCGTCTCTCAAGATGACGTACGCCTCGAGACCGTGATCGTCGGTTGCCTCAGGCCAGGTCAGTGTCCAGCCGTGCGTGTAGCCATCCTCGGTGTATTCGCCAGTTTGATTCAGCTGTACTTCCGCCCATTCCGGGAACGTCGGCGCTTCGTTCGCTTCTACGGGAGCGGCTTCTCGAGGCGCTACTTCTTCCGACTCCGCTTCTTCGGTGCAGCCGATGCAGCCGATCAAGAGTCCAACCAGGATGAGTCGCTGAACGCGCATGGGCTGAGTGTACGCGGGCCGCCAACATCCATGAACGGCTTCCAGCGCAAACGAGCTACGGGCCCGAAAAACGGGGAACTCCTGAACTCCTCCGCCGTGGGTTCACCAAGGCAATTGGATCACTCGCTGACCTCTGGCGGCGTCACGCTTGGGACGCGCCGCACGCGGAGATCTTCCCGCAGCGCGTACGCGTTCCCGGTGCGCACGATATACTGCTTGAGTCCGCGCTTGCGCAGGTGCGAGAGGGCGACGTAGATGCGGTTCTTCGCCGCTTCCAGATCGATGCGTTCGCCGGGCCAGACGTTTTCCTGAAGGGCCTTGATGTCGAGGCCTTCGCGGTGCTCCACGAGCGACTCAAGAATGCGGCGCGCGGACGTCGACCCCTGCAGGTCCTGCCAGGGCTGGCCTGCAAGGCGAAAGAAGCGCGATTCGATGCACACAAAGAGATCGCCCTCTTCGCTCTCGGCGCCGAGTCGTCGGTGGGCGCCGAGTCGCGCTTCGAGAATCCTTCGACCGGTGCGCGCATCGTCCGAAAGGCGCCACTGCGACCCGCGAACCACCGACTCGATAAGGCTTCGACACGCATCGAGCTGCGCTGCGTAGCCTTCGCGATCGCGCCCGAGCCGTTCCGCCCGCGCTAACGGGAGGAACGCGCTGTAGAGCTGCACCACCGTATGGGCGAGCGCGTCGCCGGCCCGCTGCGCGCGCCCCTTTGCTTCATCGAAGTCGCGCTGCGCCTCGGCGAAGTCACCCCGCAGTGCCCTCGCCGCGCCGAGCCGACTGAGCGAAATCGCCGACGAACGATCATCCCCCATGCGACGAAGGCATGCATACGCAAGCTCCTGCTCGCGCAAGGCCCCGTCGATTCGGTCCATCTCCAGGAGTAGCTGGCCGTAGTTCCCGCGGTGAATGCCGCCGAGGTAGCGGTCTTCCGACTTGCCCAGCTCCTCAAGACCCATACGCATCGTTTGCTCCGCAAGCACGTGGTCACCGCGCTCCTGGTAGAGGAGCCCCAAGTTGCAGTGCACGGCGCCCAAGAGCCGTCTGTCGCCGAGGGGCGTGAGCAGGGTTAGGGCACGCTTGTACGTCTGCTCCGCCGTATCCAGGTCGCCTGCGTCGTGCGCAATCGACCCGAGGTTTGCCGAGAGGCGCCCTTTCAAACGCGGCGAATCGGTGAGTTCAAGCGACTGCTCGTAGAGCGCGCGGGCGCCGTCCAAATCGCGCTGCGCGTGCCGCGCGATCGCCGCTTCCGTGTAAACGAGCGCCCGAAGGGCGGGACCATGCCCGCCGGCTTCCAGCACAAGCTCGGTCAGCAACGCAAGAGCCGCCTGGTTGTGCCCCTGCATGCGCGTAGCCACGGCGCGCGCCAACTTCAATCGAAGCCGAAGCTCGGCCGCGAGTTCCGAGCTGTCCGTGAACACGTCGAGGGCCGACGCCATCAGCGACGAAAGGCGCTGCACGGGCCCCTCGGCTTGCAGCAACCGTCCAGCCAACACGAGCACCCACGCGCGCTCATCCGCATCGATCGCACAATTCGCTGCAAGCATCCGGTCCGCGGAGGCGAGCACATCGTCCGGATGAAAGGGGATCGACATGAGGCCTTCGTCGGGCGTCGCCGCGGCGCGAGCCGCCAAGGCGCGGTCGAGCCGGCGCTGAGCCTTGCCATGCACCTCCGGCAGCGCCTCGATTACGAACTCGCGCACG
>JBCDAA010000625.1:0-3765 GCA_039186435.1 Myxococcota bacterium | reverse complement strand
GGTGGTTGCGCTCCCTTCGGGAAGTGCGCTCGTGAGCTGCCCCTCGGACGACCGTCTGGTCGAGGTGAACGCGTCGGGGGTGATCGGAACGACGCCGCTGCCGGGACGCCCGACCTCTCTCGCGGTGTCCGGGGACGAGCTTTACGTGACGGCTTCCCTTCGCGGTGTGGTTCGCCGTGGCATGATCGCCGAGGTTCTCGCGGGCGGTGGCGACGAGCTCGTCGTCGAGGACGAACCCGGATTTGCAGCGAGTCAGCTCGATGTGCTCGGCGCCTCTCCCGAGGGCGATGTGGTCGCGGCGTACCAGCGCGTGGATCACGACAGCGATCGCGACCGTCCTGCAGACCGCGGTGGGTATGGCTCGGTCGTCGACGGGGAGCCCCGCATCGAGCCGCGGATCCTCGCTCCCTGCGGCGGTCGCTACGCGCGCTTTGATGGAGGTGCCGAGGTCTTTAGCGGACCGAGTGCGATCGCGATGGCGCGCGATCGGCTCTGGGTTGTGAACCAGTACACCGACGACGTGGCGCTGATTCGCTGCTCGTCCTCGTCGGGGCTCTCGGGTCCGAGCTCGCGACGGGCGGAGGTGCTTGCGACCTTTCGCCTCGGCCGAGGCCCACGCGGAATCACACTCTCGGAGGATGGGTCGACAGCGTGGGTGGATGTGGGCTTCGACCATGCGGTCGCACGCCTTGACGCGGAAGGTCGCGGCGTAGTGGATCCGATCGCGCGACGTCGTTCGCTCGGAGACACGCGCCTTTCAGCGATCGCGCTTCGCGGCCGAAATCTCTTTCACGACGCCGACGATATTCACCTGACGCCGAGCGGGATCGTGACCTGCGCGACCTGCCATCCCGGGGGCGGGGAGGATGGCCTCTCGTGGTTTCTGCATACGCCTGGGGTGGCGCGAAAACTGCGGCGAACGCCGCCGGCCTGGGGCGCTCGCGCGAGCTTTCTTCCCTTTCATTGGGATGGGGAGTTCGACGACGCGGCCGTTCTCAGTGGGACGACCATTCGCGAGCTGATGGAGGGGGACGGGCTTCTCATCGAGCTCGACGCGATCGCGGCCTACATGGCCGAGGTTGCGCCGCCGATGCAGCGGCTTCCGAACGATGCGGCGCAAGCGGACCGAGGCGAACAGGTATTTCAGGACGCTGGCTGCGCGGACTGTCACGCAGGTGGCGGGAGCGACGGGCTCGCGCATCGCGTTCTCGAGGCGAGTTCGGATCCGGACGCGCGCCTCGAGAGCGTCGGCACGCCGCCGCTGCTCGGTGTTCGGGCGCGTGCTCCTTATCTTCACGACGGACGCGCGGCGACGCTCCGGGACGTGGTGACGATTCACAACGAACGCGACCAGCACGGACGGACCTCCGCGCTAGATGAAACCGCGCTGAGGGACTTAATGGCGTATCTGGAGACCCTATGACTACCGCGACAAGTTTACACTTGGGGACGGAGGTGTTTGACGACACTCCTCCTTCGAAGTCTGCGGCGTGTCGTCAAACACCTCCGTCCCCAAGTGTAAACTTAGCGGCGCTCTTGGTCCTGGCGCTCGCGTGCGGGGACGACGCGGCGCCTCTTGAAGACGCGGGCGTAGATACGGCGACGGGGGAAGACGCGGGCGACGCCGGCTTCGATGCCGGACTACCACCGCTCGATCTCCCTCCGCTCGAGGCGGCAAACGCGATTACGCCTGCCGAGGGTGAAGAGGTGTACCAGGGGATGATTCGCTTCCTTTGGGACAACTGGGGCGTCGAGGTGCTGGACGAGTGGCCACCTGCGGAGTTCATGCTTCAGCTGATGGCGGACGAACCGGAGGTCTTCGGCAACCAGTACGAGAGCTTTGGGTTCCTACCCGATCCGAACGACGACTTTCCGGTCGGTTTCAAGCGCGGCCTCGAGGACGAGACGCTCATGCATGAGACCTGTGCGCTCTGCCACGTTGGCGAGCTCCCCGATGGCCGAATCTGGATTGGGGCACCGAACACCCGTCTTCGTTTCGGCGACTTCCGCGTTGAGGTGAATCAGCGTTGGGTTGCGGCAGGAAACGCACCGCTCATTAGCGATCTCACGGAGACGAAGGCACGCGCCTTTGGCCCCGGCAGGACAAGCGCCGAGAGCAGGGACTTCCCGCAGGTGATTCCAGTCGACTTTCCCCCCTACTGGAACTTGTCGACGACTCCTCGCCTCAACTACTTGGGGACAAGCCGGAACGTGAGGTCGGAGGTGTACCTCGGTATGTTCGCGTTTGGCGCCGGGCGCCCCAACCCGGAAGAAGCGGTCGTTCCTTTTCCGGATCGCGAGCTCATGTTCCAACTCGTGAGCTGGTTTGAGGTGATGCGCTCGCCAGTGGGACCAAGCGAGGACGACGCGTTGGTCTCCCAAGGGCGAGCGCTTTTCGAACGCGAGCGCTGCACTTCCTGCCACAATGACGATCCCTCGCAGAACCCCGTCGCTGTCTACTCGCCCGACGGCGTCGAACGAATCCCGGGCGACGACCCAATGTTCGAAGACGGGACGATTGCGACGAGCGAACTTCATCGGACGCTGCTCGATGGTGACGGGGGCCCCGATGAGGAGGCCCGGGCGGACTTTATCGACTTCATCCTGCGCAACCGCCTCGCGGTCGGGATGAGCGACGGCTACCGGACGCCTCAGCTGACAGGCACATGGGCCACGGCGCCCTACCTTCACAACGGTAGCGTTCCGACCCTCGAGGATCTTCTGCGCCCGGTCGCCGAGCGCCCCACCGTCTTCGATCGCCACGGCTTTACGGTGGACACCGCGGTCGCTGGAAACTCGAACGAGGGCCACGAATTCGGCACGACCATCACCGAGGAGGAACGAACGGCGCTGGTGGCGTATCTTCGCAGTCTATGACCACCGACCAGCACGCCAATCCGGTTCGCGAAGAGCCGCTGACGTTTCCAGACACGCGCACTCCCTCCCACGCAGAGCGTGCGCGCACGTTGGTGTCGCTCGAGCGAACCGGGACGCTCTCCACGCTCAACGACGAAGGCTTTCCGCACGGCTCGTACGTCACCTTTGCGCTTTACGGTCCGGACCCGGTGTTTCTCGTGAGCACGCTGGCGACGCATACGCAGCATTTGAAGAAAGATGCGCGCGCCTCGCTGATGGTGAATGAGGTGCGGGCAGAGGATCCGCTCGCCAACGGCCGCGTCACCTTGGTCGGTCCCTGCGAACCGGTGAGCGATCCGGCGGTTCGCGAGGCCTTTCTCGGCGTGCATCCGCAGGCGAACTACTACGTCGACTTCAAAGACTTCTCGTTCTACCGGCTTCGGGCCGAGTCGCTTCGCTACATCGGCGGCTACGGCCGCATGTCCTGGGTCGACATCGAAGGGTGGCGAGGCGCGGAAGCGGATCCGCTCGCGTCCCACGTGGACGATATCGTGACCCACATGAACGACGACCACGCCGATGCCCTCGTGCTCTACGCGCAGAAGTTCACGCGCGCGACCACGGCGGAGGATGTCGTGATGACGGGAATCGATCGCTACGGTTTTGAGATGAGCGTGGCGGTAAAGGGCGGGCGAAGGCCCGCGCGCGTTGCGTTCGACCAGGAGATCGCGACGCCCATGGAAGCCCGAAAAGCGCTGGTCGCGCTCGTCAAGCGGGCGCGCGAAACCTAGGTGCCCGAACCTAGGTGCACGAACCTAGGCGCACGTACCTACGTGCACGACTCTAGGCGCACGAACCTACGGGGCCCGCAGCGCACCCGCGAGGGTGCCAAGCCAGCGCTCGGTGTCG
>JBCDAA010000624.1:0-3784 GCA_039186435.1 Myxococcota bacterium | reverse complement strand
CGATCCAGTGGATGTGCGCGCGGGTCGACGAAACGAGCTCGATCGAGGCGAAGGAGGCGCCGGCACTTCCCCGGGCGACGTGCTGCACCATCTCGCGCAGCGTGGCGTGGTTCCAAAGCCACCACAGCTCATCGAGCCATGCGGTGTCTTCGTCGCGGCCAAAGCTGTGGACGAGCCCCCAGCGATTCTTGGGGCCGGTGAAGAGGCGCGGAAGGCTCTTTCGCGATGCGAGGACCGCGGCGGCCCACTTCTCCCCGCGCGCGATCGCGTTGCAGGGCGCCATTTCGGGATGTGGAGGGGAGACGAGCGGCAACACCGTCGAGGGACTTGGCCGGCCTGTCCAGCGACGCCCGTTTCGGTCGAGGGCGATGGGCTCTCGCAGGTCGCGATCCCAAACCAGCCAGAGACTGTCGGAGAGGTGAAGGAGTGGAACGAACACGCGCGTGTCGATGCCGACCGGCGCACGCCAAAAAGGGAGCTCACGACTCTCGATTTCGATCGCACCAACCTCGAGGTCGCGAAGAACCTCCACGCACTCGCCTTCGGGCACCCGAAACGTACGGTCCGCGCGAGCGAGAGCGCGGCACACGTCAGGGCTTCGCGTTTGAACGAAGGTCACGTGCTCGAGCCACGGGCGCCACGCGTCCAACGGCTCACGCGCCAGATCGACGGCGCGGAGAACGCCTCCGTTGAGGGAGAGGGGCTGCGCCTCCCCAAGGAGCGGTCCAAGGATCTCCGGTACGCGTTCCGCGAGGGACCAGACGCGTTCCGCAGTGAGGTCGTCGCGTGCGGGGCCGTAGGGCCACCATCCTCGGTCTAAGGGGCTCACCAACGTCGGGCCAACTTCATGCGTTATGCTACGGAGCGACGGCGCCGCTTCCGCGTTCACATTTGGGTGGCGCGAACCTCGGGTGATTCCGCCGCGTTGGCGGGCTTCCTTTGGAGGCGTTCGGGTTTGACGGCACCCTTTGGGCGGGAGTGTCCGCCGAAGTACCAGTGCGCTGCTCGATCGACAGGGCAGGATTGGCGCGTACAACGGAGTTCTCGTGGGTTCCTCGTCCAGCGTCTCGCCCCTCGCCTACATCAAGCTCGTGATGCTCGGCTTTGGCTCGATCTTCGGGCTCTTCCTCGGCGGGCGCGAGTTGCTGGTGACGCTCTCGGAACCGGAGCCTACGCGGATCACCGCGGCCGAGATGCCGGAGCACTACCGAGGGCAGCGATGGCTCGCCGTGCGCGGCCGAGTCGCGGTCGAGCATCGCGCGCTCGAGCCCTCGACGCATCGCACTCACGCCGGTCGCGACCTCTACTACCTCTACGTTCCGGTCGTTCCGGAGCGGTGGGAGGCGACGCAGCCGGTGTCTGTGCTGGCGACCTTTGGACCCTTCTCTCACGCGGAGGCGGAGGCCTGGCGGCCGCCCGAGACGGTGGTTCAAGGAACGCTTCGGACCGGCGTCCTCGATCCGGTCCGGGAGCGCTTTCCGGCGCTGCATCTCACGGATGAACTGGTGGTGCTCAACGCGGGAAGCACGCCGACGAGCCTCGGGGGGGCGCTCTTTTTCTTTGCGCTGATGTTGTTCGGGGCGCTGGTCGCGTGGTCCATCGTTCTTCCGGATCTTCGCCGCTGGTGGCGTGCGCGCTCACGGCCATAGCGTCCGCGGGAGGCGCTGTGCTATGGACGGCCCGTGAGTCGCATTTACCGTAAGCTTCCGCCCGAAGGCACCCGCATTGGTCTCGCGTTTTCGGGAGGTCTCGACACGCGCGCCGCGGTGGCCTGGATGAGCCGTCAGGGGCTCGAGGTCCACTGCTACACCGGCGACCTTGGCCAGCCGGACGAGAAGGACGTCACCGACATTCCGCCGCAGGCGACGCAGCACGGCGCCAAGGCCGCTCGTCTTCTCGACTGCCGCGAAGCGATGGTGCGCGAAGGCATCGTGGCGATTCAATGCGGTGCGTTTCACCTGAGCGTCGGCGGCCGAAAGTACTTCAACACGACGCCTCTCGGACGTGCGGTGACCACGACCGCGATCGTGCGGGCGATGCGCGAGGACGACGTGCATGTCTTCGGCGATGGCTCAACCCACAAGGGCAACGACATTCAGCGTTTCTATCGCTATGGGATCCTCGTCGATCCAGAGCTGCGCATCTACAAGCCCTGGCTGGACCCGAAGTTCGTTGGGGACCTCGGTGGCCGCAAGGAGATGAGCGAGTTCCTTCAGGGCCTCGGGCTTCCCTACTCGGCGAGCACCGAAAAGGCGTACTCCACCGACAGCAACGTTCTCGGGGCGACGCACGAAGCGAAGGACCTCGAGTTCCTCTCGAAGGGCATGACGATCGTCGAGCCGATCATGGGCGTTGCCTTTTGGAGGCCCGAGGTCACCATCGAGGCGGAAGAAGTCAGCGTGACCTTCTCCGAAGGCGTGCCGACGAAGATCAACGGCGCCACCTTTGAGTCGCTCTTCGCGCTCTTCTCGGAGTGCAACACCATCGGCGGTCGCCACGGCCTCGGCATGAGCGACCAGATCGAAAACCGGGTGATCGACGCCAAGAGTCGCGGCATTTACGAGGCGCCCGGGATGGCGCTGCTGCACCTCGCCTACGAGCGCCTCCTCAGCGCGATTCACAACGAGTCGACGACGGACCTCTACTTCACCCTCGGGCGGCGCCTCGGACGCCTGCTCTACGAAGGCAAGTGGTTCGATCCCGAGGGGCTAATGCTCAAGGACGCCCTGACGCGCTGGGTTTCGCCAAGCGTCAGCGGCACGGTCACGCTGCAGCTTCGCCGCGGGGACGACTACACCATCCTCGACACGAAGCCGGTGCATTCGACCTATGCGCCGGAGAAGCTCTCGATGGAGCGCGTCGAGGATCCGCCCTTTTCGCCCGAGGACCGCATCGGCGCGCTCGAGATGCTCAACCTGCCGGTCGCCGACAACCGCGACCTTCTGCTTCATCACCTCTCGTCACTTCAGAAGCTCGCGGCGGGGCGCTCACAGGCGCTCGGGGTGGGCATCGGCGGGTTGCTCGGGAGCGGCGAAGAGGAATAGCGCCTGGGCGTGGTGCCCCACAGCGACGGTCTGCCTTCGAAAACGTGAGGCGGTCGGTCGCGTTCCTGTGCGCACACGTCCTGCACTACCCTACGCGTGCACGCTCCTTCAGGTCTGACGCGTTTTGAGGACTTCGTTCGCTTTCACGCCGGCGCCGCCGATCGCGCGCGAACCGAGAGCGTTCTTCGAAAGGGCAGGTTGTCTCCCCGCCTCGATGCGATCGCGCGGCGACTTCGCGCGGCCGAGGGGCTGCTGATCCCGGTTCCGGACGTGCCCATTCGGATCGCGGCCAACGCACCCCTTGGGGCGGTGGCACCGGGCCCGGTCGTTCTGGTGTCGAGCCATCTCGATGTGACCGCGCCGAGCACGGTTCTCGCGTTTGTGATCGCGCACGAGCTTGCCCACGTCGCGCTCCGTCATGTCGAGATCGCGCCGCAGCCGCTCCGCTCGCTTCGACGTTTGGGGCGCTGGCTTCGGGTCGGCTATCAGATCGAGCTCGACGCGGATCGACTTGCGTACCGATGGTGTCGCCAGGCAGGTCTCGAGGGCGGAGCGTGGGAGTTCTTTCACACGTGCCGGCGCGAACTACGAAAGCAGGGACGCGGGAACGACGTTCGAGAAGCGATCCTGGCGACTCCGCTCGAGCATTGGTGGGAGGTGCATCTTCGCACTCACCCTCCGATCGACCGCCGTCTCCGTGCGCTTCGAGAGATCGACAAAGACGGGGAAAACGAGGCGCT
>JBCDAA010000623.1:0-3793 GCA_039186435.1 Myxococcota bacterium | reverse complement strand
CGTGGAGCTGCGTGTTCTCGATCCCGAGGGGCGACTGCGCCCAGGTTTGGCGGGGCGCTTCTTTGTCGAAACGGGGCCCGCGCGGGAGGCGCTTTTGGTCCCCGCGAGCGCGATCTTCGAGCGCTACGGCCAGCCGCACGTTTTCGTGGTCGACGATCGGGTGGCGCGACGCGTGGCGATCGAAGTGGGCGAGACCCACGGCGACGCGATTGCGGTGCAGGGCGTCGAGGAAGGCGTAGCGATCGTCGTGGGGGGACTCGATCGCGTCGTTCACGAGCGGCCCGTTCACATCGTGGAGCAAGCGGCCGACGGTGAAGCGGAATGAGCCGCGGCCTCGCGCGCTTTTCGGTTCGTCAGCCGGTTCTCGTCAACCTCGTCGGCCTGATCATGGTCGCCGTGGGCGCCTTCGTCATGCAGGACATGACGCGCGAGTCGATCCCCACGGTTCCGACGGGCTGGTGTCGCGTTCAGATCATCTTTCCCGGGGCGTCCGCCCAAGAGATCGAGCAGCAGGTGCTCACGCCGGTGGAGAACGCGGTGTGGACCGTCGACGGCATTCGCGAGATGTGGGGCTCCGCGCGCGAAGGCGTCGGCATGGTCTTCGTGCAGTTCGAGCCGGAGATCGAGGACGTTGGTCGTAAGACTCTCGAGGTGCAGGCGGAGGTTGCGAGCGTCGACGATTTGCCGGAAGGCGCCGAGCGTCCCGAGGTGCGCACCTTCTCGGTGAACATTCCGACCATCGCGGTATCGGTTCGAGGGGAAGTGCCCGAGCGTGTCCTGCGCCGTGTGGGAATGGATCTCTCGGACGCTCTCGAGAAGATCGAAGGCGTTGGAGGAGTTGGCCGCAACGGCATGCGCGATCGTCGCATTCTGGTCGACGTCGATCCCGATCGTCTCGTCGCCCGCGGGCTGCCCCTTACGGCCGTCGCGGATGCGCTGCGAATTCGTGGTGCGAATGTTCCTGCGGGGACCCTGGGCGGTCGAGATGCGCGCCTCGTTCGCGGCATGGCACGGGTGGGCTCGGCGGACGCCGTCGAGGATGTGGTGGTGCGACCCGACCCCGGCGGCGGGAGCATTCGCGTGGGCGATGTCGCGGAGGTGTCGGAAGGGTTTGGTCCCGCGCGAGTCACGGGTCGCGTTAATGGTGAGCCAGGCGTTCTTCTTCTCGTCCGCAAGGAGCCCGCCGCCGACAGTTTGAAGATCAGCGCGGAAGTGCGTTCGCTGATCGATGGCCTTGAGCTTCCCGACGGCGTGACCGTCGACATCTTTGGCGACGCGGCTCACGAGGTGCGGCGTTCGCTCGACAGCCTTTACCTCAACGCGGCGACCGGGCTGATCCTCGTTCTCGCGCTGCTCTGGTTCTTCGTCGGCGGGCGCAACGCTGCGATGGCGGCGCTTGGTCTTCCGGTTGCGCTCGCAGGCGCGATCGCGGCGATGCACATGATGGGCATCACCATCAACGTGATCTCCCTCCTCGCGTTGATCCTCTGTCTCGGGATCGTGGTCGATGACGCGATCATCATCATCGAAAACATCTACCGGCACATGGAGGAGGGCGTTCCGCGGCGCCAGGCGGCGATTCGAGGTGCCGCTGAAGTGTTCTGGCCGGTCATCTCGTCGACCGCAACGACCTGCGCCGCGTTTCTTCCGATGCTTCTCATGAGCGGAGTCCTCGGAAAGTTCTTCGCGATGATTCCCAAGGTTGTTGTTGCGTCGCTCCTGGCGTCACTGATCGAAGCGTTCTTTATTCTGCCGAGCCACATGGCGGACTTCGGGCGTCTCCAGCGGAACGCCGAGCGTCCAAAGACCCGCTGGGAACGCATCGGCGAGCGGGTTGGTGTGGTCTACGAGCGCTGGCTTCGCGGCGCGCTTCGTCGTCGCTACTGGGTGATCGGTGGCGCTTACGTCTTGGCGATCGGCCTGGTCGCTGCCGCCGCCCTAACCAAGGACGTCGTGCTCTTCAACGAAGGTGACGTCGACATGTTCGACGTGCGGATCACGCTCGCGAGCGACGCGTCCAAGGAAGTGACCGACGAAGTGCTTGCCGAAGTCGAGCAGCGCCTTCTTGCCTTGGAGAACCCGGACGTCGAAGCGATCGTGGCGGCGCGCGGCGTGACACGGACCGACATGGGCGTCGATCGCGGCGATCACGTGGCGATGGTGACCGTGTACCTCAAGCCCCCTGCGGAACGAAGTTCCATTCGTGCTGGGACCGCGCTCCTCGACGACGCACGAGGGCTCTTCGACGACCTGGTGGGCCCATCCAGCCTCCAGGTGATCGAGTTCCGACCTGGGCCTCCGCGAGGCGCCCCGGTTGCGCTACGGATCTTCGGTGACGATCTGGAGGAGCTTGCAGACCTGGCGGGCCAGGCGAGCGCCGAGCTGCGTCAAGTGCCTGGCGTGCGCAATGTGGCGAGTGACTACCAGCTCGGAAAGCGCGAGCTTCGGGTCGTGGTCGACGAGAGTCGCGCCGCGCTCCACGGGGTCACGCCGCCCCTCGTCGCGGGCTGGCTTCAGAGCGCCTTTGGCGCCACGCCGGTAGCGACGACGCGTGAGGGCGATGATGAAATCGACATCGTCGTGCAGCTGAACGAGGAAGCCAGGAGCGACCCCCGACGTCTCGCCGCGCTTTCGTTGATGGCACCGACGGGACCGGTGGAGCTACGAGAAATCGCAGACATCGAGCACGGACGAGGACCCGCCATCATCAAGCACAAAGATCGCGACCGGGTGGTGAAGGTCACCGCGCAGATCGACGAAGGAACGACGTCCGCGGCCGTCAACCGAGCGCTCCGAGATCGGATCGACGAGCTGGTTCGTGCCAACCCCGACGTCCGCTTTGAGCTCGGCGGGGAGTACGAGAGCACGAACGAATCCCTCGAGTCGCTCCGGAACGCGTTTGGTGTGGCGATTCTGGTGATCTTCACAATCCTTGCGACGCAGTTTCGGAGTTTTGTGCAGCCGCTGGTGGTGATGGCGGCGATCCCCTTGAGCTTTATCGGCGTGGTCGTTGGTTTCTTTGTCAGCGGCGCGCCGGTGGGGTTGATCGCGCTGATCGGAGTGGTTGGGCTCGCCGGAATTGTGGTCAACGACTCGCTCGTGCTCGTGGACTTTATTAATCAACGACGCGGGCCCGACGTCGACGTCGACGATGCGATCGCGGAGGCATCGCTTCTCCGGCTTCGCCCCATCTTTCTCACCAGCATCACGACGGTGGCGGGCCTCTTTCCGCTCGCGCTTGCAGGAGCGGAATCGCCGCTCCTCTCGCCCATGGCCACCGCCATCGCATGGGGTCTCAGCTTTGCGACCGTGCTGACCCTAATCCTCGTCCCTTGCCTATACCGCGCCGCGTACGACCTCTCGTCCGGAGGCGCCCGTGCGCTCGGTCCGCTCACTCGTTGGCTCACCGATCCTGGGGACGCCGCAGTGGATCAAACGCCCGCCGAGTGACGCGGGTTCGTTCGCCAGGAGGTCGTTTGTAGGTGAGCGACCGCGCGCGCGTCGCTACGACTTCAACCTCCTCGCCCCGGTCCTCGCGCTCGTGCTCGTGTTCGCGCTCGTGCTCGTGCTCGTGCTCGTCCTCGCCCAGATCCGCGCCTCGTCAGCGCTGCAAAGCAGCGAAGGCGAGTCGCAAAGCGAGACAACGACACTGCAAAGCAGTGGCGGTGAATCGCCCGAGCAGTCGCCCAAACCCGTTTCGGTGATCCAGGCCCACAACCTGAAACGGAAACAACAGACCTGAAGGGAGGGAGCGGGGCGGGGGGTGACCGACTGTCTGGCCAGCGTCCCGAGG
>JBCDAA010000622.1:0-3810 GCA_039186435.1 Myxococcota bacterium | reverse complement strand
GCGGATAGCACGTGTGCCCGGCGCTACAACGGCGACGTCTTTTGCTGGGGCGAACTCGCGGATCCGGTCGATGGCGTAGACCTTCCAACACGAATTGCGAGCGATGCCCAGGAGGTGCGCCTTGGGGGCCGGGTTGGGTTCTTCGGTTCGTCGGCCACGGTCGGTTGCATCGAGAGGACCGATGGTTGGGAGTGCTGGGGGGCGAATGCGACCGCGGCCGTCGGGGTCAGCGGCGATCCGGTCGGCGCGCCAACGCCCCTCGAAGCGGTTGCCGGCGAGTCGGAGGTTGCCCCCCACGCCCATCGCAGCTGCGCGATTTTGGGCGGGGAAGTTTACTGTTGGGGAACGGGAAATCGGGCTGGCTTGGGAACCGCATTTGGCGGTCGTCAAACGATCGGGGTGGCAGTTCCAGAGATCGATGACGCGACATCGTTGACCTGCGGGGTTCAGCACTGCTGCGCAGAGCGCCCAGGCGGTCCGACCTGCTTTGGATTTCCCCGCTCTCAAGCGCACGGAGACGACCGGCCACGAGATGGAACCCAGCCCGGAATCGTCGCAGCCACGTTTGGAACGTACATTGTCGGTGCGCGTCACGGGTGCGGGATCACCGGCGGGGACGTGCGCTGTTGGGGAGACGGGTCCGTCGCGCTTGGAGTGGGCGATGGGAGCGATCGCTTCGAACCCGTTTCGATCGGGGTCACCGCGGAGCAGGTCGATTCCTACAGCGCGCGGACGTGCGCTCGCGAGGCAGGCGGCGCGGTCTGGTGCTGGGGGAATGGACGCGCCGGCGACATCGACGAGACCAACGGTCCGGACGAACCACGTCGCGTGGATGACTCACTCATGGGGAGTGTCACGGAGATCGCCGTCGCCGAGATTGGAACCTGCGCGCTCGACGCTGGCGGAAACGCCTGGTGCTGGGGATCGGATGCCGGACTCTGTAGCGACTGCGCGCGTCCGGTCATGGTGGGCGGAGGGCTGCAGTTCGATTCCCTCGACGCGGGCGAACACCACGTGTGCGGGATGCGCGGAAGCGAAGTGTGGTGCTGGGGTCGCGGCTCGTCAGGTCAGCTCGGGGATGGAAACGCGATCGCTTCGCTCGTGCCGGTCCAGGTCGCCGGGATTACGGACGCCACGTTGATCTCGCTGGGGCGTGAGATGGGCTGCGCACTACGCTCGACCGGCGAGGTGCAGTGCTGGGGCGCCGGGCGCGCGGGTATTCTTGGCAACGGCGATACCGCTAACCAGGCGTCGCCGGTCGTCGTGATGGGCGCTTCCGATTTTGAGGACTTGGTCTGCCACGACGGATGCTTTGCGCGCAGTGCAACGCGCGGCTGGCTCGCCTGGGGCGACAACGAAGGCGATTGGATGGGGGTGGGTTCCACCGAAGACTCGAACGTTCCCGTTCCTGCGGCGCACGGTATCGCCTTTCAAACGATCGACCAGGGTGAGACCACCGCGTGTGGGCAGGAGGCGGATGGAAGTATGCGATGTTGGGGCGCGATCGGCTCGGCGACCGGCGACGAGGTGCTCGCGTACCCCCTTCGCAGCAGCCCGCTCTTTCCGTAGTTTGCCGACGAAGAGCGTTCCCTCGACTACATCGCTTCGATACGAACGTCGTCGAAGAACCAGCCGAACTCCGTCGCGAGCCGCGAGGTGTCGGCGCTCGTGGTGCTGCTCGACACACCCGACGAAAAGAGGAAGCGGATGGTCACCGATGGCGCTCCCCAGGCGACGGAGGGGAGCGGCAAGACCAGATCCTCCCAGCCCGCGTTCGAACCGACGAAGCCCGGCCTGCCATCCACGTAGAAGCTGTCCGCGTCGAGACACGCGTACGACGAACCTCGGTTCGGGTTGATGCGAACGGTTCCGGGATAGCCAGACGGATCGAAGGGAAGCCAGGAGCGTCCGTCGTCGATGCTGACTTCGAGAAGCCCGCCGTCGGTCCAGGTGGTTCCGCCGAAGGCGCCGGTCCAGAACCGATAGTGATGGGTGAGCACGAGGACGAGCGGAGCGGAGCCGCACGCCGACACGTCGAAGGCCGGTGATTCGATGAACGCGCGCCCGCACTGGGCGTAGTTGTCGTCGAGGTCCGTGCCGAGGCAGGTCGTTCCTTCCGCGCATGCCGGCTGCCCGGATCGCGGGGTGCCCCACTCCCACGGATTGAAGGGCCAGCTTCCGGTCTGCCCGTCGAGGTTGCCGGTCAGCCATCCGTCGGCTTCAGACTCAAATCCATTTCGCGTTGCGGCGAGCGCTCCGGTGCAGGCGGGTGGAAGGCCCGCATCGGGGGGACCGGAATCGGGCGGACCAGCGTCGGGAGGACCGGCATCGAAGCCCGCGTCAGAGGCGCCCGCATCGACCGACCCCGCATCGACCGACCCCGTGTCCATCGCGCCTGCGTCCATGAATCCGGCGTCCACGAATCCGGTGTCCACGAAACCAGTGTCCGCGAAACCGGTGTCCGTCGCCGCATCCACCATCATCCCCGCATCCGTTGTGCTCGCATCACGCCCAATACGCGGGCGGCGCCCGTCTCCTGCCGCGCATCCGATTGCCACCGCGAGACACGCGCCAACGATGAACTGCGCGTGGTCCTGATTCTTGCCCATGAGCGGCCCTGTCACCTTCCGAGCGGCAGTCAAGCGGGTCCCAAGCGCTTTTCACCGTGGGGTAGGTTACGGCACCGCTCGGCCGAGGTTCCCCCGCGAACTTAAAACCTTCGGTCTTTAGGTTGAGCAACCTTCGACCCCGCCAACGTTCAGTCGCAGTCGATCGCACACAGCCCGTCGCCCGAATCTCGGCGTGCGAGCGCGATGGCGACAATGGTCACTGTCAAAACCACGACCGCTGCGGCGCCAAATCCGAGACCTCGGCGAAGTCGACGTCGCGACGACTCCCGCGGCGCAAGCTCGAGGTGTAGATGCTCCCGAAGCTCCTGGCCGGCGCGGAGCGCAAGCTCGAGCGTTCCAGGAAGGTACCCGTCCGCGAACGCACGAATGAGGTGCGATCCAGGATCGAGCACGAGAAAACGCTCGCTGCCTTCGCCGGGCTCCTCGCGACCGTCCACCTCGATGCGCGCGCGGGCAGGACGAACACTCAGGGTAAGGGCGACAAGCTGCGTCCGAAGCTGCGCGCGAAGGTTCTCCGCATCGCGTCGGTCGGGCTCGGTCGCGAGGTCGGCGTATTCGCGAAACTCGTCCAGGGCACGGAGTGCTTCGCGCGGACGCTCGAGGCGCCGAAGGACGATGGCCCAGTTCAGGGCGGTGCTCGCTCGAGGCACGACCTCGAAAGAGCGCTCGAAGACCTCCGCGGCCTCCTCGAATCGCTCCTCTTCCGCGAGGGAGAGCCCGCGTTCAAAGAGGGAGCGTGCGATGGTCGCCGGATCGCCGTCTTGTGCGCTCAGTCCACCCGCCCACGAGAGCAGGAGGCCCGCGACTATCCATCGCATAGGCGCACGCTGCCAGACGACGTGTCGCTGGCGCAACCCTCTCGCGCATCGGGAGAACAAGAAGTGCAGAGCCGGCGCACTTGATGTGCAGACGCGGCCTCCGAAGAACGAAATCTACCGTTCGCGGGCGCGTGGCACGACTCGTGCTGTTCGCATGTGCATGCGTCGCGCAGTTGGGATGGCCCGGGGGTGGAGGTTCGCTTTGCCGCTGGCTGCGTTGTCGCTCGCGCAGCTCGCAGACGCGCAGCCACCGCTCCCCGAAGAGGAGCTCGCTGCGCTTGCGGATGAGCTGACGATCGAAACCGGCGAGGAGCTCGACCCGGAAGTGCGCGAGCGACTGGCAGCAGCGGCGGACCTACCGG
>JBCDAA010000621.1:0-3810 GCA_039186435.1 Myxococcota bacterium | reverse complement strand
GGGTCGGTCGAAGGATCGCGCAGCCCAAAGGGAATCTCATTCGTGGTCCCAAAGACAACGGGAGACGCGACCGGGGGAACATCCCCCTTCACCGCAAGCAGCGCACGGTAGGTATCCAGCTCGACGCCCCAGAGAGGCGGTGCGTCGCTTCGAAAACCCGCCGAAGTCGCCCCCGCAAGCGTTTGCTCCAGCTCCACCCAGGGCTTCCAGATCGCCGGGACCACACGCGCGAGCGCGTCGAGAATTCGAATGGCGTAGTGGGCCATCCCGGTCGCCCGGCGCACCCGCGCAAGCACGAGATTCGCGAGGTACTCACCCTGAAGGACGCCTTCGCTTGCCGCGATTCGCGAGGCGCGACGAGCAACCTGCGTCGCCCTCTCCAGGTCGCCTGCAGCGAGCGCCGCGAGGGCGTCCTGGGTCTGCCACTCTACACCCAGGGAAGGATCGAGTTGCCGGGCCGACTTCAGGTCAACTTCGGGTGCCGTCACGCGGGAACGGGCGAGAAGCGCATTCCAGCGGCGGCGAAGCGCATCGACCACCCGTGCGAGCGGGTCCTCGCCCGCGATCGCTTCCTCCGCGGGCGTGAACGCGAGGACGGAACGCAGCACCCGCTGGCGCTGCACCAAGGGGGCCTCGCTCACAGGAAGAGGACCCCCCGTCGAGTTCGCGCCTACGGCTTGGACGCTTTCGTCGGTCGACGTTTCCCAGCTTGGCTCTCCTCGGATCGCGCGCTGGTATGCGTCACTCACCCCGTAAGCGTACCCAACGCTTGGTGCAGCTGTGTTAGGTTTTCGTGGTGAGCGAAGGTCGACTCCATACCGTGCGGGAAATCGCGCGGGGTGGTCTTGGCTTCGTCGAACTCGTGATCCGGCGGGAGGGTCGCTTCGAGCGCGTCTGTGCCGTGAAGCGCCCCCACACCCACCTCCTCGGCGACTCCAAAATGGTCGAAGCGTTTCTCGAGGAAGGGCGCATCGCCGGGTTGCTTCGCCACCCGAACGTCGTGCCGGTCTTGGACGTCGGCGAAGACGAACGCGGGCCCTTTCTTCTGATGGACTTCGTGGAGGGGATCAGCGTCAGCCTATTGATTCGGCACGTGGGCCAGCAGAACGACCTCCTTCCGCTCTCCGTCGCTCTCAACGTCGCAGCACAAGCCGCCGAGGGACTGCGCGCCGCTCATGAGCTCGTCGGGGTGGACGGTCGACCCAGCCCGATGGTGCACCGGGACATCTCGCCACAGAACCTCCTGGTTGGTTACGACGGAATCGTGCGCGTGGTCGACTTCGGCATCGCGAAAGTGCTCACCGGCGAGTCGCCCGAAACGACCGCGGCGGTTCTCAAAGGCAAGACCGGCTACATGGCGCCGGAGCAGCTTCGCTTCGAGCATCTCGACGGACGCGCGGACATTTTTGCGCTCGGCGTAACCTTGTTCGAAGCGCTCAGCGGTCGACGCCTCTACCACGGCGGCGGAATCGAAACGGTCGCCCAGCGCATCTTGAACGAACCGCCGCCGGACCTAACCGACTTTCGTGGAGACGCCACGCCGGCACTCGAAAAGCTCCTCTACGACATGCTCGCCAAGGAGCGTAATCATCGCATCGCGAGCGCGGCTGAGCTGGTCGCGCGGATTGCGGAGGTCGCTGACGAGATCCGCGAAGTCGACGAGTGGGTGGAGCTCGCGGCGTACATGGACGAGGAACACGGTGCGCGACGCGATGCCGAACGAGCGCAGCGAGCGCTCGACATCGAAGAGGCGCGCCATCGCCCAACCCCGACGCAAATCGAACGACGGAGAACCCGCCTTCGGGGGCTCGCCGCCGCCGCGATCGTGCTTCTTGGCGCGGGCGGCGCGGTCGTTGCGATCTCGGAGCCCGGCACCCCGGTCGTGGACGCGCCGAAGCCGACGGTCGTCGACACCCCTTCGCCGCCGCCCATGGCGCCCGTCGTTGTTCCGGTATCCCCGCCGGAGATCGTCCCGATGACCGAGGTCGCCGCGCCGTCACGCATGCGACGTCGCCGACGCGTCCCTATGCGCCGACGCGGGATGACCAGCGAAATGACCGCCATGAGCGGCGCCATGAGCGCGGCATCGATGACTCCGTCGGCCATGGGCCTCGACAGCGAGTTTTGGGACTAGATGTCTCGCGCCCATCACGGCTTTGGACTCGTCGCGCTCGTGATGCTGAGCGCCTCAGTGGCCACAGCCCAAGACCTCAACGCGGAAGCGCGCGCCGCGGCTGCCGAGGGTCGCCTCGTCGACGCGGACCGGCTGCTGTCCGAATCGCTTCGCGCCGATCCGAGCGCCTCGACCGCCTACAACCTCGCCCTCGTCAAACTCAATCGCGGGAGACTCGTCGAGGCACGCGATCTCTTCGAGCGGATCCTCGCCGCCGACTTTGGCGAGCTCCCGGAAGAGCGGCGTTCGGTCGTCACGCAGCGCTTTACCGAAGTCACCGCGCGTCTCGCGGTGGTCTCGATTCGTCTCACCGGATCGGTCGCGGCCTCGGTGCGAATCGACGGGGTCGTCGTGGGATCTCTCGAGCCTGAGGAACGCACGCGCACCGAAGTCGACCCGGGGCCGCACGTCGTGCGAGTGCGCAGCGACGACGGCCGTGAGCAGGAGATCACCGTCGAGCTCGAAGAGGGCAGCTTTCAGGTCCGAGAAATCCACTTCGATCCCGCGCCGGTGGTCGAACGTTCCTCCCCTCGACTTCGGCGCGTGTTGCTGGCGGTCGCAGCGGTAGCGCTGGTTGCAGCAGCGGCGAGCATTGCGATCGTCGCGACCCGGGACCAGGGAGGCGATCCCATTCCTGAGGCACCACCCTGGGTGCTGGGCCGCGTCGAAGCGCTCTCTCGCTAGAGACGCACCTACCGCGCGCCGATGTCCGCCGCGAGGGCGGGCGAGGCCTCCGCCAGCGAAGGATCGCAGCGGTCCGAGAGCAGGAGGGGATCGGCGAAGACATTCCCTTCCGAGTCGAGCGCAAATCCCGAGGCGTCCCCCATCGCGTTCTCGAAGTAGAGGTTCGCGTCGGCGACCAGGTCCGCGTCGTCGCCGGCTACCAGGCCGAACTCGCCGCTGAACGCGAGAATGTTCGATTCGACGCGCTTTTCGGAGTCCTCAAGGGCGACCACCGCCGACTGAGCGCTTCGTAGGATCGTGTTGGACGCGACGCGAATCGGACGGTCGCCCAGCATTTCCACGCCGATCCCCTCGGTGTCGCACACCACGTTGTTTCGAAAGACGGCATCCGTTTCCGCGAGCCGTGCGCCCGACTGGCCGTTGTCGACGAACACGTTGCTCTCCACGACGACGTCACTCGAGATCGCCAAAAAGAGGCCGTGCTGCGAGTTGCCCCGGAGTTCGTTTCCGCGGACCAGGACCCGAATACCGGAGTTCACATGAAGGCCCGAGCAGATTCGCCCGGCGATAGTGGTGACGTTGTCCCGAAAGACGCTGTCCTCGATCACGACGTCGGTCGCGTCGTTGTTGACCATCAGGCCGCTGTGGTTGTTGAACATGCCGTCCGCAAACCCGCACTCGCGAACCTCGACGCGCCGAACCGTCACTCCTTGGTTGCGCGCGCCGTTGATCGTGATGCCGTGCTCGCCTCCACCAAACACCTCAAATCCATCCACGAGGAGATTTGCCGCGCGCGCGGTGATCCCCGCCGCCCGACCCGTCGCGTCGATGATCGGTCGACCGGTCCCGGGCCACGCCCGGAGTGAGACATTGTCGCGGTTGAGCAGCAGCGGACCGTACGTTCCGCCCGCGACTTCGATGAGCGCGCCGGACGGGATCGCGAGCTCCACCGC
>JBCDAA010000620.1:0-3824 GCA_039186435.1 Myxococcota bacterium | reverse complement strand
GCGGCGGCGGACGGACATCTCGACCGCGCCCTCGCCATCGACAGCAACGACCTCGAAGCGCTCAGCGTGCGCGCGGCGGTGCGCTCCCTTGCCGATGACGACGCCGGTTTTCAGGCGGCGAAGCGCGAGGTGCTGCGGCGCCACCGAACCTACAGCGAGCTCTACAATATTCTTGGGGAGTTTGCGGAGTGGGAGCACCGCTATCCGGATATCGTGGCGCTCTCGCGTGAGGCGGTGACCCTCAACAGCAGCGACGCGCGCGCGCACGCCGCGCTCGGCCTGAACCTGCTGCGGATGGGCGATGAGGACGCGGCGCTTCCGGCCCTTCGCAGTGCGTGGCAGCGAGACCGCTTCAACGTTCGCGTCTACAACACGCTGAACTTCTACGACGAGGTGATTCCGAATCAATACGGCACCTTCACCGACGGGCCCTTTGTGTTTCGGATGCACAACGACGAGCGTCCGATCCTCGAGCGCTACATTCCGAGGACGCTCCGCCGCGCGTACCGAAGCATGGTTCAGCGTTATGGCTTCACGCCCGAAGGGCCGCTTCGGATTGAGCTCTTCGCGAACACGGGGCATTTCTCGGTGCGTACGACCGGCTTGCCGAGCCTCGGCGTGCAGGGGGTGTGCTTCGGCAAGGTCGTCACCGCGATTTCGCCGCGGGGTGGTCCCTTCAACTGGGGGCAGATCACCTGGCACGAGCTCGCCCACGTGTTTCACATTCAGCTTTCTCGCAATCGCGTGCCTCGGTGGTTCACGGAGGGGCTGGCGGAGTACGAAACGCTGATCGCACGTCCCGAATGGCGCCGCGAGATGGACCATCACCTCTGGCAGGCGCTGCAGAACGACCGGCTTCCCGAACTGCGGCTGATGAACCGCGCGTTTACGCACGCCCGTTCGGCGATGGAGATGATGGTCGCCTACTACGCGAGCACCCGCATCGTGAAGCACATCGCGGACGAGCACGGCTTTCCGGACGTGGTGCGAATGCTTCGGGAGTGGTCGGCGGGGCGTTCTTCCCCCGAGGTGGTGCAGCGCGCGCTCGGGATCTCCATCGAGGAGCTCGACCGGAACTTTCGTGCGGCGGCGCGGCAGCGTCTCTCTGCGCGCGCGAACGATTTCTCGGTCGATTTCAGTCAGTACGAGGACCTCGCGGCGCTGCGTCAGGCGTCCGAGGCCGCGCCCAACGATGCGGCGAAGCTAGCGGCCCTCGCGGCGGGACTCCTGATTCACGGCGAAGCGGAAGAGGCGGGGCAGGTCGCGCAGCAAGCGATCGCCAAGGATGGAGCGCAGCCGGTCGCACGTTTTGTCGCCGCGCGTTTGGCGCTCATGCAGCGCGACGGGGCGACCGCCGAGCAGCACCTTCGAGCGATCGTTTCCGGCGGCCGAGACGGCTACGAGATTCGGCTTCTTCTTGCGCGCTCGGCCCTTGGACGTGATGACCGCGCCGCGGCGCAAAGAGAGCTCGAGGCGGCGACGAACGTGGACGCGGATCGTCAGGAAGCCTGGCAGGGTCTTGCGGAGATCGCCGAGGGGGCCAACAACGCGGACCTTCGGATGCGGGCGCTTTCCCGGCTCGCGCGCATCGACGAACACGATCGCGCCACCAACGCGACGCTCCTTAAGCTGCTTGTCGACGCGTCCCGATGGGACGAGGCGATGGACATCGGCGAGATGGGCACCTTCGTCGATCCGGCGAACCCGGAAACGCACGCCCTGCTGGCACAGGTCTATCTCGAAAAAGACCGCGCGCGGGATGCGCTCTACGAAGCGGACTCAGCGCTACTGGTTCAGCATCCGGAGCCCGGCAAGGTGCATGCGCTCCGGGCGCGGGCGTTTCAGGCCCTCGGGCAGCGGCGGCAGGCGCGGGAAGCAGCGCAAGCGGCGGTCGCGGCAGATGCCAGTTTGCGCGAGCAGCTTCAGCCGATTCTTGGGGGGTAACGCTTGGCCGCCGAGGACCGCGCGCGCACGCGACGCCTGTCGATTCCGACGCGCATCTTCCTAGCGTTCGCGCTGACGCTCGCCGCGTTTGCGTCCGTGGCGGTGACGAGCCTCGTGCAACACGACCGCACTGCGCGGCAGCTGCGGCTCCTTCACGACGGCTACCTTCCGCTCGCGATGCGATTCAACGAGGCGCGCGCGCAGCAGAGCGTCTTTCGGCAGCAGCTCGAGCGAGTTCTCGACAGCTCGCGTCTTGGGCGGGCGTGGTTCGACGCCGCCCGGCAGGTTCGCCCGGGAACGCGGCGTCGTTTTCAACACTATTTTAACCGCGCCGATCGTCTCGCGCGTCAGGCCGGCGATCTCGAAACGTTGGAGTCGGCGGGGCAGTCCTTCGAGTCGGTGCTCGCGCTCTACGAGCGAACGCAGCCAGGCTACGACCGGCTCTTCACCGCCCTCGACAACGGCCAGGACGAAGTCGCGGCCGAGGAGTTGAACACGCTGCTTCAGGACGAGCGCGCGATCAGTCGCGAATACCGCGAAGGGTACAACCGGCTCGTGGATCGCATCGATGCGATTGCAGCCGAGTCCGCGGATCAGGAACGGCAGGCGTCGATCGTGCTCGGCGTCCTCGCGTTGCTCGCACTCGGGGTTGGGCTCACCGCGACCATCTGGTCCCAGCGTGTCCTTCGGCCGCTGCCGCTCCTGCAGGAACGTGTGGCGGCCGTGGCCGAGGGAGACCTTTCGTCTCGAAAGCTCCAGCCGCGCGGCGACGATGAGCTCGCACATCTCGCGCAGGACTTTGAGCGAATGGTGGAAGCGCTCGCAGCGCGTGACGCTCGGCTCGAGGATCTTCGCCGCATGCAGGCGCAGATCGTGGCGGGGCTTCGCGCGGCTGTGGTCGTCCTCGACGATCAAGATCGCGTTCGCACGCTCAACCCGGCGGCGCGGACCGTTCTTGGCCTGAGTGAAGCGAGCGTAGGCGAGGAGCTCGCGTCGGTGCTGAGTCTGCCCGTGCTCCTCGAGCGTCTGGGGGATGCGCGCGGGCGCTCGGACGGCATCTTTCTCGAAGCGACGTCGTTTGAGGGGCGCTCGATCGATTTGCTCGCGACGCCGCTGGGATCCGAAAAAGAAGTGCTGCTTGTTGCGGAGGACGTCACCGACGCGCTGCGCACGAAGGATCGCTTGATTCAAACCGAACGTCTCGCGGCGATCGGACGCATGGCGGCGCACGTCACCCACGAAGTTCGCAATCCGCTCTCGAGCATCGGCTTGAACGTCGAGATGCTCGAAGACGAGCTCGCGGAAGGGGACAACGAAGCGCGTGCGCTGATGCGGGCGATTCACCGCGAGGTTGATCGACTCACAGCGATCACGGAGGAGTACCTTCGTTTGGCGCGCCTTCCGCAGCCGCATCTCGAGCCCGACGAGCTCAGCGAAATGCTCGAGTCGGTGGCGCTCTTTGTGCGCCGGGAGATGGAGACGTCGAACGTGGAGCTCGTGCTCGACGTCGCGCGCGATCTGCCCATGGTGGCGTACGACGAGGCGCAGATGCGGCAGGCGCTCTTGAACCTCTTGCGAAACGCGCGCGAGGCAATGGAAGGCGGTGTGATTCGCATCGTGGCGCGTGCCCGGGGGGAGGGCGTCCAGCTCGACGTCATCGATGAAGGACCGGGGATCGCCGAAGATCAACGGCATCGGATCTTCGACCTCTTCTTTTCGACGAAGGAGCGGGGCAGCGGTCTTGGGTTGCCGCTTACGAAGCAAATCGTCGCGGCGCACGGCGGAACGATCGCGTGCCTTGCGGCGGAGGGCGGGGGGACGCGTTTTGAGCTGTGGCTACCGGCGGCGGGAGCGGTTGCGGCCGAGTAGTGAAACCAACG
>JBCDAA010000619.1:0-3831 GCA_039186435.1 Myxococcota bacterium | reverse complement strand
TCGAAAAGATCGCCTACGAACACAAGCCTGGCGGGGCGCTTGCCGCGGGAGGCCTGGATTCGTGTCCAAAAGCGCTCGAAGGTGGCGGCTCGGGGGATGGAGCTTCCGTGAAGGGCATCCGTGAGGTGGATATCACTCACGAAAATCAGCATCGGCCGGTCGCCCATACGCCCTCAACGTACCCTGTTTTCTAGGCTTTCGGCCATGTTCTCGCCGAGCTCCCCGGGCAACTGACCCCCAGTCTCGCCGAAGACGTCGTATGTCTGTCGCCGCGTCCCTTGAGCTGAAAGCCGCCGCCCTCGCCCTCCCGCCCAGCGGTCGAGGCAGCCTTTTGAACCTCGGTGCGGTTGCAGTGACGACTCTTCGCGCAACCCAGGGCGGCGTCCTCGCACCTCTTCGCGGCACACTCGGGACGTCGCCCCTGGCCCGATTTCATCGTGCCCTCGAACTGGGCGCGAGCCTCCTCGGGGCCAACCGCACGGAGTGGGCAACCCTGAGTCACCACTTCCAGGTCGCCCCCGCGACCGTCCCCGGCGAGTTGGTCTCTGCCTTCGCGGACTTTCATCAGAGCTACACCGAAGGCATCGTCGCGGCACTCCTCGATGTGCCTCACGGTGCGAGCGACGCGCATCGCGAAGGCCACCGCTTTACGCGCGCACTCTTCGTTTCCCACGGCGGCCTGATCCGGACGCTTCGACGGAAAGCGGAAGCTCAGCTCGACGAAGGTCTTCGCGACGGCGCAGGGAGCTGCCTCCAGCTTCACCGCTTCGCGCGAGAGGCAGCCTACCGAATCGGTGCAGCGCGCGCGGGACGCGGCGCGGATGCGCGAGGTGCGGCAGTTCGAATCGACGCCCGAGCCGCGCTCACCGAAATGCTCGCAAGCTGAGCACGCGAAACGCCACGACGTGGTGAACGCGACTGTCGATCTCGCGTACGCCGCTGTGGAACCGGGTCCGCTACGCGTCGACGGCGTGACCGACGAGAAAGCCGTCGACGAGCGTTGTCACGAATCGATCGACATTGAGCGGACGCACCGCGTGACCGTGAAGCTGGCGCTGGTGAATGAGCGCGAGGGAGAGTGGGCCGTAGATCATAAGCGCGGCTGCACGGGCATCCGGCACACGAAGCCGCCCTTCGGCGTCCCAGCGCATGAGCAGCCCCTCGATTTGGACCAGAGCGGGCTCGAGAACGTGGCGCACGAACGCGGGTCCGAGCTGCTCACTTCCGAGCGACTCCTGCAGGCCCCCGGCGTGGTCGCCCCCGAGGTCATCGGGATGCCACGCACTCACCAATCCGAGGAGAAGATGAAGGAGACCCTCTCGCGGCGACTTCTCCGCGGCTTCGCCGACGAGCTCAAACGCGTCCCAGCCCTCTTCCTCCGCGGCTTGGAATGCCTCGGTTACGAGCTCCTCACGTGACCCAAAATAATGGCGGAGCGTGTTCAAACTAACGTCTGCCGCCGTGGCGAGCTGGCGAAGGCTCGGCTTTTCATCTGCAGGAGCAAGAAGCAGAGGCCGAACTTTCTCAACCATTATTCGCCTTTTCAGGTCGTGGTTCGTATTTTTTGATCCTGGTCGGCGTCCCATCGAAAAAATCACTCAAGTGAACAAATAAATCTTGCCCGCGGAGGATGACCCCTCTATAAATGAAGTCACGCGAACCAAAATATAGCGTTGGGTGGTGCGCTTGAGCAAAGATATACCGCCGATCCCCACCCCCGACTAGACCCCGTCGCGTATTTCGGAGAGATCATGAACCCTGCCCGCCTTTCCTCGATGGACCGCTACCGAGCGATGCTCGGAAATCGTCAGCCCCTTGCGGCAAAAGAAGAACTCGAGCTTGCTCGGAAGTGGCGCGAACAAGGTGACCAGCGCGCGGGCAAACGCCTGATCGAGGCGAGCCTTCCCTTCGTCATCAAGGTCGCCCGCGAGTACCGCCGCTGGGGCATGCCTCTCGAGGACTTGGTTCAGCAAGGCAACCTCGGTCTCCTTCGCGCGGCGAAGAAGTTCGACCCCGAGAAGTCGTGCCGGCTCGTGACCTACGCCGCCTACTGGATTCGCGCGGAAATCCGCGAGTATGTCGTTCGCTACTACCGCATCGTCCGACTCGGCACGACGCGAACCGAGCGCAAAGCGATGCGCGCGTTTCGCAAGCAGGTGGTCGAGTCGCCTCAGCAGCTCGCCGAGATTTCGGGAATGCCCGCAGCACGCGCCGAAAAACTCTGGCCGCTGCTTCAGCAGAGCGATATGTCGCTCGACGCGAGCTTCGACGATTGGGGTCCGGCGATCGATCGCTTTGCGGATCATCGCTCGTCGCCGGAAGACGTTGTGGATCGCGAGCGTACCGTAGCTGGAGTTCGTGAGGTGATGGAGCAGGCGCTCAACACCCTGACGGACCGCGAGCGCATGATCGTCAAGGCGCGCATTCTCGCCGACACTCCGTCGACGCTTTCAGAGCTCGGCCGGAAACTCGGCGTCAGCAAGGAACGAGTGCGACAGCTCGAGCTCCGCGCACGCCGAAAGCTCCGAGAGCAGCTCGCAGAGTTCGCGCCGGCGGCCTAGCCCTCAACGGCGCGAGACAGGCTATGCTTGGCGCGTGAGCGAACGTTTTGTCGCTGCGATCGTCGATGGAAGAGCCCGCGCACTGATCGGTGACGATCGCCCTCAGTCGGCCGAAGGTGGTCGCGAAGGGGCGATCGTGGTCGTCGACGCGGGCGCTGTCATCGACGAGCTCGCCCCTCCTGGCTCCGCCAAGGCTGCGCTCTATCGCCTCGCCGCTGCGAAGACGCTCAATCCGGTGTTTCCTGAAGCCGTCCGAGACGAGGTCCGGGCGTGGCAGGGAGATCCGGCGATCGACGACCCTTCGCTGGTCGACTGCACGGCGCTCGCGTTCGTGACCATCGACGGGAAAACGAGCCGAGACCTCGACCAGGCGGTTCACGTCGAAGCGAACGAAACCGGGTTCACCATTCGCTACGCGCTCGCCGATGCGGCGCACTACGTGCAACCGGGAACCGCGCTCTTCGACGAAGCCCTTCGCCGCGGCGCGAGCTACTACCTACCCGGCGTGATGATTCCGATGCTTCCGCGCGAACTCTCGGAGGACCTCGTCTCGCTCAACGAAAATGTCGATCGGCGATCGATGCTCTTCACGATGGAGTGCGACGCGGACGGGCGATGCATCAAGACACGTGTCGAGCGCGCACGAATACGAAGTCGCGCAAAGTTGGATTGGGACGGCGTTCAAGCGTTCTACGACGGAGGTGATGGATTCGGCGAAGCCATCGACGAGAGCCTGCGCGCGCTCGCGGAAGTCGGACGCCGCCGGATGGCGCTCGCGGAGGCTCGTGGGGTGATTCGCTATCGGCGGAGCGAGGTGGTCGTCAAACTGGACGACCAGAGTGGCCTGCGCTTCGTCGTCACGAAGGACGTGCGCCGCCCCGTCGAGCGATACAACGAACAGATCTCACTACTTTGCAACGTGGAGGGCGCCAAGCTGCTCCGAGACGGCGACGAAGCCGACAGCAGTGTCGAGCCGATCTACCGCGTGCACCCTCCCCCCGACGAGGACCGCCTTCGAGCGTTCCAGCGAATGCTCGGCGCGCTGGTCGAAAGCCGTGGTCTCGATCCCTCCGTGTGGATGTGGAATCCCGAGTCCTCAAGCCTGGCCGACTACCTCGACGCATTGCCGGAGGATGGGGAAGGAGGTCGCCTCGCGCGGGCGATCCACCGGCAGGCGGTCATGGTGAACGTGCGCTCGACCTTTCAGACCCATCCGGACAGTCATCACGGCGTCGGTGCGGAAGTCTACGCGCGCTTCAGCGCACCGATG
>JBCDAA010000618.1:0-3845 GCA_039186435.1 Myxococcota bacterium | reverse complement strand
TTTCGGTGCGCGGCGTTTCGGTGCGCGGCGTTTCGGTGCGCGGCGTTTCGGTGCGCGGCGTTTCGGTGCGCGGCGTTTCCGGCGTCTCGGGCGGGTCTCCGTCCGGGCATCCGTCGTCGTCCTGATACCCGTCGCGGTCTTCGGGCTGATGAGGACACTGATCCCCGTCGCCGTAAAAGCCGTCGTTGTCGTAGTCGAAGCGAAGCGGCTCCCAGCTGATGAAATACGACGCCGCGAGTCCGATTCGGTAGTCCGGGGTTCCAAACCCCTCGATGAGCCCGACGCCGCCACTCAGCATCACGGACGCAAAATCGGTGCGCATGCGAATGCCGAGCGCCGCTTCGAGAGGCGTTTCCGCGCTTCCGATGTCGTCCGCAAGAATCGAAATCTTCCCGCGTATTTCCGCGATGATCTCCATCCACGAAGTTGCCAGAAAGTCGACCGCCACGCCGTAGTTTAAGGTGTCGTCGACCTCCGCATCGAAGAGTGTTGCGGAAGGGCGGACGGTGTAGCCGACGTTCAGCGTCAGCCGGTGACCGCGCTTGCCGTACACGTCGAACGCGGCGGTTGGCGTGAAGCGAAAATCACCGCCCTGGTAGTAGAAGCGCTCGCCGGTTGGAAACTGCACCTCCGCGGCAAGGGAGAGGGCAACGCCAGCGTGAGGTCCGGGATCGTCGTTTTGAAGAATGCGAACTTTGGCGCCCACGCGAAGGTCACCGATCCCAAGACCTGCGCCCGACGCGTCGGAATCGAGGTTGGGAAGGCGCCCAAATGCGTCCCCGGTCTGGTGGAGGATCACCGGAATGTCGAGGAGCACCTCGGCGACGTCGTAGAGCCCGAACCCGCCAACGATATGACCGGTCAGCTGACCCGACACGATCTCCGAAATGCGGTCCCCGTCATCGTTCCGGAGCACCAGCGGCCCGTCGGCCCAGTCGAGAACGAGCCCGACGTCGAAGTTCTCCCGCCGGAGGGTTCGCCCTTGATAGAGCCCGATGGTGCTCGAGCGCTGCGTCATCGGCGGCGCGAACTGCTGAACGTCGAAGCGCTGACGTTGCGCGCTCGCCGGGCTGGCGATCGCAGCCGCGAGACACGCCGCGCAGAGCCACCTCATCGCCGCCTCCACCCAACGAACGCAAGGATGAGCAGGACGAGGAACCCGCCGCTACGCCCGGAAGACGCGCTGCAGGATCCGTCGCTGAGAATGCCGCCGCCGCTCACACTCCCGGGCGAACCACCTTCGGGGGGAACGATCACAAGAATGTCGAGCGCTTCGATCACGGCTTCGTCCCCGACGATGTTGACCCGAACGAGAAACTCCTGCGTCACGCTGGTGGGCCGAACGGAAGTGTTGCGAAGCAGGATCCCCATGCGGAGTTCCGTGCCCCGGCTGACATCCTGAAAGGTGTCGTCGACCCCGTCTCCCGGCGGCCGCAGATCGACGATTCGCGGTGGCTCGACGTCGGGGGCGCTAAATCCGCGAGCGACAAATCCCTGAACGAAGCCCTCGGGGTCGTCGATCGTTTCGCCGAAGACTTCGTTGAAGCGAACGGTGTCGAGAAGGCCGACGATCCCGTCCTCAACTGCGTCGGAGAGGCCGTCGCCGCCGCCGCTGATGTCGAACACCTGAGGGCAGACGCCACTTACGGGCGGGACCGCCGCGCCGCCCAGGCCCGTGGGGCAGTTGCCGTCGCTGTCAGGATCCACCACCGCGCCGGTGTCGAGCGCGAGCTGTTCGAGCTGCGGTCGTGCTTCAGCGCCGCTCGCAATACCGACCACGAGCGCGTTGATGTTTTGCATCGCGGAGACGACGTCGTCCTCACCGTGCGCACCCGGGACCGCGGCTCCGTACTCCTCGGGGGTATGAGCGGGGGCGTCACTGATGTGAACCACGACGCGGAGTGCGCCTTCGCGAAAACCGACGCCTCCTTCGCCTTCGCCGGTGAAGGGCTCCACGAACGCACCGATGCCTTCGCCGGTGGCGATTTGGTAGAGCGCCTCGTAGCCGGACTCGGCGGAATCACCTCCCGATCCGAGCTCCAGACCGGCGACTGCCGCCTGCGCAACGGACGCTTCCGTGGTGATCGCGGCCGCGAGTTCAAAGGGTAGGTCGTCGTCGGTTCCGAAGGGGCTGACCGGAAAGTCCTCGAAGCTCGAGACACCGAATGCGGTGTCGTTGACGCGCGCTCGGAGGTTCGGAATCAGGCGGGTACTGAGATCGCGTTCGAGGGTTGCGATCTCGTCGCTGAAGGACGCCGAGGTGTCGATGGAGAAGTGGACGTCGAGGATGCCGGGCTGCGCGTCGACCGTTCGGGTCTCGGTGACCTCCGGTCCGTTGAAGGGGAGCTCCACGACGAGGTCGGGAAGCACCGACGCATCCGCACCACCGTCGGAGCGACTCGGAATCGGATCGGAACAGGCGCTGAGGGCCAGCGCAGCGACCACAAACCCACACTGAACGGCCCGCATCGCGCGAAGCGTGCCACAGGTCGGCGCAGCGCACGAGCCGAAGAGGCTAGAGCTCATCCAGATGAGCTCTACGCGTCGTAGAGGCCAAGCGCCCAGCGAAGGGTGTCGCGGGAGATATTCTGACCGGTGTGCACGAGCACCACGCGTTTGCCCCGCAGCTTGTCCTTGAGCTTCGATGCGGCGGCGTAGGCGGCAGCAGCGGCGCCTTCCGCGACGTTGTGGGTCGTCTCGAGGGCGACTCGCACGGCGGCTTTCATTTCGTCTTCGGAGACCTCGACGATCTCATCGACCTGGTTGCGGACGATGTCGAAGGGAACCTCAAAGGTTCGGCGCGTCGCGAGGCCATCGGCGAAGGTGTCTGCGCTGTCGACGGTTTCGAGCTTGCCGCTCCGCAGCGATCGCGCGAGGGCATTCGCGCGAGCCGCCTGCACTGCGATGATCTGAACGTCGGGGCGCATGGTTCGCATCACGACCGTCATGCTCGCGAGATTGCTGCCGCCCCCCACCGGGACGATGATCGCGTCAACGTCGGGGAGCTCTTCCGCGATCTCGACCGCGTACGTTCCTACACCCGCGATGAGAAGAGGGTCGTTGGCGACGTGAACAAAGCGGGCGCCCTCGTTTTGGGCACGTGCTTCCGCTTCCGCGAAGGCCTCGTCGAAGTCACTCCCGTGAACGTGGAGCTCCGCGCCCATCGCCTCCATGTTTGCATTCGTTTCGGGATTGTTGTGCTTCGGGACGTACACCACAGCGCGGGATCCGAACGCGCGCGCAGCGTAGGCCATCGAGAGGCCGTGGGCGCTTCGTGTTGCGGTCACGATTCCGCGACGGCGCTCCTTGTCGGAGAGGTTGGCGAAGAGGTTGATGCCACCTCGAACCTTGAACGCGCCGATGGGCAGGTGATTTTCGTGCTTCACGAAGGCATCGAATCCGAGGCGGGCGCTCAGGAGCGGATACCGATAGAGGGGGGTCCGGCGAAGATGCTGGTGGACCACCGGCCAGGCTCGAAGGACGTCGCGAAATCGCACCGGAGAATCAGGGGACTCGATCACGGGGCGGGATGATGACGGCGGACCCCATCGCGGGCCAGGGCAAGATGTGCAATTCCTCCCGGTCAGCCCGGAACTTCCTAGAAGTTCGCGCGCGGTATCTTCCTCCCGTCCAGCTTGACAGTGCCGATCCCGGGAGTTAAACCGACGCTCCCTCAGGCACGTAGCTCAGTGGGAGAGCACTACCTTGACACGGTAGGGGTCGACGGTTCAATCCCGTCCGTGCCTACCGCTTCCTTCTTGGAAGCATTACCTGATGAGTATGGCCCGCACGACGACCACCACGACCACGCCGACTACGGTCGGGTCGTGATCGTCTGTCGTCTG
>JBCDAA010000617.1:0-3911 GCA_039186435.1 Myxococcota bacterium | reverse complement strand
CCGACGACGAGCATCGGCTGCTCGGCTTTCTCCAGGAGCTCAGCCGCCTTCGCCAGAGCGTCCGGATCCGGCGACGCGGTGTACTGCGCGCGGTAGAGATTCGGATCGCCGGCCGGCTGCTCCTTGGCACCCATCATGAGGATGTCGAGGGGCATCTCCAGAAAGACCGGTCCCGGCACACCCGTCATCGCGTGGCGAAAGGCCATCTCCATGTATTCGCCGAGGCGCTTTGTGGTGCTCACCGTCGCGGACCACTTGGTGATCGGGCGCATCAGCTCCACATGGTCCATGTCCTGAAGCGAACCCTGGTGTTTGTTCACCGTCGGTCCCGCGCCCCCGATGATCACCATCGGAACACCCGCGCGCTGCGCGTTCGCGGCGGCGGTAACCACATCGGTCACGCCCGGACCGGCGGTCACCAGCGCGACGCCCGGCTGACCTGTGACGCGCGCCCAACCGTCGGCGGCGTGACCTGCGGTCTGTTCGTGACGAACATCGACGACACGAATCCCTTCGTCGAGGCAGCCGTCGTAGATATTCTGAATGTGTCCGCCGCAAAGCGTGAACACATGATCGATTCCTTCCGCCTTGATAGCCCGCGCTACGATGCGTCCGCCGTGGAACATGACTGCCTCCTAGAGGGAGCGATCTACCGCGCCGAGCGCCAGCCTGTCGAGGAGACAATGCGGTGAAGGAACGGCGGCGCCTCTTCGTTTCGGCTTCGGGTTCGCTCGTCGCCAGCGGTCATATGGACCACGACGTTCTCCTTTGGGACCTTCCTTCGGAAACCCTGGTTGGACGGTTCGTCGGCCACTGGGGCGACCTCTGCGCCGGAGCATTCTCTGCCGATGAAACAACGCTTGCGACCGCGGGCGCCGAAGGCACCGTCCGGGTCTGGGACGTCGCGACCCGTCGGGCAAAGCACGAGCTCGATGTCGGCAACGCGCTCGTCCGCGCGGTCAACTTCGACGAGAACGCGCTCGTCATCGTCCTGAGCGACGGTCGCATCCTGCGGTGGGTGCTCGGCAGTCACGCAGAGGTTCTCGAAACAGGGGAGCGAATCCGCGCGGCATGCTTCGCGGGCGCGTCGGCCTGGCTCGCAACCTGGAAGATCGCAGGCTGGCCCGCGGGGCCGTCCTTTTCCTTCTCCGACGTGTCCTCGATCATCGCTGACAGCACCGGATTCGCGTTCGTCGATGGAGGCGTGCACTACCGCGGCAGCCACGCCTGGGACCGGAACTTCGTCGCATCGTGCGTCGGTCTCACCCAGGACCACGTAGTGTTGATCCGTGGCAGCGACCTCTCGTGGCTCGAGCGACGCAGCGGCGCCCTCGTGAAAACGAAGTCGCTCGCGCACGTCGTCGACGATGTCGCCTGGACGGGAACGGAGCTTCTCGTGCGCGGAAGCGGCGGACGAGTCGGAGTGATCGGACGCGACGTCTGGCTCGAGGCGTCCCTCCTTGCCGCGGAGTGGGTCACGTCCTCTGGCGCCCCCGTCACGCGAGCGCGCATTCACGAGGAAGGTTCGGGTCCTCCAGAGCCGATTCAGTTTCGCGAGGTGGAGGTCGCGCCCCCGGAACCGATCGCGCCCAAAACGCGGGAGGAAACAGGGCCGCTGCACCGGGTTGCGGTTCACCTACGCGGCGGAGGCCGCGGCTACCGCACCCGTGCCCGGACCGTGAATCTTCACGCCAGCGGCACCGAACTCGAACTGAGGGAGGGAGAACTCGTTGGGCGGCTCCGCGTCGTCGGAACACGCCGCGTCGAGCTCACCGCGAGCCTCGGCGACAGCCCACCTCCCACCGGAATTCGCCTCGCGCGCTGGCTGCGACGGAGGACCACCCGAAGTGATCAAGCAGAGATTCGCGAGGCCATTCAGCACGTTGAGGGTGTTCGTGACGTGCGCTTTGCGCGCTCGGGCGCTGCGATCTCGGTTGCGGTCGCGCTCTGGCGGATGCCGAGCGCCCGCACGCTCGCGGAATGGTTCGAGGTGGTCTTGGGTTGCCTTCAGGAGGGAGCGAGCTAGGGGTTCCAGTTCGGCGTTTCCTTGCTGTCCTGTCGGCAGGGCCCTTAAACTCGAAAGCGCTTCATGGAAGACCGCATCAAACAGCTCCTCGCCCTCGGCCGCGAGCACTACGAAAAACGCGAGTTCGACAAGGCCGAGCACTACCTGAAACAGGTGGCTCAGCGCGGAGTGTCGTTTGCGGATGTCTTCAATATGCTCGGTGTGATCGCGCACGACCGCGGCCTCTTCGAAGAAGCACAGCAGCGCTTCGAACAGGCGCTGAAGATCAACCCGCACTACACGGAAGCGGCGCTCAACCTCGCGGTCACCTACAACGACCTCGGAAGCTACGACGAGGCGAAGCGCATCTATCAGGACGTAATCGCGCGAGGCGAGCAGTCGCCCGGCCAGCTCGATCCGTTCGTCAAAGGCAAGATCGCGAACCTTCATGCGGTCACCGCGCAGGCCTACACCGACGCCGGGCTCGCGAACGAAGCGATGCACGAACTGCGAAAGGGCGTCCTGCTCTGTCCGCACTTCGCGGATCTTCGGCTGCGTTTGGCCAACCTCTATCGGCAGAGTGGCGACCTCGACGCGGCGCTTTTTGAGTTGAAGGAAGCGCTTACGCACAAGCCGAAGTACGTGCCCGCGCGAGTTGCGCTGGGTGTGGTCCTGCTCGGCAAGGGCAAAACGGAAGAAGCGATCGCGGCGTGGAAGGAAGCGCTCGAGGATGACCCCGGGCACAAGTCCGCCCAGATGTATTTGCGGATGGCGGAGAACGACCCGAGTCGCGAAGCCGCGAGCGAGTCCGAGTAGCTACGCGACGCGAAGGATCGCGCCGCCCGAAAGATCGAGAAGATCGGCGTCCGCGAGTTCACGTTCGCCCTCGAAGACGCGCGTCGCCTGACGCCGAAAGGCGCTGCTCGCCGTGCCCAGGAGCGACCCGAGGGTACGCTTGGTAAGGGTTACTCGCTGCTCGTCGAAGCCCTCTCGCTGCAGCGTGATTTCGATCTTCGGGTAGCGGGAGGCGGGAAGCTTGGTGGTGACTTCCATGCGCTGATGGCGGGCGACAAGGGCGCGCACGATCTTGGCGATGTTGCGGCTGTCGTCGATGCCGCGGTGGTGGCGGCCTTCGAGCTTGAGGTCGAGCAGCTCGAGCATGCGCGCCATGCCGGTGCGGGCTTGTTTGCGGTTCCAGTTCTTGAAGGGGACCTTCACATTGATCCACTGGCGGTAGGGTTGGGGAACGTAGTCGAGGGACGACGCGCGTAGCTGCGCGGGGAACATGGAGCGGAGATCCCAGTCGCCGCAGGTCACAAGGGCGTAGGGAAGTTCGGCGGCTTCGGTGGGGAGGCCGTGGGAGGCGAGCCATCCGAGGTGTGCGTCGAGGACCTCGGGAAAGGGCTTTGCGGCGTCGACGTCGGCTTGCTCGATGCTGGTGAGCTCGCGGCAAAAGGTGGTGAGGGTGGGATGGTGGACGGGGCGCACGAACGCCTCGAACTCATCGACGACGGCGAAGGTATCGGTGCGGAGGAGGACGGAGGGAAACTCGATGATCTCTTGGGGATCGGGCGGGTTCTTGTCGTCGCAGGTGGCCTCGAAGTCGAGGACGACGAGGTGGGTTAGGTCAGTCACGGGAGCTACTTAAGTTCTCTTCTGGGGGATCGCTTCGGATTTATTTGGTTTGGTTTCGGTTTCGGTTTCGGTTTCGGGTTCGGTTCGGGTTCGTTCGGGATCTTGCGCGGCCGGTCGGGAGCGGGGCAGGGGGTTCCCTCCTACTGGAGCCTTCGCTTCGCTTTGCTCCGCTTCGGCTGCGCGACGCGCCCGAGCTTCGCTCGTCGCGACGCTGGCCAGACAGTCGGTCACCCCCTGCCCCGCTCCCTCCCTTCAGGTCTTGTGTTCCGTT
>JBCDAA010000616.1:0-3919 GCA_039186435.1 Myxococcota bacterium | reverse complement strand
CGCGCACACTTTCTCGTTGGCGATCTCACGTCTGCCGAAGCGTCCGCAGGCCAGCTCGATCCCTCCCTCCGAAGCGGGCCGCGCTACGCGTCGCTCCTTGCGCTGATTCTCGCCTCCAAAGGCCAAACCGACGGAGCGCTTGCGGTCTTCGATCGGGTGGCGCGCATGGAGGAGTCGTCGGTAGCGCGGGTGGCTCGCGCGGAGGTTCATCGTCTCCGCGGGGATGCCGACGCGACCTTTGCGGACGCGCAGCAGGTCTACGAGGAAAGCAACGACGCGAGCCTTCGTCAGAAAGCGTGGGCGCACCTTCTTCTCGCCGAGGCGAAGTGGCTCGGTCGCAATCGCGACGCGGCAACGCAACTCGGCGCGGCGCTCTCCCCGATCGCGCGCGACGAGCGGTTCGTGCTTCGCTTGATCACGCTGCTGCGCCAGGTTGGGGCCCTCGACGAAGCGTCTGCGGTCGTCAACGCGCTTCCGGAAGCGGCGATGAGGCCGGGCGAACGTTCGCTGGTCCTCGCGGAGCTCGCGCTCGCGAAGGGTGATCTCGACGGCGCCGCGCAGGCGGTCGCCCAAGCTCCGGCCGGTGCACAGCAAGCGTATCTGCAGGGCCGCCTCGCGGAAGCGCGAAACGACCTTGAGACCGCAGTGGCGCGCTATCAGACCGCTGCGGAAGACGAAGCCCAGTTTGTTCGTGCGAAGACGCGTCTCGGTGTGATCGCGCTGGCGCAAGGCGAGCTCGACGATGCCATCGCACATCTGCAGGCGGCGCGGCCCAACGATCCTGCGAGCGAAGCGATCGTGGTGCCTCTGGTCGACGCGCTTCTTGCGAAGGGCTCGAACGACGACGCCTTGGGGGCGGTGACCGAGGCGCTGGCTGCCGACGGAGACTCGGTCGCGCTCCTCGTCGCGAAAGCCAAAGTCGATCTTGCCAAGGGGGATGCGGTCGCGGCGCTTCGTGCGCTCGATCCTCTCGCCGAGGGCAACCCGGACGATGCGGCGCTCCAGGCGACGTTTGGCGAGGCCGCGCGACGAACGGGTACGCGGGCGAAGGCCGAAGCTGGGTTTGCCAATGCGCTTCGGGTGCAGCCTCGAAATCAGGTCGCGTTGGCCGGCACCGTTCGGCTTGCGATCGACGGTTTTGATCTCGAGGCAGGCAACGCCGCGTTTGCCGCTGCCCGTGAAGGCGGGGTGCCCCGTCGCGTGCTGACGCTTCTCGAGGGTCGCCTTCTCGTGATGCAGGGAGCCGGTCGCAGGGCTGTGTCTAAGCTTCGGCCGCTTGCCGAGCGGCGTCGAGGTCGCCGGTGGCGAACGGTGGGACGCGACCCGGAAGTCTGGGCCGCGTATGGCGTTGCGCTCGCGCAGGCGGAAGATGACCGCAACGCGAGTCGCGTCCTCGAGCGCGCGATCTCCTACGACGGGAGCGTGGTCGACGCGCGCCTGGCGCTCGCGGCTGTGCGCACTCGCCGCGGTGATTTGACCGGCGCGTCTCGATTGATCGGCGATGCCGAACGTCTCATTGAGAGCCGTCGCCGTGGCGCCTTTTATGAAGCGTGGGTGCTCGCCGCGCGCGGACGCATCATGTACGAGAACGGAAACATCGGCGAAGCGCGGCGCTTGGCCGACGAGGCGATCGCAAAGGATCCCGCCTCCGCCCCGGGCCTCTTCTTGCTCGGCATCGTGGAAGACGCCGACGGCCGAAACGCGGTCGATCCGCTCCGGCGATCCCTCGAGGGCCATTTTCCGGCGCCGGAATCCCTCGGTCAGCTGATCGTGCTCGACCGCCGCGCTCGCGATCGCTGCGACCTCGTACAAAGCTATCTCGCGCGAGCGCCGACGGGCGTGGACAGTCGCGATGCCCGGCTCGCTCGCCGACGCTGCCGACGATAGGGCGCAGCTCTCTCCGGAGAGCGGGTTTTCGAACCCCGCGGAAACGAATAGGGTCGCGCCATGCCCTTCGAAGCCAGCGGCGTATGGCCCGCTCTCGTGACGCCCTTCACCGACGAAGGTCAGCTCGACCTTCCCGCCTACGATCGCTTGATTCGCTTTTGCGTCGACCAGGGCGTGACCGGCGTTCTTCCCTGCGGGACGACGGGCGAGTCTCCGACCCTCGATTGGCAAGAGCACGACAAGCTGGTGCATCGCGCGATCGAGATTGTCGACGGTGGTGCCGGGGTCCTTGCGGGCACTGGAAGCAACGCGACCCAGGAGGCGATTCGCGGCACCGAAGACGCGTACAAGGCCGGTGCAAGCGCGGCGCTGCTGGTCGACTGCTACTACAACGGCCCGAGCAGCCTGGAGCTTCGCCGCGACTACTACGAGCGCGTGCTCAAGGCGGTCCCGGAGATCCCGATCGTCCCTTATGTGATTCCGGGGCGTAGCGGATGTGCGCTGAGCGCGGAGGATCTCGCCCTCCTCCACCTCACCGATCCCGCGCGCGTCCCCGCGGTGAAGCAGGCCACCGGCGATCTCGATCGCATGCGCCGCGACCGTGCGCTGGCGGGTGAGTCGCTGGCGATTCTCAGCGGCGACGACGACCTCACGCTTCCGATGATGAACGACCCGGGCATTCGCGCCTCGGGGGTGATCAGCGTGATGGCCAACCTCGTGCCTCGGGCCCTGAGCGACATGGTGAGGGCGCGGGCCGCAGGCGATGTCGGTCGCGCAGGCGAGATCGCGGGCAAGGTGGGGCCGCTTCTCAAGATCGTCGGCGTGCGCGTGCGCGGCGTTCGCAAGCTCCCGGACGGGCGTGAGCTCGAGACCGAAGACAAGTTTCGAAATCCGGTGCCCCTCAAAACGATGATGGCCGGCCTCGGCATGATCGGGCACTACTGCCGGCGTCCCCTCGGGCCGATGAGCGCCAAGGCCGTGAAGGTTTGTCGTGATTCCCTTCGTGCGGTGTGGGAGACGGCACCGGAAATGCTCAAGCCGATCGAGGAGCACTACGACGTCAACATCCAGGAGCGCCTCGACGACGATTCGGCATGGTACTAGCCACGGATCGACTGACGGTAGTTTCGAGATGAGCTCTATGGATCCGGCGTCGTTTCTCCTCGATGCCTCGCGGGTTGAGGACGCGGTAGGCGAGATCAATCGACGCCTTGCGAACGCGAAAGGGCCGAATCCAGACGTTCGCTACGAGGCGAGCGATCTCCCGAAGGCGTCGTCCCTCGAGGAGCTCCTCGAACGCTGCGATCACGGCGAGCCGCTTTGGAACGGCACGCTCATGCTTCTCGCGCGGGAAACGGCGAAGGCTGCGCCGACCACTCTCGAGGTGACGTCTCTGGACGAGCTGCCCGCCTTCGACGGGGAGTTCATCACCCGTTTTCATCACGGCGATCTGATCGTGCGAGGTGACTTTGGCGCTTTCGAGAGCGTTTGGATCACCGGGAGCGTTCGCGTGGAGGGCGTCGTCGAGGCGAGCTACCTCGACGCCTACCACGACCTCATGGTCGGCGGCGATCTACGCTGCCGCGCGATTCAGTTCATGGGGCTTTCGCTTATCGCCGGCGCGCTCGAGGTCGAGCGTTTCGCGTTTGTGCATTCGCAGGGGGAGAACTGGGTGCTCGGCGGCGTCCGCGGTCCGTGTTTGATCGGGGAATACGAATCCGTCGCGGGGTGGGATCTCAGTCAGGTGCCCGACTGCGTGGACCTCGACGAATCGAAGCTCGCGCAGGTGGCGGCGCTGCTTGGGTTGAGCGTTGAAGAGGACGACGAGCATGGCTTCGAGCCGGTGCTTCGCGCGTTCGATGCCGCGAGAGCGACGGCGCCCGAGTGAGCTACTCCTCCTCGCGGACGAACTTGCGCGCGATGCGAACCCGCGGTGGCTCGGCGGCGGAACGGAGGTGCCGCTCGATCCGTCGAATGAGGTAGTCCGCCGCCTGCTTCGAGAGCATGCGCACCAACACGGTCCGTTTCCCGT
>JBCDAA010000615.1:0-3972 GCA_039186435.1 Myxococcota bacterium | reverse complement strand
ATGCCCATGCCCATGCCCATGCCCATGCCCATGCTCATGCCCATGCCCATGCTCATCCTCGTTGAGGTACCTACCAAGTCCACGCAGACAGCGTGCGACCACCGAGAAGCAGCGTTTCGTCGTCCAACCACGCGATCGTCCGCGCATTCGGATTCGGAATCTCCCCCACCACACTGCCGTCCTCGCTCCGGTACACACGCGCGACGGGAGGAAGTTCGCTGTCCGCGTCGCGGAAGGGGACTCCCGGCACTCGAAAGAGCGCCGCGAGGTGTTCGCCGCTTGGGCTGTAGGCGAGCTCTTCGGGAGAGCGATGAGTCCCATCGCGAGGCCCGACTCGTTGTCCGTCCAAATCGTTCGTGCGCAGGAGGATCAGCTGAGGGTCGTGTCTTCCTCCGCAATCGTTTTCGACCGCTGCGCGTGTCCCGTCGCGGGAAAGAACGCCGTGGGCAACCTCGCACGACGTTTTGTGCTTCGAGCGCATCAGCGAAAACGGCGGAGCGTTCGAGCCCGGTTGCCAAAGGTAGAAGTCAATGGCGCTCGTGATCGCGATCGCGTCATTCGACGCATCGATATGATGCCCCGCGAGTTCGGCCCGGAACGCACCGTGCTTGTGTTCGAGGTCCGCGGACCAAATCTGCGCGATCTCAGCTCCTTCAAAGAACATCGGCTCGACCTCACCGGACCACGACAACGGAGCGCCCTGCGATGCGGGGCCGCTTTCGAGCGCGAGCGCCACATGACCACGAAACCACGTGCAGTCCCACGCATGGATTTGCTTGGACGCCAGCACATTTCCGTCGTGATCCACCACGACCACCCGATGGCTCTCTTCTTCGATCGAAAGCACCGCAAACCGACGTAGATCGGACGCGGGGCAAGCGCGATGAATCTGCCCTGGAACCTCCACCAGCAGCTTCGGCGTGAAACCGACCGGGTCGTGCAGATACACACCTCCTGGCTCGATCGTCCCTTCGGCGCACGTTCGCTCGGCCTGAAGAATCGACACGACCGCACCGTGCCGAACCTCGAGCCGCGCCACCGACGCCGGAAGGTCCGTGCGCTCCCTAACTTTTCGGAGGCTCGCAACCATCGTGACTCGTGTGCGGCGAAGCCTCGTTGCCTGCCCGCTTCAACCGCGCCCAGACCCGGTCAGCGAAGCGAAAACTCCGCCTAGCTCCACGCCTTGCGGATCGCCGCCTCGATATCCGTGTCGGTCCCGTAGACCTCCTCCGGATGATCCGACTCCACCAAGCAGCGCACAAAGCGCCGGAGGAGCGCCTTCGGCGTGCGCGCTTCCCCTGTCGACGCCGCGAGCTCCTCCACCAGCGCGCGGCGGCGGTCGGGGCTTAGCTCGAGAAGCTCCTGCAGGATGAGCGCATCGAGCACCTTTTCGATCGAAGCGACGAGCGCCGGGTTGAGCGGCTCGGGCTCGGGCTCGGGCGGAAGCTCGTCGCCGCCGAGGAGTTTTCCAAGCGCCGCCGCAAGACCCATCGACTCATCATCGGAGAGCGGCGGGTAGTCGTCCTCAGGGCGTGGCTCGTCATCGTCGTCGTCGTAGGTCTCTTCCGGCGCACCTTCGACATCGCGAAACGCTTCCAGGTTGTCCGCGATCTTCTTGAGGGTCATCGTCGCGTGGTCGAGGAGATGAACGCTCTCCTTGATCTCGCGGCCCTCCTCGATGAGGCACACCAAATCTCCGCCGAGGTTCTCGCCGATGACCACCCCCGCAGGACCGTTCCAGACTTGGTCAAAATCGTCGTGAACGATTTCGCTAAGTAGCTGCCAGGCGGGAGGAAGCGTGAGGCTCCAGCCACCGCCCACCGAATGAAGCTCAAACGTTTCGAGCTGGTTGATGAGAGGCTCCGGAAATGTGACCCCGAGCCGCTTGGCCGCGCGCTCGATGGCGGTTCGCTTTTGGCTGCTCATGCCGAGTTCGTGAGTACCGGTCCAGGGTCCCCTAACGCAAGCGAGATCCGCCGTTCTGCGCCGCCTCTTCACCGTGTTCTTGCTCGCCTCGCGTCCGATCTCGAACCCAGGCTCGAACCCAGGCTCGAACCCAGGCTCGCACCCAAACCTGAACCCAAGCCCAACGCCGGCAGCAAAGACTCCCGAGAAACCCGTGTCTAAGCCCCCACAGCCGGCGCGTCTCCCCAGCCACAATTCGGATCGCGGGGGAACAAATCCTTCGGGAGGGGACTCCAAGAGAGCGTTGGCACCGAGGTTGCTCTATCGGCGGGAATGGAGGAGGGGTTGGAGCAGGCGCAGACCACGATCGACCGAGCCGTTGCCCTCGTGCAGCGCCGTCTCACCCGGCGGTCGTCACGAACCGCGCTGCGGCGATGGGCGCCTTGGATCGTCGGCGCGAGCGCAGCCTTCGCCATGCTTCGCCCCCTCGTGTGGCCTCTCGGGGAGGAGGATCCCCTTTGGTGGGGCGCCCCGCTCGCGCTCGCATTTTTTGGAGGCGCGCTCCTCGTGGGGCTCTTGCTCGCCTGGCGAGGGGGGCGGCGTGTTCCGAGCCCGCTCCGTGCCGCGCGGGCGATCGATCGCTCGCTCACGCTTCACGAGGTGGTGGCGAGCGGCCACGCGCTTCGGGGAGAAGACCTCGGCGAGGTGCGCTCGCGAGCTCGGGCGGCGGATGCCCTCACCGAGTTCGACGACAAAGTTGCGTTCCCGCTCCCGCGCCTGGTTCCGCGATTTCGAAGCGCGCTCCTCGCCTTGGTCGCGCTACTCCTCGCGGTCACCCTCGGGATGTACGACCCGCAGCTCGCCGAAGTGTGGCGAAATCCCCCCACCGATGCAGAAACGACGGCGGCTGCGGCCCTCGCGGAAGCCGCCGAGGAGCTCGACGCGCTTGAGCAACCCGCGGCGGAGACGCCAGAACCCGAAACCGCCACGGAGGCGCCGTCCCTGCGTCGTCAGGTGTCGGAGGTCGCGCGTTCGCTGCAGCGAAGCGACCGTCATCGCGCGCTGGATGCGCTTCGCAACCTCCGGGAAGCGGCCGCTGATCGCCGAGAGACGAATCGCCAGCTCGACCAGGCCGCCCGGCGCATCGCGCGGCATCTCCAGTCCCGTTCCCGTTCGCCCTCGGGCGAGTCCGGATCCACGCAGCGGCAGACGCAAACGCAGCAAAGCGCCGAGGAGTCCCTTCGTCTTCTCGCGCGCCGAGAGACCGAACGCGAAGGGGAGGCCGCCTCGGCGGAGGAACGCCGTCGAACCCTCGAGCGCTTGAGTCGCGCGGCCGACGAAGCCCGTCGCGCTGGCGCGGAAGGGGAGCGTCTGGCCGAAGCGCTCTCGCGGGCCGCGGAAGCGCTCAATCGGAACGCTCCTTCCGAGGCGTCAGAACGTCTACGAGAAGCCGCGGCGCGTGCCGCGGAGCTCGGTGCCCAGCGAGAGCAGCGCCGTTCCGAAGCGGAAGCACTGGCGCGACTCCTCGAGCGCATCGGCGCCACCGAGGCGTCCGTTCAGATGGCGATGCTCGGCCGCTCCAACGAAGCGCAGGAAGGCCAAGAGGGCATGCCGGGAGGGGAGGGCGAAGGGGACGAGCGCCGCGGACTTGCGGCCGAACTCGCGCGGCGCCTCGAAGCCATGGGTCTCGCAGAGCGTCCGGCCGCCGGCGGCCCTGGGCAGCGCGGTCCCCGTCCCGGTGCAGCCCGCGCACCGAGCGTGCATCCGAGCGGCGACCTTCACGCGCGAAGCATCGTTCGCGAAGGGGAGCGCGCGGTGCAGGTGCTCGAGGGTCTCGGACAAAACGAGGAAGCGCAGCAGGGCTACTCGGACGTCTACCCCGGTTATGGCGCCATCGCGGAAGAGGCGCTCGGCAGTGAGGACATCCCGGCCCTTCGTCGCGAGGCGGTGCGTCGGTACTTCGAAGCGATTCGACCGGAGGCATTCGGCGCCGAGGATCGCGAAGAGAGCTCGGAAGGAACGGAAGAATGACGACAGAAGCGATCGAGGATCAGCGCAGCGAGGGCT
>JBCDAA010000614.1:0-4000 GCA_039186435.1 Myxococcota bacterium | reverse complement strand
CACGCCCCGTGCCGCGGGGCACCCAGCTCTCCTCCGCAATGCCGTGAGGAATGTGAATGAACACGATCCGGTTCGGCACCACCACGGGTGCGGTATCGAGGGCGGGTCCCGTGTCGAGCGGTGCTCCGGTGTCGCGTGCTCCGGTGTCGCGTACTCCGGTGTCGCGTGCTCCGGTGTCGTTTCGTCCAGCGTCCTCGCGTCCTCCGGCGTCGCGAACCCCGACGTCGGCTCCCGCATCGACTCCGGTATCGCCTGGGCTGGATCCCCCACAGGCGAGAAGGAAACAGACAACAGTGACTCGATTCATGACGGCATCGTACTCGCGGGACGCTTTCAGCCGATGCGCACGCCAGCCAGGACTCTTGCTAGAGTGGACCCATGCGAGTGATTGCGACTTCTTTGCTGATTTTGACCTTGGCCTGCGGCGACGACGACGGAGGCGGCACCGACAGTGGGACCGACGCCGCCACCGGATCTGACTCTGGCGGTGAAGTCGATTCAGGGGCGGAGGACGCAGGTCGCGACGCGGCGATGGAGGACGCGGCGATGGAGGACGCGGGCGCGGACGCAGCGATGGATGACGCCGGAGCCGATGCGTCGACGGATGACGCCGGAGCCGACGCAGCCGCCGACGCGGCGATGGATGCCGCAACGGACGCCGCAATGGACGCTGGAACGGACGCCGCAATGGACGCTGGAACGGATGCGGCGATGGATGCCGGAGTGGATGCCGGCGACCCCTGCGCTCCAAATCCCTGCTTTGCTGGGGTGACCTGCACGCCGAGCGGCGCGACCTTCACGTGCGGCGCGTGCCCCGCGGGGATGAGCGGCGATGGCGAAGTTTGCGCGTCCTTCGCGGGACTGATTCTCAACGAGCTCGACTACGACAACGAAGGCACCGACAGCGAGGAGTGGGTCGAGATCTACAACAGCAGCGACGACCCGATTCGCCTCGAGGGGCTCGAGCTTGTGCTCGTCAACGGCGCAACCGATACCGACTACCGCCGCGTGGAGCTTGGCACCGGTGAGCTCATGGCTGGCGCATACCTCGTTGTGGGTCCCCGAGCCTTTCTCGCGACGCTGCCAGACACGGTGGCGAAGGTCGCCTTCCCCGGTGACACCAACCAGATTCAAAACGGAGCACCCGACGCGCTCGGAATCATCAAGACCGACCCGGGCGAGGTCGTCGATGTTCTCTCCTACGAAGGACGCGTGGAGGCCGGCGAGGTCGTTGGCGTGGGCACCTTCGACTTCACGGAAGGCGACGCCCCGGTGGTGGCAATCGACACGGGCGCCGGCACCCTCGCGCGCATTCCCAACGGCGTCGATACCGGCGACAGCAACGCGGACTGGCTTCAGTCCACGGTCCCGACGCCCGGCGACTGCAACACCTTCTGCCCCGCGCCGGCTCCCACCACCACCACGACCGAGGGTCTCGTGATCTCCGAGGTCGACCCGATCGACGACACCGTGGTCCTGACGAATCTGACCGACTCGGACATCGACATGACGACCTGGCAGTGGTGCCGCCGGCGAAGCTACTCGCGCATCAACGCGGTCCTTCCCGCGCGAACCTCCATGCGCTTTGACCTCACCCTCGATGACGGATCGAGTGATGTCGGCGTTTACTCGTGCACGCCCTTTGGCGACGAAACGTGTCTCCGGGCCTACGTGCAATACGGCGGCAACGGGTTCCGCGGTCGTCAGGCAGAAGCGGATCGCGCGGGGCTGTGGCCGTCCGGGGACTTCGTGGAGATTCCGATGTGCGGCGGCAACCAGGCGATCGTGGCGATTGGCGACGTCGGCAACAGCGACGGCTGGGCCGCGTCTCCGTCAGCGACCGCCTGCGAGTAGCGTTACCACTCACCGGTGCTGGGCATGCTCTTCCACGGTTCTTTCGGTGGAAGCGGCGTGCCCTTTTGCAGCAGCTCGATGCTGATCTGATCGGGCGAGCGCACAAACGCCATGCGTCCATCGCGAGGCGGTCGAAGAATCGTCGTGCCGCTCTTCTGCAGCGTTTCGCAAAGCGTGTAGATGTCGTCGACGGCAAAGGCGAGGTGGCCGAAGTTGCGCCCGCCGCTGTAGGGCTCTTCTTGATCCCAGTTGTGGGTCAGTTCGATCTGCGCCGTGTCGCCCTCGTCGCCGGTGGAGAGAAAGACGAGGGTAAAGCGACCCTTTTCATGGTCTCGGCGACGGACTTCGGTGAGGCCTAGCTGACCACAAAAGAACGCCAGCGCTGCGTCCAAATCGCGAACGCGGATCATGGAATGTAGAAAGCGCATCGAACTCTCCTTTGCCGTGATTGAGGGTGATGTCGTCGCCGAATATTCATAGCGAGCCGTCGTTAACGCGTCCACGGAACCGAGCGATGTTCCAATCATTTCGCGTTGCGCGGGCCAAGATTTGCGTCCGTTGCCTCATCGCATTCGCATGACCCAACGTCTTCTTTGGATCGCAGCGCTCCTCGCATGTCACCCCGCCGCGTCGTCTCCGGTTGAGTCCGCCGGCGGCGAGGTCGCGATGGATCAACCCGATGAGATCCCCCTCACCGAAGAGCAAGTCGTCGCGAGTATTCGACGCGTGTTCGGTCAGGAGGGCGAGCTCGAGCGCTACCTCGTGCGCCGTCGCGTCTTGGTGCACTGGTCCGCCGAGGATCTCCGCGGCACCGTCGAACTCTGCAGTGGCGATGTGGCCGCGGTCGAGGACCGCGCGGCGGGCCCCATCCTCCCGAACGCGCAGGAGACGCCGCTCCAGTGCGTTGAGACGGAGGACGGGTTTCAGTGCATGACCTGTGCTGCGGGATCGAGCTGCGAGGGGGCGTCGTTCATCTTGTGGCCACAGCCCTGGACCCTTCTCCCCGTGGTGGTCGCGCAGAACTACGCGTCGTCGACGCTCTTTCAAGCGGGCGTCCCCCTCGGGGAGATCGATCCTTTTGCGCAGCCGAACCCTGCGATGGGCCGCTGTGCGTCGCGCTCTTCGTTTCTAATCTTGCCGGTGGATGGTCAGCGGGCGCGCCTGGTGGTGGCGCGGATCGAGCGCGGGCAGCCCCTCAAGGCGCGGCTGCTCTGCGGCGAGGACGCGCATCCAGTGGCCACCGAGTACGCCAGCCGATTCGGACTCGAGACCTCGTGCGCTGCGCGCAGTGAGAGGACCTTTCAGTGCACCGAGATTCAGGGCGAGCAGTCCGTCGTCGTCATCGCGCACGCGATCTTTGACGGCAACGCCGTGATCGGCGTGGACCGCCCGGACCTAGTGGTCGAGGGTCCCGAGTCGTGCGCCGGCTGCGGCCTTGAGATCCCTTCCGGCTGGGAAGACAAAGTCGCCAACCTCGAGTGTGGCCAAGAGGTCGACCTGACTCCCTGATTTCGGCCGGCTACTCGCAGCCGTTGAGCTGGTACTCGTCGATGGTCTCGCCGCTCGATCCGATCGCGCGAATCGTTGCGACACACCCGTGGACGTCGAGCTCGACGTAGCTGTGCTGCGCGTCGTCACTCTGCACGTGCCACCACTCGGGTGTGACGTCTCCGCGAAGACCTGCGCCGCCGCCTCCCGCGACGATATAGGTGATCGCGCTGTCGTCTCGCTGCGCAATGCAGCCCTCGCGAATCGGAAGCGTGCGCTCGTAGTGGTGATCGTGCCCGGCCAGCACGAGGTCGACGCCACCTTCCTCGAGAATCGGCAGGAGAAAATTGCGAACCGTGACATTCGCGCTGCGGCTCGAGGAGGTGAAGGGCGGATGGTGAAAGAAGGCGATCTTCCAGGTCGCGTCGCTCTCAGCGAGATCCTGCGCCAGCCAGTCGAGCATGTCGTTGTCGATGCTGCCGGTGATGTCGAGGCCGATGGGAATCAACGTCCCGTCGTTCGAGTCGACCGAGACAAAGTGAATGTCGCCGTAGTCGAAGCTGTAGTAGCGCTCCTGGTCTTCCGGGCGCATCGCCTGCTCGGGCAGGTAGTAGACGTCGAGGTAGGGCTGCGCGCGATCGGTTTTGTCTTCGTGGTT
>JBCDAA010000613.1:0-4057 GCA_039186435.1 Myxococcota bacterium | reverse complement strand
GTGTCGACCTCGCAGCCGTTGCTCGGATCTCCGTCGCAGTCCGCGAAGGGCGCGTCGCAGCGGAGGACCGCGCACACTCCATCGCGGCAGGCGCCTTCACCGTTTGCGACCGTGCACTCCTGATCGTCGCGGCAGCCTCCATCGGAACCGTCGACTCCAGCATCCCCGGGCGCTGCGTCGGTTCCGCCGTCACGAATCTGAAAGTCGGACCCGGCGACGATGGTGCACCCAGCGAGGGGAAGGATCCAGAGAAGGCGTGGGCTCACTCCCTTCACTCTAGAAGCGCACGCACGATGCTCGCGGCGGTTTCGGTGTCGAAACGATGTCGAACCGACCTCGACATCGAGTACGATGAGCCGCGTGGAGCGAACGCTCGGTGACGTCGTTCGTCGATCTCTCGAAGAGCGCGTCGTTGGACGGGACCCGGAGTTTGACGTCCTGGTGGGCCACCTAAACGCTGCGGCGGAGGCCCCTCGCGTGGTGACCGTTGTCGGATCGGCGGGCACTGGCAAGACGACCCTTGCGCTTCTTCTTCGTTCCCGCGCCGAGGCGGAAGGCCGCCAGGTGGTGTGGGTTTCGGGCGAAGCGGGCGCGCCGGCGACGATGCGCCGCACCCTCGAGGAGGAGGTTCCGCAGCTCGGCCGGGGCGCCAAGGCGGACCTGCTCGTCATCGATGGGTTTGAGCGCGTTGTGGGAATCGAGTCGTGGCTCTTTCAGGCGGTGCTGCCGAAGGCGGGCGCGCGACTTCTTGTCGTCATGACCTCTCGAGAGCGACTCTCCGCGCGCTTTCGATCGGACGTTGGACTGGCGCCGCTCCTTCATGAGCTCGAGCTCGGGACCCTGACGAGCGAGCAGTCCACCAAGGTGCTTCACGATGCGGCGATCCCCCCGGCGGACCATGCGACGATCGTTGCGTTTACGGGCGGGCTTCCGCTCGCGCTCGCGCTGGTGATCGATCGCTACCGTTTCGACGATGACTACCACTTCACCGCGCGAGAACCCGGCGAAGTCGTCGCGGTTCTCATGCAGGAGCTTCTTCGCGACATCGACGACACGCGAACCCGCGAGGCGATCGATGCCCTGAGTATCGTCCCGGTGGCGGATCGGGAGCTCCTGCAGCGGATGCTGGGCGATGCGCAAGGGACCGAAGCGTACGCGCTTCTTCGAAAGCTCAGTTTTGTTCGCGAGGATGCGGGCACGCTTCAGCCCCACGACTGGGCGCGCTCGGCCGCGTTTTCGGATCTCGCGACCCGGCGCCCGAACGAGCTTGGACGACTCGCGGATCGCGCGGTTTCGGAGCTGGTGGAGCGCGCTAATTTCGCGTCGCCGGCGCGAACGCGTGAGCTGATTCTTCAGGCGCTCATGACGCGCCGCGATCGACCGGAGGTGCAGGCGGTTGGGCTCAGCGTGGTGGACCAGACGACGCTTCGCCGCCTCGCGCCGGACGACGACAAGGTGATCGAAGCGTCGCTGGAGGCCTTTGAGGCCCCAGCGTCGGTCGACGAGTTTCGTCGCTGGCGAGCGGACCATCCCGAAGGCTTCTTCGTGGTGTGCGACCTCGCGGGCGCGGTCGTCGGCTTCATCGGTCATCTTCCGGTCGGCAATGTCGGAGTGGGACGGAAGGGCGATCCGCTCATGGATGCGTGCGCGTCGATGAGCGCGCGGATCCCTGGCGCAGACCGCGATGGCGTTCACTGTTTTCGCTGGTTCTACTCGCTCGAAACGCACATGGCGCCCTCGCCTTCGCTCGGTGCGGTGATGTTGAGTGGTCCGCTGGTCGTCGCCTCGGCCGAGACGATCCCGCGCTTTTCGTTTTTTGTCGTGCCGCCCGCGTGGGCGGGGCAGGCCGAACGAATGCTCGTGGCGCCCTTCGGCGGACCGAACGTCGAGGTCTTTGGGCGCACCTATCAGCCCTTCTTGCTCGACCTCTCCCTTGCGACCGACGACTGGTCCCATCCGGGCGAGGTGATGCGCGCGTCGCTGAGGGGCATGGCGGAACGTTTGCTCGAGCCGAGTGCGGCGCTCGATCGCGCGAGTTTTGAAGCTGCGGTAAAGGACGCGATGGCGTCGCTTCATGAGCCGGCGGCGCTGGAGCGCACGGCCCTGACCCGCGCGCATTCGGTGCCGGAGCCGCGCGATGCGTCCGCGATTCGGTCGTACCTTCAAGACGCCGTTGCGGCGATGGCCGATCGCCCGCGGCAAAAAGACTGGGCTGACGTCCTGCATCGGACCTACGTCGAGCCTGCGGTAAAGCAGCGCGCAGCGGCGATCGAACTCGGGCTTCCGTTCGGGACCTACCGCTATCGTTTGCGGCGCGCGCTGGCGACGCTGGCGGACGAACTTTGGGCGAGCGAGCAGAAGGCGCGTTGATCGCGCTATCCTGCGTTTGATGCGGCGAGCTGCAACCCTCGGACGACCTCTCGATGCGCAGGTCGCGCAGGATCGCGCGCTTCCAAGCGGACCGACGTATCCCGCGCTCGCGCAGCTGGCGACCTTTCTCTATCTGCCGCGTTTCTTTCTGGCGCGAAGTCGCGCGCAGTTTGGAACGCCGCTAACCATTCGACTCCCGGGCGTGAACCCGATCGTGATGTTCGACGACCCGGCAGCCATCAAAGAAGTGTTTCGCGGGTCCCCGGAGGAGCTTCATGCGGGCGAGGCGAACGGGGTGCTGCGGCCTTTCCTCGGCCGTCATTCAGTTCTCGTTCTCGACGGCGATCGGCACATGCAGCAGCGCCGGATTTTGCTTCCGCCCTTTCGCGGCGAGCGGATGAAGGCGTACGGCACGGCGATGCGGGACATCACCCTCGCACGGATGCGCGAGTGGACCGAGCGACCGATGGCGATGCAGCGGGAGACGCAGGCGATCACCCTTGGCGTCATTCTTCGTACGGTTTTTGGTCTTGAGGAAGGCGCGCGGGCGGGCGAGTTACCGCGGCTTTTGGTGCGCATGCTGCGGCGCCTCGACAATCCGATGTTCATCGTGGAGGGCCTGCAGAAGGACCTTGGGCCATGGTCCCCGTGGGGTCGCTTTCTCCGTGAGCGGGCGCGGGTGCGAGAGCTGCTCAATCGGCAGATCGCTGAGCGGCGAGAGGAAGGTCGGCAGGGTCGTGACGACGTGCTTTCGCTGCTGACCGAGGCGGCGCACGAAGACGGCGCGCCGATGACCGACGACGAGATTCGCGATGAGCTGATGACGATGCTCGTTGCGGGTCACGAAACGACGGCGACGGCGCTTTCCTGGTGCGCTCATCGGCTGACGAAACATCCGGAGGTGCTTCGGCGAGTTCAAGCGGAGCTCGCCGCGGTGTTTCCGGAGGGGGCTGTCGATACCGCGCGTCTGAATCAGCTTCCGTACCTCGACGCGTTCGCGAAGGAAACGCTGCGCGTGCATCCGGTGATCCCAGGGGTCGGGCGGGTTGTGCAGAGCCCGGTCACGATCGGCGGGACGGAGCTGCCAGCGGGGGTGATGGTGGCTTGCAATATCTTTCTGACGCACACGAATCCGAAGGTGTGGCCGGATCCGCATCGCTTTGATCCGGATCGATTTCTCGGGCGGCGCGTGAGTCCCTACGAGTTCTTGCCTTTTGGGGGCGGGATTCGGCGGTGTATCGGTGAGTCGTTCGCGCTCTACGAGATGCGGGTGGTGCTGGCGACGATGCTGCTTCGCTGGGAGCCGGTTGCGCTTCGGGGGGTTCCGGTGACGACAGTGCGGCGGAACATCACGTTGAGTCCTTCGTTTGGGATGCCGGTTCGGTTTCGGAGGCGTTTCGCTTCTTGATGGTTTCTGGTTTTGGTTTGGTTCTTGGTTGTTGGTTCTGAGTTCGGTTGTTGGTTCTGAGTTCGGTTGTTGGTTGTTGGTTCTGAGTTCGGTTGTTGGTTGTTGGTTCTGAGTTCGGTTGTTGGTTCTGAGTTCGGTTGTTGGTTCTGAGTTCGGTTGTTGGTTCTGAGTTCGGTTGGGGATCTTGAGCGGCCGGGAGGGAGCGGGGCGGGGGTTCCCTCCTAGGGCAGTTGCCCTTCGTTCGCTTCGCTCTCTTCGGCTGCGCGACGCGCACGAGCT
>JBCDAA010000612.1:0-4089 GCA_039186435.1 Myxococcota bacterium | reverse complement strand
GCGCATGGGCCAAGAAGATCACGACTTCGCCACCCCGTCGATCCCCCCTGTGTCCGTCCGCACGCCCAACGACGGACTTTTGCAGCGACCTGCTAGAGGCTGCCGGCGCCTAGAGGTGGTGTGTTGGATCGCTGAGGTGAACTTCTTGAATCGTCACGCCGACTCGCCGTTTTCGGACCTCGTCCCCTCTGAATCGCATTCCGAACTCGCGATTGAGCGCTAGGGTTCCGAAGTGCTGGATCGCAGAACATGCGAGCGCGCGATGGCCGCGCGCGACGAGGCGCACGACGGCGGGTTCTTCGTGGCAGTCCGCACCACGGGGTGTCATCGCGTGGTGCTCGTTCTCGGCGGAGTAGATTCGAGGGGCCGCGACTTCGCGGGTCCGTTGGTCCAACGATCGGGGGCTGATTGGTCACGCCTCTCTCACGAATACTGGGGGAAGTTGTGCGCTTACGCGTGACCAAGACACCAACACCTGTCGGGGAAATCATCGCCTGGAGTTCAGATGCGGGCGTGTGTGTCCTCGGATGGATCGACGCGCGCCGGAAACTCGAGCTCATCTTGAAGAAGCGCTTCGGCCATTACAGCGAAGGCGGTGAGGATCGCGCGCTTCGGTGCGCTCTCGAGAACTACCTCGAAGGCGATGCGTCGGCTTTCGACAGCGTCCGTGTCGATGCGAGGGGGACTCCATTTCAGGAGTGAGTCTGGAATCGGCTTTGCAAGATTCCCTGGGGGGCCACGCTGACGTATGCGTCACTGGCGACGTCGGTGGGGAGTTCGCCGCGCGCGGTTGGCAACGCGAATGGACGCAATCCGGTGAGCATCGTGGTGCCGTGTCATCGGGTTGTCGGATCGGATGGATCGCTAACGGGGTATGCGTACGGGACCGATCGAAAGGCATGGCTTCTCGAACATGAAGGCGGGTCGCAGTCGTGAGTCGATGGGTAGGTCACGGCCTTTCTACCAGCCTGGATTCACTGGCGGGTCGAGGGCGCTTCCGATCTCGAGGCTGTCCGGGTCTACACGATCCTCAAACTCGACGTCGTCGGATTCAAGCGGCGGTAGTTCTCCGTCGATCGCCTGGAGCACGCGAAGATAGGCGAGGACCGCTTCGACTTGGGCATCGCTGAGAATCTCCGTCGACAAGGGGGGCATCAGACGATTGCCCTCCCGAATCTGTTGTCGCATCTGCCCGGGAGACCAGTGGTAGCCGCCAGGGTTCACGCGCCCGTTGTGGCAGGCGGTACAGAGCGTCACGTAGATCCGGCCGCCCTCGACCACGTCACGGGACGCGATGGGCCCGACGTAGCGCTCGGCGACGATCCGTGGCGGCGCGACGCTTCGTGTGCAGCCGACAAAGATCAACCCCAGTGCGGCGAGCACCCTCACTTTCCCCCCATGGCGGGAGGATGCAACGAAATCACGGAGAAGATCTACGTTCAACTAGATATGAAGGCTCCTTGGCCGTTCTCTTCTGGGTTTGAACGGAGCTGCGGGTTCCCTGGATGGTTGGTCGCGACCTTCGTTACCTGACGTCCATATTTCACTTCGATCCGAGGTTGCGGACTCGCGAAGCGAGCGAAGCAGGTCTCTGCGCGTAGGCTTGAATTCACACGCGCCAAACGCGCATGCTTCGCGCCCATGCGACTCCGCTCCGTCTTGTTCATTCTCTTCGTTGTCTCCGGCTGCGGCGACGACGCGGAATCTGCTGCGATGCCAGAGACAATTCCTTCGGTTCCGCAAGCGCCTGTGCGGGGGCTATCGGACTTCACATTTTCCGCCCAGCCTGGCGTAGGGGCGGTGCCCGAGGAACTTGAGGAGCCGACCCTCAGTGATGAGATCACCGGTTCGCCGAGTCGCGACGGGTCGCTGACCATCGATCGTTGCAAGCGCACCGGGTAGTCGTACTCAGGCTGCGCTTCCACCTACCCAACTCAGGGTCGCGCACGGGTGGAATGGCAGTGCCGGACCTCGAATGGCTCCACTCGTGACATCATGTGTGCGCGCTGGGCGCAGTATCAACTTCGCGGGATCGGTGGTCCCATCGAGCGGGAGCAAGCGCTCGCCACGCTTTCCTTCCTTTGCCAGCAGGAGGAGAACTTCCGACACTCGTGTTCGCAGCTCGTGCACGGAGCACTCTTCGACAACCTCGAGCTTGCACGCGCCGCCGTGCGCCGCGGTTGCAGGGAAGGTTCCGAACGCGCCATCGGTTGCGACGACCTCGTTCAACTCACGTCGGACGAAGGGATGCGTTTCGAACCTCGCGTCGTGGAAGTCACGGGGCTGGAAGGCGTGGCGGTTGGCGATCGGTGTCAGGCATGGGTGATGAAGCGCGGCGAAGAGTGCGGGGGCTTTCTCGCATGCGGAAACCACACTCTCTATGGGCAGACGACCAGCAGTTTTCCGTGCTCCGAGTCGGGCGGGCAGCTGAGTGGCGGCGAAGACATGGTCAGCGCGCGAGATGGCGACCCGGCCTTTCGGATCGACATCGCCGCAGGGACGATTTCTGCGACGGACGACGAGACCGGTCCTCGCGGCGCATTCGAGCTTCGCGCGGCTCTCTAGATTCTTTTAGGCCGAGCCGCCCGATGAGCGCGTGCGCCGTTCGGCCAACGTCGTGCTCCTTTTGTCGCTGCTCCCTTCTCGCGTACGGCGGGTGTCAACTCGCGAGCGGCCGAATCGGGTTCGACGTCGTCTTCGCAATCTGGGTCGTGTGCGGCGTCGCCGGCGCCTTCGACGTCTACCTTGGTCTTCAAGTCGTGAGTCGATAGCCGTCGACGATCAGTTGACCTTCCGAACCTGCAAGTCGGTTCGATGGTTGGTCAGACCACGAGGTCACCAGCCCACGTTCACTGCCGCGTCGAGCGCGCTTCCGATCTGTGCATGAGCCGCGGAAGTCAAATGGGCTCGTGTGCGTCGCGGTTTGTGCTCGCGAAGACTCCGGCAAGCGTGGCGTCATCCGCATAGACGTCCTCGACCGCTTCTTGGTCAATCAACCATTCGGCGAGATCCGCGCCGGACATTTCACGGCGCTCCCCATCTCCGAGACGGCGAAGAAAGTTCTCCACCATCGCCTCGGGGACGGCATCGCGGCCGTCCCGAAGCACGAATGCCCCCGCCCGGTGCACCGCCTCGAGCAAGGCGCGGGCAACCTCAAACGCCTTCCCCGCCCGAAGGGGTTTGGCGTCCTCCTCTGTGGACGAAGACGCCTCCGAGGTGGCGCAAACGGCGCACTCATCGCTCGAAAGGCTCCCCACGCGACACTCTTCGCACCAGTGCGACTTCCGAACTGCATGACGAAAGGAGAAGTCCTCGAATCGACTCCACCCCAGCAGGGAGCCGACCTCGTGGGCGCGGTCGTAGGGTTGCGCCATGGGTTGGCCGGCCGTGAGTATCCCCTCGAGTCGCGTTCGTGCTGCGTTGCTGAGGCCCATTCGTTCAAGGAGGTCCCGCACCGATTCGGTACAGCGGAGCCGACCCGCGCGAACAGGCGGCGGATCCCAGCTTCGGTCGTAGCGGAGGACTACCTTCCGCGAATGATAGAGCACCAACGCCCAGCCGTGGTCGCCCGCGTACGTGTAGTGGGCGAGCCACCCTGAACTGCTATCGACTAGGCGTTTGCTGGGCCGGCCGGGTTCGATGACGAAGGAAGTCCATCGCCGCGTTCGTGGAGCGAGGATCCCTCGAGTGCCGCTGCTGCGTAGCATCTTCGCCACTTCCCCAGGGGCAGCCATCGAATGAAGGCTCTCGTCGAACGCACTCATCTCCGATGGTACGCCCGTCTGCAGCTCGTCTTCCTCGCTATCGTGGCAGATAAATAGGCTGTCGAATTACTTGTATATGCTCGCAGTTCTCCTCTGCATCGACGAAGGCGAATGGCGCCTCTGGATTCCGATGCCGATGTAAGCCAACCTGATTTTATTGACATCCCCTCTGCGGGACCCTAGACTCCTCCCATGCCGCAACTCCGCTCAGACCGTCTGAACGTCGACTCGACGCCGTACTACCACCTGATGTCGCGATGTGTTCGGCGTGCGTTCCTTTGTGGGAAGGACCCGGAGACGGGCAAGGACTTCGACTACCGGCGGG
>JBCDAA010000611.1:0-4103 GCA_039186435.1 Myxococcota bacterium | reverse complement strand
GTGGAGAGGCGATGAAAGTGGAGAGGCGATGAAAGTGGAGAGGCGATGAAAGTGGTGGAGCGATGAAGGTTGATCGCAAGCTTCCCGGTTTTTCGGGTATCGAAAGTCTGCGGCTCTTACCGCGCTCCGAGGAGCTGCGTGCGAGTGAACCGGTAGCCGCTGCTGCGCTCCCTGGAGAACTCGTCCTTCGCGCGGCGCAGCCGGAGACGCTCGGCACTGCGGCGCCTCCGATGGCGCCACCGCCGCGACCCTCAAGCCATGCTCTCGCTTCTCTCGACGTCGCAGCGACGCGGGCGACGACGACCGATCCTCGGGTTCAGACCATGCTCCAGCGCGTACGTCTGATTCGAACGCTTCAGCAAGCCGTTGAGAGCGCGCGGCGTTCCCAGGTGGCAGGGTGATTCCCGAAGACGCGCTCGCAGCCGTTCGCTGGCTTGCGCATCAGGCTGTCGTTGCGCAGCGCTGGCAGGTGGCTCAGGAGCTGCTCGCAGGCTGCATGGCGCTTTCGCCCGACCGCTGGACTGCGCTCACGCTCGCCCGCGTTGCCTTGGCGCAAGCGGATGGGACGACCGCGCGCGACGCCGCCGCGGATCAGTTGCGACGCGACCCTCAAGATCACGACGCGGCGGTCTACTACGCGCGGGCGCTCCTCCTCTTAGGCGAGCGCGCGGAAGCGGCGCGGTGGCTTGCGGGTCGTCCGGGCGTCCTCGCCGCAGCGATACGTCAACGCGTCGGATGAGCGAACCTGTCCCGCAGGAATTCGTCGATGTCGCGCTGCCGGTTCCGCTTCGGCGAACCTTCACGTATCGCGTTCCTGAAGGCGACTCGGCGCTTCCCCTCGGCTGCCGCGTCGCGGTTCCCTTTCATGGGCGAAAGCTCGCGGGAGTGGTCATCGGTCGCCGAGAGGAGCCGCCCGAAGGCGTCAAACGTGTGTTTCGTGTCGCCGGGCGTTTGGAAGCGGAACCGGTCTTTCCGGCGGAACTCCTCGCCTTTCTCGAAGAAGCAGCGCGCTACTACCTGCATCCTATCGGGGAAGTTCTTCGTGCGGCCGCTCCGGCGCTTCCCACCGGCGCGTTCAAACGCCTTCGGGAAGAAGGATTTCTCGCCGAAGGCGAGGCGCTTCCCGGACGCCGCATCGCGACGCGCCGGGAGCTCTTTGTGCGCGCGGTTCCGGAGGCGCCGGAGGCTCGCCTCGGGTCCAAACAAACGAAGGTCCTCGAGCTCGTCCGGCAGGCCGAAGAGATCGCCCTCGCGGCGCTGCGCGCGGAGGTCGGAAGTAGTGCCCGCGGCGTAGTTCGTCGCCTTGAGGAACGCGGGTTCGTCACCACCGACGAGCGAGATGTCTTCGTCGATCCTTTCTTTCGGGAACCCATCGAGCGCGACACACCGCCCGAGCTGCGACCTGCGCAGGGTCTTGCCGTCGACCGAATGGTGACCTCCCTCGACGATGGTGGTGCCTTTCTTCTTCACGGAGTGACAGGGTCGGGGAAGACCGAGGTGTACCTCCGCGTGATTGAAGCCGCGGCGAAGCGAGGTCGCGGCGCGCTTCTGCTTGTGCCCGAGATTGCGTTGACGCCGCAGCTCGTCGCTCGCTTTCGTGCGCGCTTCGGGGACGCGATCGCGGTGCTTCACAGCGGATTGACGGAGCGCGAGCGCGAGGACCACTGGCGGGCGCTTCGAAACGGGCAGCTTCGACTGGCGGTCGGGGCGCGAAGTGCGCTCTTCGCGCCGGTCCCGGACCTTGGCGTCATCGTGGTGGATGAAGAACACGACCCGTCGTTCAAGCAGGAGGAAGGGTTTCGCTATCACGCGCGGGATATGGCGCTCCTGCGAGCCCACCGAGCGGGCGCGCTCTGCATCCTTGGCAGCGCGACTCCTTCGGTGGAGTCCTTTCGCCGCGCGGAGGGCGGCCAGCTCCACCTGTTGAGCCTTCCGGAACGGGCGACGTCGCACGAGCTCCCGAAGGTGGAAGTGATCGATCTTCGACGTCAGCGCGCTGCGGGCACCGATCACCCGCTTCTCACCGGACCGCTGAAGCGCGCGATTCGAGACTGCCTCGACGCAGGCGATCAGGCGATTCTCTTTCTCAATCGACGGGGCTACTCACCGAGCGTTCGCTGCGGGGACTGTGGCGCGATCGTGGAGTGTCCGGCGTGTTCCGTTGCGCTCACGGAGCACCGGTCGGCCGCAGAGCTTCGCTGTCACTACTGCGATTTTCGTCGCGGTTTTCCGGAGCGCTGTCCGACCTGCGACTCGACAAATCTGGACGCCCTAGGACTCGGCACCGAGCAGCTTGAGGCCGTGCTTGCGGAGACCTTTGCGCCGGCGGTCGTCGCGCGACTGGATCGCGATACCGCGAGCGGCAAGGGAGCCGAGCAGATCCTCGATCGGCTGCGCCGCAGGGAAGTGGACCTCCTTGTCGGAACCCAGATGGTCACGAAAGGCCACGACCTTCCGGGTGTGACCCTCGTGGGCGTTCTCCTCGCGGATCAGTCCCTCGCGTTTCCGGACTTTCGCGCGGGCGAGCGAACGTTTCAGCTCTTGGCGCAGGTGGCCGGTCGTGCCGGACGCGGCGATCGAAAGGGCCGAGTGCTCTTTCAGACGTTTCAGCCGCAGCATTCGGCGATCGCGGCCGCGGCGACGCACGATTACGAGGCTTTTTACGCAGTCGAAAAAGCCGAGCGGGAGGAGCTCGCGTATCCGCCCTTTGGTCGCATGATCGCGGTGCGGGTGGACGCGGGGGACGAAACGCGTGCGAAGGACACCGCGGAGTCCCTGGCGCACATCGCACGGGCGCATCCAGCTGTGCACGAAGGTGTGCTGCTCGTTCAAGGCCCGGCGCCGGCGCCCATCGCGCGTCTGCGAGGTCGCTACCGATTTCGTTTCTTGGTGCGCGGACCGCGGGTCGTACTGCGTCAGGTCGCCCGAGCGGTTGCGGCACAGATCGACAAAGGGGTTTCCCCAGCGCGCGCGAGCGTGGATGTGGATCCTTCGTCGATGCTGTGACGGTCTCGTCGTGGGGAGAGCGCTATTGCGCGAGTGGGCTGAGTTCTCGTGCCCCGGTGGATTCGCGCCCTCGGGATGGCTTGATGAATGTGAGTTGCCCGCTCGAGTGATGCGGTCTTCGAAGCTACCGAGCCAGGGCCGACTCGATTTGGTTCCGCACCGTTTGGATGAGTTCGTTGCGTCGCTCGAGTCCGTAGTCGCTCGGATCGATCGGGGGGTGATAGGTGATGGTCACCTGGCGACCCTTGCGAACGCGGAAGTCCTTCGCCGGGAGGACGTCGCGCGTTCCGTTGATCGTCACCGGAAGGATCGGAGCCCCGCTTTGGATCGCCATCATGAAGCCGCCCTTGCGAAAGGGCAGAAGCGCTCCGTCGTCGCTCCGCGTGCCCTCGGGCGCGATCCAAACGTGAATTCCGGAGGTCATCACTCGCTTGGCTTCTTCGAGCGCGTCCATCGCCTTTTGGTGGTCGCTTCGGTCGAGGGAGATGAACCCCGCAGCCTTCATCCCGCCGCCCATGATCGGGAGCGCAAACATTTGCTTCTTTGCGATCATCCGGAGCGAGTGCGGGTACGCATGCATCAGCGTGAAGATGTCGTAGGCCGACTGGTGGTTGCTCATCACCAGCGCGGATGGCGCCTCGCGCACGTGCTCCTCGCCGCGAATGTGGAGGTTGATTTCAGCGAGGCGAACCGCGTTCTCCGCCCATTCGTTGAGGCGACGGTCGCACGCCTCGCGAGTCAAGCGGCCAAGTACCTGTTCGACGACGGTGGGCGCGCAGACACGGAACGTCTCTGCGAGCTGGAGGGGGAGCACGAGAGCAGACACGGCCGGAGCATGGCTCAAAAATGGCGTCCGTCGATCCCCAGGTCGATCGTCGGCGGAATTCGCCCGAAACGCGGGATGGAATAAGGCATCAACCAGGTACACGGGTGGACCAGCGGCTCTCGTTGGTTCTGCGTTCGGCCATGCGGTGAAGACGCGCACGTCGAGATTCGACTCGGTCCAGCTCCGGCGGAGCTCCGGCTCCGGTCCCGGCCCCAGCCCCGGCCCCAGCCCCGGCTTAGATCGGCGAACCGTCAACGCTGCGAAGCAGCGG
>JBCDAA010000610.1:0-4104 GCA_039186435.1 Myxococcota bacterium | reverse complement strand
CGCTATCGCACTTAGCGATTCGCCCCGCCGCCATCTCTCCCACAGCTCCGCTCGCTCATGTCCTGTCCACTCTCGTCTCGTTCGCGTTTTCGTCATGCCATGCCCTTTTACCCGGCGTTGCCATGACCCCTTGAATTCACCGTCACTTTCGTCATTTCAACGAGGGTCCCACTCGCGCCGAGGCCCTCGGGTGGTGAGCGCCCACGCCGGAGGGTATGAACGCCGCGCCGGATGCTCTTCCACTCCCTCGACTACATCCTCTTTTTGGTGCTCGCGGTGGGCGCCTTCTGGGGACTCGCGCGCTTTCACCTCGCGCGGGTGGTCGTACTCCTCCTCGCGAGCTGCGCCTTCTACATGGCGTGGCGTCCCGAGTACATCGTCCTGATCCTCGGCTCGACAGTCCTCGACTTCGTCGCCGGCGGCCGCATTCACCACGCCGAGACCCCGACCGCCAAGAAACTCTGGCTTGGGCTCAGCCTCGTCGGCAACCTCGGCCTCCTCTTCACCTTCAAGTACTACAACTTCTTCGCCTTCGAGCTGAACGAAGGTCTCGAGAGCTGGGGCGTCGACGGCGCCCTCCCCGTCCTGGAGGCGGCGCTCCCGGTCGGCATCTCCTTCTACACCTTTCAAACGCTCAGCTACACGATCGACATCTACCGCGGTCGCCTCGAGCCCACGCGTTCCTTCTTTCACTTCGCCGCCTTCGTCACCTATTTCCCGCAGCTTGTTGCGGGCCCGATCGTTCGCGCGACGGAGCTTCTTCCACAGCTTGAAGCCAAGCCGCGACTCCTCGAAGGCCGCGTCAGCAAAGGCCTCTTTCTCATCGTCACGGGCCTCATCAAGAAACTCGCCATCGCGGACTTTCTTGCGCTGAACCTCGTCGACCGCGTCTTCGACGACCCGCATCTCTTCAGCGCCGCCGAGGTCATCCTCGCCCTCTACGCCTTCACCATGCAGCTCTACTGCGACTTCTCGGGCTACACCGACGTCGCCCGGGGCTCCGCGATGCTGATGGGTCTCGAGCTCCCGGAGAACTTCGACCGTCCCTATCAGGCCAGCAATCCCGCGGACTTCTGGCGCCGCTGGCACATGACCCTCAGCCGCTGGCTTCGCGACTACCTCTACTTTCCCCTTGGCGGCTCCCGCGTCGGTCCCGTGCGCGCGTACTTCAACCTCGGTCTGACGATGTTCCTCGTCGGCATCTGGCACGGCTGGTGGCGCAACTTCGAGGTCTTCTTCTGGTACGCGCTTCTGCAGACCGTCGCGATGGTCGGGCACCGCTTTCTCTTCCGCCTGCGAAAGCGAAAGCGCGGCACCAAAGACCCGCTTCCGGCGCACCTCCTCAAGGTCTTCCTCTGCCTGCAGTTCGTCGTGTTCTCGCGGATTCTCTTTCGCGCCGAGAGCATGGAGAACGCCTCCGCGATCGGCGAACGCATCTCCGCCGGCGCGCAGACGCTCGGGCGCTGGGTGCTCGGCAGCGGCTCCACGGACGAACTGGCGAGCGCCGTTTCCACGCTTCAAATCTCGGTCAGCCTGTGGCTGGTCCTCGGCTTCACCTACCTCGCGCACTACACGCCGCGGAAGCTCTTCAACTCCTTTGAAACGTTCTTCGTTCGGCTCCCCGCACCGGCCCAGGGGCTGATGATCGCCTTCGCAGCGGCCCTTCTTTCGCTGGTCGCGGCCGCCGAAGCCGTTCCCTACATCTACTTCCAGTTTTAGCCATGAGCACTTCCGACAAATCGATCGACGAGCCGACTGCGGACGCCCTGCGCCATCTCGGCGTGGTGGGATTCACGCTCGCGTTTCTCGTCGTCCTCACCTACATCGTGCCCGCGTTTCATCGCTTTCGGCCCTGGCAGTCAGGCGATCCGTGGCCGCTTTCCAGTCTGGCAACGCCGGCCGAAGAGCTCTACGCCTTTGCCGGTTCGGGCAACAGCGGCGAAGCGGCCGAGGTCGATCAGGAAGCGCTCAGCGCGAACCTCGGTGACGCGGTGGCGAGCAGCCTGAGTGCCGAACCTGTTCCGGAAGGGCCGCGGATCGAGGTTCTGCCGAGCGAGTACCAGGGCATCGAGATTCATCTCGAGGATGCGAGCGGCGAGGGCATGCGTCCCTTTTACGAGTCGCTCCTGCAGACGGCCGAAGGCGGCACCGAGCTCACGCGCATCGCGCACTACGGCGACTCGAGCATCGCGACCGATCACATCACCTACACCCTGCGTCGTCGTCTCCAGCAGCGTTTCGGCGACGGGGGCCACGGCTTCGTTCTCGTTGCGCGCGGCTATCTGCCCTACCGGCACCGCGACATTCAGCACTCGGCGAGCGACTCCTGGATGCTCCGGGAGATCACCCGCAATCACCTCACCTCGAACGGCCACTACGGCTTTGGCGGAATTCAGTTTCGCGGACGCCCCGGCGCCTGGGCGCGCTTTGGCACGGACGATCGCGGTCCTGTTGGCGGCGCCGTCTCGCGCTTCGAAATCTACTACCAGCGACATCCTCGCGGCGGACACATCCACTACCGCGTTGACCAGGACGAGCGCACGACGATCGAGACCCGTGATCCCACCCCCTCGGATGAAATCCATCGCATCGACGTGCCCGACGGACCTCATCGCCTCGAGGTTCGCTTTGGAGGTCACGGCCAGCCGCGAATCTACGGCGTCGTGCTCGAGCGCGAAGGGCCCGGGGTCGTTTATGACAGCCTCGGGTTGGTGGGCGCGCGGGCGTCGCGGCTCCTCAACTACGACGCGGACCACATTCGCACCCAGCTCGAGTCCCGCGGAAGCAACCTCGTGATCCTCGGCTTCGGCGGCAACGACGCCAACGACAACATTCAGCGCGACCGTTACGAAGCGGAGTACCGCGAGGTCATTCAACGCATGCGCGCCGGTCGCGAGGAGCTCGGTTGCTTGGTGTTCGCCCCTCTCGATCAGGGCGAACAGGATCAGCGCGGGCGCGTGCAGACGATGAGCACGATTCCGACCATCGTGGAAGCCCAGCGTGCGGCAGCCGCCGCCGAAGGGTGCGCGTTCTTCGACACCTGGCAGGCCATGGGCGGCGACGGGGCGGTTCGGCGATGGCTTCAGAGTCGCCCGCGACTCGCGTCGAGCGACATGCGCCACATGACGCCCTCGGGTTACGAAGTGGTCGCGAACCTCTTCTACAAGGCGCTCCTCGAGGGCTTCGCCCGCTACCTCGAAGACCGCTGACGCGAGATTGCTAGGTCAGGAGTCCCGGTACGCCGCCGCTTCCGTTGTCGGTGCTTCCCCAGGTTGAAACGTCGCCGACGCCCATCGCGCGAAAGCAGTCCACCAGCACCCGGTTGTGCTGCAGATTCATGCCGCGCAAATCGAGATGGCGTCCGCCAACCATTCGGCCCGCGGCGCCGCCGGCGACCACAAAGGGGACATTCGAGACGTCGTGGTTCCAGCCAACGCCAATCTCGCTTCCCCACACGACGAAGCTATTGTCGAGCACGCTAAATCCGTCACCGTCGGGAATCGCGTCGAGCATGTCGAGGAGATGCGCAAAGCGCTCGGCGTACCAGCGGTAGAGGTCCGCAAGGTTGCCCTGCGCGGTCGTCGACTGGTCGTGAGAGGTCAGGTGATGACCGCCGGTGTCGATGCCCACCCACGGGTAGAGCGACGCGTCGTTGTCCGCGATGCGCACCTGCATGCTCGCGATGCTCGTTCTCTCACAAGCGATCGCGGTCGCGAGAAGCTGCGACTGCTGATCGATCGTCACCGCGAGACTCGAGCCCATCGGGGGCGCGTGAAGGGTGCAGGTCCCCGGGTCGGTCGTGCCGAGGGAAAGCTCGATCTCGCGGAGACTCGCCTCGTGCGCTTCAAGACGCGCGCGATCTGCGGCCCCGAGCCGACCACGAAGGGACGTCAGGTCTTCAACCACCGTATCGATCACGCTGCGACGCCGAAGGGCGGACACGTCGGGCTCGGGATCCTCAAAGCCCATGAACACCTGGTCGTACGCGCGCCCGGGATGCGACAGAGGATGCCGCGGCATGCCAGCGCCGGTGTAGATCATCCGCGTGGCTGGATGCGCGCCGGTCGTTCCGACGCCGAGCTCCAGGGTTCGAAAGGGATGCGT
>JBCDAA010000609.1:0-4112 GCA_039186435.1 Myxococcota bacterium | reverse complement strand
CTCGCCTTCCGCGATCGCACCGAGAAGCGCCGGAATCTCCTCCGGGCGGCCAAGGGCGTCTTTCTCCTTCGCCCATTTGATCTGGTCTACACCATCCAACACGGGCCGGAGCATACGCGTCGCGGGATCCCGCGTCGACGTGGAAAGCATCATGTATCGCACATGATCTCGGCGGGTCAGGTTGAGGTCAGCGAGCGGAGATGTCCCTCGAGCGTGCGCCTGCGCTTTGCGATGTCGCGTGCGTAGGTGAGCTGGCCCTCCGCGCGCACACGGTTGTGCTCAGCGGCGCTCGCAAAGCGTTCGGGGTCCCAGCGGAAGTAGCGTTCCTCGAAGGCATCGAGGCAAAAACGGCTCGCGAGTTCGAGGGCGATGGTTTCGAAACCGGGAACGATCGAATGGATCTCGCCTTCGGTGAGCCAGTCGCGTGCGGCGCGAACGTAGCCTCCCGTCGCAGCGGCGAAGACGGTCTCATCCACCGCAGCCGCACGAACGTCTTCGCCCGCGCGGTTGCACCACGAGCGAAGCGCGTCGCCGATTTCGATTGCGATGGTTCCGTGCTGGAGGGTGTCGAGATCGATCAGCGCGTGAGCGCGGTCGCCGTCGAAGAGGACATTCGAGATTTTGAGGTCGCCGTGAATGATGCGCGCGGGGAGCGCGGGAATTGCGGGGAGGGCGTGCGCAAGAATTCCTTCCGCGATCGGCGCGATTTGGTCGCGGTCCCGGTGGTCTCGATGCGTGTCGAGGGCCGCCTCGAGGCGCGCGAGATGAGCGGCGGTGTCGTGGGCGCCAGGCCTTGAAAATACGAAGGAATGCTCAAGATCGAGGAGGGCTTCGTGAAAGCGGCCGACGAGGGCGCCGGCGGATTTGAACTGCGCTGTGGTGGGGGCAAGGACGAGCGCCTGCGGGAGCCAGGTGAGCATACGCCAGCTGCCGTCACTCGCGTCGTGCCAAAGCTGCCCGCTGCGTGTGGGTACCACCGTCGGTGTCGGAATGCCTTTGCGAACGAGGTGCTGGGTGATCGCGAAGATGTCTTGATTGACCTCACCGCGAAACACCGGATGAAGTCGCTGGAGCACAAAGCGGCCGCCCGGCGCGTCGATTTGAAAGGTGAGGTTGATGAGGCCCACGTGGATCGGTGTGATCGTGGCGTCGGGGCACCCCCAGGCTTCCAGGACGGCGGGAACGTCGGTCGTCATCGAACTCCGATAGTGGTATCACCGCGCCATGGCTGACCTCACCTTTAAGGGCAATCCGATTCACACCAATGGCGACCTTCCGGCGGTGGGATCCGCGGCGCCGGCGTTCACCCTGGTCGACAAAGGACTCGGCGAGAAAACGCTGGCAGACTTTGCGGGCAAGACGGTGATCCTAACGATCAACCCGAGCTACGACACGGGCGTCTGCATGGCGACCGCGCGGGCGTTCAACACGAAGGCCGGAGACGCGTCGGCGACGGTGCTGATGGTGAGCGGGGATCTTCCCTTCGCGCAGAAGCGCTTCTGTGAGGCGGAAGGCTTGGAGCATGTGGTTCCGCTCTCGAGTTTTCGGTCGAGTTTTGCAAAGGACTACGGCCTGGAGATGACCGACGGGCCGCTGAAGGGTCTGACGGCGCGCGCCGTGATCGTCATCGACGGCGAGGGCAAAGTGACGCACTCGCAGCTGGTGCCGGAAATCGTGGAGGAGCCGAACTACGACGCGGTGCTTTCCGCGCTCTAGTTCGAGCGGGCGGTTCAAGGCTGAGCCACCCAAGGATTGCGCGACCGGAGGGGTTCCACAGCCGCGCAGACGAGGTAGTCTCGGCTGCGAGAGGGGAATCTCTATGCGTCTTTGGATGGTTTCGTGTGTCCTGGCGGCGGCCGCTTCCGCACTCACGGCATCGCCGGCCTCTGCCTTCTGCGGTTTCTACATCGCGGGGGCCGACGCCGAGCTCGTCAACAAAGCCACCATGGTGGTGATGATGCGCGACGGCTCCCGCACCGTGCTCTCGATGCAGAACAACTACGAAGGCCCACCCGAAGCCTTCGCGATGGTCGTGCCGGTTCCGGTGATCCTCCAGGAAGAGAACGTGAAAGTTCTCGAGCAAGAGGTCTTCACTCGCGTGGACCGTCTCGCTGCACCTCGCCTGGTCGAGTACTGGGAACAAGACCCCTGCTACGTGCCGCCTCCGGTGGAGCGGATGGCGCTCCCGATGGCTTCCGCCGCGATGGCCGAGGAGGCCCCTTCGGAAGGTGGCGCGGATCTCGGCGTGACCATCGAGGCGCAGTTCGCGGTCGGCGAGTACGAAGTCGTGATCCTGAGCGCTCAGGAAGCAGCCGGCCTCGACACCTGGCTGCGCCAGAACGAGTACTCGATCCCCGACGGCGCGGAGCCTGTGCTCCGGCCCTACGTTGAAGCTGGCATGAAGTTCTTTGTCGCGAAGGTCGACGTGTCGAAGGTGCGTTTCAACGACGGCCGGGCGGAGCTTTCACCACTGCGCTTTCACTACGACTCCGAGCAGTTCAGCTTGCCGGTTCGGCTTGGTCTCCTGAACTCGTCCGGAACGCAGGACCTCATCGTGCACGTCCTCGCGCTCAATCAGCGCTACGAGCTCGCGAACTACGGCAACGTCACGATTCCGACCAACATCGATGTCACGAACGATGTGCGAAACCGCTTCGGTGAGTTTTACGCGGCGCTCTTCGACGAAACGATGGCGCGAAACCCGCGCGCGATCGTGACGGAGTACGCGTGGCAGGCGACGAACTGCGATCCTTGCCCCGGCCCCGTTCTGTCGCAGACGGACTTGATGACGCTCGGCGCCGACGCGCTTCCGAGTCTCGAAAACGCCGACCACTACGAGCGCATGAGCCAGATGAACTCGTTTGTGCTCACCCGTCTTCACACCCGCTACGACCGCGACGCCTTGAACGAGGACCTCGTCTTTCGCGCGGCGCCGCCGATTGTGGGCGGCCGGGAGGTTCGCGGCGAAAACGGGCTCGAAACCGGCTCCTCGTCCGCGAGCATCAACAACTTTCAGGGCCGCTACGCCATCCGCCACGAGTGGACGGGTCCCATCGAATGCGACAACCCGATTCGCGGTCGCTGGGGCGGCCCGCCTTCCGGTGACGCGCCCGGAACTCGACCGGCGACGGACCTCGCGTACGCACCGCGCGGTTCGCTCGAGCTGCCCCGCGCCGTGAAGCAGGACGTTCCGGAGATCGGTCTCCAGGCGGTCGCGGCGGTCGTGGCGGACGTTCATCCAGTACCCGCCCCGCCGCCGCGTGAAGAAGAGCCGACCGGTGGTGGATGCGCAGGCTGTAGCGCGAGCGCTCCTCAGGCGGGTGCCCTGTGGGCGCTGCTGCTGCTGGTGTGGTCGCGACGCCGTCGATGAGCGAGAGCGCCGAACTCGGCGACATGCGCCCGAAGGGGTCGCCCGAAAAATCCCTTCGGCGTGCGGCTCGCCTTGTCGGACTCGTGCTGACCTCGGCCCTCTTCCTTCCGTGGGGAACGGGTCAGAGTTGGGATCCCGAGTGGAAGTCCGTGTGGGAGGCGGCGGAGCTTACCGGTTCGCCGCACCTCGTCGCGCTTCCTCTCTTTGGCGTTTTTTTCCTGGTCGCCGGCTTTGCGCCGCGGCTTTCGCTCCCTACCCGCCGATTTGCAATGGGGGTTGGCGGCCTCCTCGTCGTTCTCGTTGGATTTCATTTGCTCGGGACCCGGTCGATCGGGCCGCTTCGCGAGTTTCGTCGCGTCGGGGTGGTCGGCACCTACGTCCTCTTGAGTGCGACCATCGTGACGGTCGCCGCGGATGTCGCGATGCACCAGCGACCGCGCGTTCGCGGGCTTTCGATCGCGGCGCTCGCCGGCTGGGTCCTTTTTCTCGGCGCGCTTTTCGTTCCCATCGGACCCCACGGTGAACTCGATGAGAGCGTTCTGGCAGGGCTATTCGGCTCCCTAGGGCGTCGCGGACTCTTCGATGGAGCGGCAATGGTCGGGTGTTGGTTCATCGCCCTCACCCTGCTCGGGATCGGTCAAGCGGCGCGGCGGGTTGGACGAGATCGAGACGTCGCAGCTGCGCGCGCCTTTCGGACGAGCTGGGTGGCGTACCTGGTGATGCCGGTGCCGCTCTTCCTCGG
>JBCDAA010000608.1:0-4207 GCA_039186435.1 Myxococcota bacterium | reverse complement strand
GAGGATGGCGACCTGATCAAAGACCTCTGCCTGCAGACGTAGCTCACGGCGAGAGCGCTCATCGAAGAGAGGCGCATCGTGGATGGCAGTGGGACCGGCGGCGTACGTTAGCTGATGAAGAAGGGTCGAGTAGTCCTCGGAAAAGATGCTGTGACCGGTCGGGGCGAACCCGACGAAGTCCGCCTCGATGCCAGCCGCGAACGTGTCTCCCATGCTCGGCGCATACACGCGAATGGACTCGTCGGGCTCCGCTTCGGGAGCGATGAAGTAAATGCGTTCCGTCTTTACCAAGGGAGCGAGCGACTTGGTGAGCGCGTCGACCCAGCTTCGGGTGTCGGCGTACTGATCAAACGCGAGCAGCAGCCGCTGCGTTTTGACGATGGAATCGAGGGAGCGACTGGGAAGCACAACTACTCGTTCGACGCCGCGAGGATACCTCCCGCCGCATGAATGCGAACGAGCCGATCCTCATCACGAAGGTGCGTTCGTACGGCTTCAGGGCGGCCCGCGTCTTTGGCGAGGGCGCGCGCGGCCACCCGGCGCAGAAGCGACTCATCGCTTGCGAGGGCACCCTCGAGTCGCTGGAGTGCGTCTTCGCGGCCACTCGGCGCCAGCAGGACCGCCGCCTGAACCGCGGGCATGCCGGCGCCAGTCATCAGCTCCGCGAGCGCGACCTCGGCTTCGTCGGATCCGGTCGAACGATTTCGAAGTGCGCGAGCGATCCCGAGACGAACCCCGTGGTCTTCCTCGTGGCCAAGCGCTTCGAGAAGCGCCATGTCGGTGGCCTCGTCGCGCTGGAGGGAGACCAACGCAACGGCGGCCTGGGAACGAAGCGTTGGCTCTGCGTTTCGAAGCGCTCCGAGGAGATAGCGGCGGGCGTCTTCCAGGCCGGCGCGGGCCTCGTTTTCTTCCGCCGACTCGCCGGTGAGGGCGATGACTCGAGCCGCTTCGATACCTGCGCGACTCGGCGGCGTTGCAAGGAGTGGTGCGACCAGCACGACTGCCGTCGCGCGATCGGCGCGCACGAGCGAACGGACCACGGCGAGGCGAACCTGCGCGTCGGCGTCCCCGAGTCGCTCTCGGAGCGCGGGAACAGCAGCGGCGCCGAAGCTTCCGAGCGCCCGGACGGCCGCGTTTCGAACGGACGCTTCCGGGTCGACCCGCGAGACCTGCGCGAGCGCCTGCATGACGTGCGCGTCGTCGGGAACGGAGGAGAGTTTTAGCGCGGCGGACTTGCGGACTTCGGGGTGCGTATCGCCGAGGTAGCGCAGAAGACGATCGGTTTCTTCGTCGGGCTCGATCGCGGTGACCGCCGCGGCGACGATGGCCGGGTCGTCTTCGTCGAGCATGGCGTAAAGAAACGCTTTGGATTGCCGGTCGCCGCGACGCGCAAGTGCTTGAAGGGCGAGCGCACGAACAAGGGAAACGCCGTCGGAAGTGGCGATGCGGTGCAGCGTGGGGAGTCCAGCGTTGCCGGCGATGCGAAGCTGCGAGAGCGCGGCGTTTCGATGCTGCGGGTCCTCGCCTCGGGCTTCGAGCTCAAGCACGAGCGCGGCGACGTCGGCGAGTAGATCGATGTCGGAGCCATCGGCGTCGCGAAAGGAGTCGTAGGCGTCGAGCGCTTTTCCGACGTCTCGCTCTTCGACGGCGGAGTCGACAGCGGCGCGTGGACCCCCCGCGCACCCGAGTACACAACACGCGAGGGCTACGCGAACCATCCGAGACTCCCTAACATGCGGCCGAGCGCTCGAAACCCGCGACTTCGGTCGAGCTGCAGGAGGTGACCACCCTCGAAGGTGACGAGCGGCGTTTCGAAATGATTCGCGAGACGTTCCGCGTGGGCGATCGGGGTGATGTGATCGTGTTTGCCGCCGATCACGAGCCTGCCCTCCACCGGGACTCGTGGCGCGCGCGTGAGAGGGCTTACCGAGGCGTAGACCCGCTCCAAGAACTCGTGTTGCTCCCGGCGCTGCGTTGGCGTTCCGATGAGACGTCCTCCGTCGCGGGCGAAATCGGCGATGGAAGCGAGAGGAATGAAGGGTACGGCTACGTCGAGGTCGAGGGTCGTCGCCGCGAGCGCCGTCGTGTAGCCGCCGAGGCTCATTCCGACGAGACCGATCTTGGGTGCGCCTCGGTCGCGAAGCCATCGGATCAGCGCGTGGAGATCGAGGATCGCCTGGCGAAAGCCTTCGATGGTGAAGGTGGGATCGGCGGCTGGAAAGGGCGGCGCTCCTTTGCTGCGCCGGCGAGCGCCGTGAAAGGGGAGCGTGAAGAGCACCGCGTTGACGCCCTTCTGCTGAAGCCAGCGAAGGGGCCAGACCCGTTCTTCGACGGGGTAGGGGCCGCCGAGGTAGCCATGAAGGAAGATCAGCGTGGGTCGACGATCGCCCTGATGCACGAATCGAGCGTGAACTCGCTGGTTCTGTGGGTACCGGGCCCATCGCTCGCGCACCTGGTCGTAAATCACCCGATGGGGGGAGACGTAGCTGAGGTCGTGGATGGAGACTGTCGAGTTCTCCGCCGGGATGCTCGTGCTTCGGACCTCCGTTTGGGTGATCTCGGGAACCGCAGGCGCCGGAAAGAGCTCGTCGTCGGTCCAGGGATCTTGCGCGAGGCGCGCGAGGAGTTCTTCGAGGAGCCGGATTCGCGCGACGGGGCTCAAGCTCTCGGCGGACGAGGGTCGTGATCGATTGAGAACCGCAGCGTGAAAGAGGCGGTCGATGCCGCCGGCCACGCCGCCCAGCGCGCTCTGCCAAACCATTTCCGAAGTATACGGGTCGTCGTCGGCAAAATGTCGTTTCGCGCGCAAGGCCGGTAGAATCCGCGCCATGACCCGCGGACTGCTTGCCTTGTGCGTGTTGGCTGGGCTGGGGTGCGACCACGATCTCGGCGAGGACGCCGTCGGTCAGTCCATTCGGGGAACGCTGACCTACGAGGGCACGGCTGCGCAGGACTTCGAAGATCCCGCTTGGTTTGTGATCGCCACCACCGCGCTCGATCCGGATGTCGTTCCTCACGCGCTGACGGTGATTCGAACGGCGGATCTCACGCCCACCGCCTACGAGCTTCGGTTCCTGCCGGCCGGGCGATATTTCCTCGTCGCGCAGCTGGTGGACCTCGACGACTTCGATCCCGTAACCGCGCCCATCGGTGCCTTTCCGAACGGCTGCATTTTGACCTCGATGCCCGAGGGGCGCTCTCTCGAGATCACCGAGGACGTGGACCGTGACGCCGTGGACATGATCGTTCGCGACGGCACCTTCGCGGATCCGTGCTTTCGCGACGACGTAGACGTCACGCTCGACCCCTGCCCCAACGCAGGGCGGATGGCGGTGAGTCTTCGGCTAGAAAGCAGTGAGGCGCCCGCAGCCGGAGATCGAATTGTGCTCGCGCTCGCGCCTTCGTTCCCTCCGGCGGAGGATGAGACGCGGTCGGTGCGAAGTGACCTCGCATTCCCTTTCCTCGCGGGGTTCAACGAGCAAGAGCCGGGCGACTACGTCGTCTACGCCTGCCTCGATCGCGGGAGCGACGCGCCGGACGGGCTCTGCGGCGATGGTGATCTTCTTGCGATGAGCGACGCGATCACGTTTGCGGGCGACTTTGTGCACGAGGTGACCGTGGACCTTGACGCGGGAACGGTGAGCCTTGAGGAGAGCGTGGCTCCCGATCCCGTGGCATGTGCGCCGAGCTCTACGTTGCGGGTGCGAGTGACCGCGCCCGATCTCGTTCCGCCACCAGGGCCCGAGGATATTCTCGCGGTGACGCTCTTCGACGATTTTCCGTCGATGCGCACGCCGGACTTCACGAGCCAGCGGATGGGCGTGTCGTTTCCGACGATGATCGAAGTGCCGGCGGATCCTGGGGACTACTTCGCGATCGTGTGTTTTCAGCGAGCGGACTCGCCGCGGGACGACTGCATGGGTCCGGAGGATCGCGTCGCGTTTTACATGGGGCTTGGGGACGAGGTGGAGCTCATCGAGGGGGAGACGACCGTGATCGACGTGGAGCTCTCCGAGTGAGGCGCCTGGTTTGGATGGCGCTCCTTGGAGCATCGATGTCGGTCGGCTTGCGCGCGACGGCGCAGTCCGGCGAAGTCGAGGCGACGACCGCTGCGGACGAGTCGAACGCGGGGAATTCCGACACCGCTTCGGAAGACACCGCTTCGGAAGACACCGCTTCGGAAGACACCGCTTCGGAAGACACCGCT
>JBCDAA010000607.1:0-4213 GCA_039186435.1 Myxococcota bacterium | reverse complement strand
TCGAGGAGCTGGTGATTCGCATGGCGTGCCGCCTCGTTCGTCCGGGCGACGGCTAGCTCACCCGCCGCACTTTGCGACAGGGGCCCCAGCACCTTCCTAGCGCGAGAGCCGCTTCGCCAACCCCTCGACGAAGGCGACGATTTTCGCGCGCTGCCTCGCGGGAGCCTCAGCGGCAAGTTTGCGGGCGCGCTTCATCCACGCGCCGGCGGCCTCCCAATCGCGCACCTCATCCTCCGCGTCCGCCGCCGCGCAGCAGAGCAGCGTTCGGATCACGGCGTCATGGGACGACGTGCGGGCGACGCTCACGCCTTCCGCATCGACGACCTCGCGAAGCACATCGAAGAAGAGCGTCGCGGAAAACGCGCCGCGTCGGAGGTCTCGAAGAGCCGCGTTCAGGCCCTCTTCACGGTAGACGACGAGCGCGCGCGCTTTTCGCTCGGGCTCGCTCCGTGCGCTAGTCCCGAGGAGGCGTCCCAGACGCGCGAAGTCGTCGGCATAGTGTCGCTGAACAAAGGGATCGCCAGCGGCAATCTCTTTCGCTCGGAGAAGATGCGACGCGTCGGCAAAGACTTCGGCGATGGCGAGTTCGGCCGCGACGCGTTCGTGAGCCACGTCGATCGCCCCGGCGGCAGCTCTCGCGTTCTTCGCATCCCCGCGCGTCGCAAAGAAGCGCGCGAGCGCGACCTGGAGCACGGCTGGCTTGGCCGCATCCGGAAGGAGCTTTCGCGCCCTACCGACGTCGCCCGCCCGCAGGTGGTGCAGCACGAGATGGTGCAAACACTCCCGCTTCGCATCGGCGGGGAGACCTTCCGCAAGCTCCGCGAGTCGATCCGGCGCGCCTGCGCTGAGTCCCTTCGCGAGAAAGTACGCATCGGACGCGGTCTCGACGAGCTCAGGGTCCGCCACGCCGCCCGCGCCGATCGCAAAGAGCGCGGTGTTGCGGTTGGTGACTTCGCCGAGCGCCGCCGCGAGCACCGCAACCGCCGCTTCGATCATGGGAAGCGGATCCTCCACTCGCACCAGGTCCCATCGCTGAAAGGGCCGGAGCCTCGTCTGAAGCTCGCGCAGAAGCGTCGTCGCGCGCTCCGCGGGAGCGACGTAGGAGAGCGTCTCCACCGCCTCCGCGGCGCGACCGGCCGAGAGCTCCGCATCCGCGAGCAAAAGCGCCGTCGATTCACGAAGCACTTCCGTCTCCGGCAACGCCGCAAGCATCCGTCTTGCGCTCGCGAAGCAGGCTCCCGCGGCGTCCGCATCACCGCGCCACTGGGCGTTCCGAGCGCCTTCAAGGAGCGTCTCCATCGCGCCGCGAAACGCGGGGACCCACTCCGCGTTCTCCATCAAAGGTCGAAGATCCTCGGCGTTCAAGAAATCGCTCGGACGCAAACGTCGCGGCGATTCCGGTGAGGGATCGCGCGGCGCTGTCTCAGGTGCCGGCTCAGGTTCTGAATCGAACGCCAACTCGACGGCGGTTGGCTCGGCGAGCGCAGGAGCCTCCCCGAAAAGGACGACGCCCGGGGCTTCGTCACTCGACTCGGTTCGCCCAGATGCCTCGATGACGCGTTCGATCGCCCAGCGCAGCTCAAGGCGCTCTTTGCTCGCCGCGTTCGCCGCAAACTCCGCGGCGACGTCGCCCATCGGACCCGCGATCAGCGTCGCTAGCTCGTCGACAAGAGTCAGGTCACTGCGCGCTCGCCGAACCAGCTCCTCGATCTGCTTCGCAAGATCTTCCTCACGCATCCATCCGGTCTGCGCGCAGTATCCGAAGCGCGCAAGTTGCGTGTTCTATTCGTTTACGATCGACATGAAGAGGTCCGCGATCTCGTCGTGCCCGGTCGGGTTCGGGTGGGTACAGCTCACGTCGAACCAGGTTTCCGCACCCGGTCCGCGGTAGCAGGGCGTCGTGGGGTCGTCCGCGTTGAAGCCATGGCCGCAAAAGCTCTCGAGCAGGAAGACCAAATCAGTTCCGGTTTCCACCGCCACCCGCATGTACTGCTCGTTGATCCACACCACGATCTCCGCGAGCGCGTCCGGATCGGAAAGCTCCCCGTCGAAGCCCGCAAGGGCCGCCCCCTCGCACGAGGAAACGTCGCCAGTGCCGTCCGTGAACTCGTAGATATTCGCGAAGACCACATCGACACCACCCGGAAAACGTCCCGGCTCCACGATCCAGTCCACGGCCCCTTCGAGGAGGCTCACGATCTCTCGCGCTTGCTCCCAAAGCGCGTCCACGGTCTCTCCCTCCAGCATCCCCTCCGTGAGGTTGGCGATATCGTTGCCGCCTACCGTCATCACCACGAGAGTTCGCTGGCCGCGTTCGCTCATCGGAAAGCAGTCCTCGATCTGCGTGTTGTCGCGAATGAGATCGTCGACCCGCGCGCCCCACTTCGCACAGCTCGAGAAGTCCCCCGCCGTGCGAAGCGTCGACACCCCTTCGAAGAGATCGACGTTGGTCCAGCGCTCCCACTCGAAGCCGTGAAGGAGACCTTCGTTTCGTTCCAGCCGAAAGCGATCCGCGAGCCGTTCCGCGAGCTGCACGCGGTAGTAGCGTTCCGTCGGCGTCGGCGGCGTTCCGACCGTTACCGAGTCACCCAGAAAAACCACGCGTTCAACGTCGCGAATGTCCTGATGGTTGGTGCCGTTGCAGTGGGACCCGATCGTCGGTGAAAACGCATCGTAGTCCGGCCCAAAATCCGAGGGAGTGACGAACATGTCCGAGATGCAGCGCGACGCGGTGAGCGGTCCCGCATCCTCGGGCGCGGCGTCTTCACCGGCATCCTCACTGGCCGCGTCGACTCCGGTGTCGGCAGGCGCGTCTGGAAGCGCGGCGTCGGGAAGCGCGCCGTCGGGAAGCGCAGCGTCGGGAAGCGCAGCGTCTGGAGGCGCGCCGTCGACACCCGCATCCGCAGCGCCCACCGCAGCATCCACGGTGACATCCATCCCACTGTCCGCAGCGCGATCCGTTGGTCCCGAATCCCCACACGCTGCGACCAGCACCAACCCCAAGGCAAGTCGCATCGAACGAAGCTACTCGACACGCGAGCGCGCGCACTTGCAACCGCTGCCGGCATCGAGTGCCAGAAGCGCGGCGCACACAAGCGGCTGGAGACAAAGCGCGAGTGAATACGACCGGGAGCCAAACGTCCGTCGGCGCATGCGTTGGTGGATCTGGCTGGTCGGGACCTTCGCCTGCGGAAGCGCGCAGCGAGCGGTCGTGACCGAAACGGCGGCGCAGGTCCCTGCAGAGTGCGCGCGACTTGCCCGGTCGACCCCCGCGCCGAGTCCGCCGTGCACCGAAGCGGACGCGGACTGGCCCTTCTGTCGCTCCGCGACCTTCGATCGAAACCGTGCGACGCACATGGTCCTCGTTTCTCAGGCCGGACCTCCCCTCGACTTCACCGACCCGGAACTCTCAAGTCTCGAAGCGCGTCGAGTGCCGGCCCGCGACATGATTCTCGAGCTAGGCACCGAGGAAGCACACCTCCTTCGTACCCGAGGCCATCAGCTCCTCTTTTTTGATCACGGCAGCGCCATGTGTGGCGCCCTCACGCGGATCACGCCTCCCCCGGACGTGCCGGTGGAGTGGACCGCGAGCGAAACCCCAATCGTGTGCGTAACGTTCCGTGTTCCCTTTGGCTACGTCGTCGACCAAGTTCCTGGGCTTGGGGATGCGTACGGGGACTGCGACGGCAGCAGCTGCATGCTCCGCCTCGACGACGAACTCCGCTCCCGCGTTGAGAACTCCCCCTTGGTCACCGGCCTGGTTCCTCTTCACCCGCTCTACAAAATCTCGCCGAGCGTCATCTGCCCGAATCAAGACCTGGCGGGATCCGATGACTACGCGCTCCTCGCTGAACTCCTCGCCCGAGACGACCTGCAAAGCCGAGAGCTCGAGGTCACCATCAGCGCCCTCGACGAGGCCGCGAACGAGGTCGCCGCGTCCCTGCGCAGCCGACTTCCTTCGTTCTCAGGCCTGCATCACGTGCGCCTGCGCGTGGCCGACCTGGAGTGGGTCAGCCGCATCGAGGGCATCGTTCGAATCGACCGCTTCGTTCCACTAACGATCGACGAGAGCACATCAGATCGGCTCTAAACCGCTACGCGGGTTCGAGGTACTCGAGGGAAAGCGTCTTCGTAACGCCGCCCGCAAAGAGCACGTCGGCCTTCGGAATCATCCCCATCTCCACGCGGCGAACTTCCCCCACGCCAAACTTCT
>JBCDAA010000606.1:0-4218 GCA_039186435.1 Myxococcota bacterium | reverse complement strand
GCTGACCCCAAACAACAGGAACAACCACCTTCGGTTCATTCGGGCACGGGCATGGGCACGGGCATGGGCACAGGCCGTGCGTTCACGCGTCCGTCCTCCTCTGCCTCCTCTCGACCCCTCTTTCGCGATCTCGACTTTTAGGTCGCAGCGTCCCGCCCACGCACGGCACCAAACCGTGGCTCCCCGCCTACGCTTCCTGAGCGCAATCTACGGTTTATAGCCTGGCATATTCCATGAATAGAAGGCGTCCATGCACTCTCTCGGAAAACGCGCAGCCGCCGAAGTCATCGGCACGTTCTGGTTGGTCTTTGGTGGATGTGGATCCGCGGTTCTCGCCGCGGCGTTTCCCGACGCGCAATCCAACCTTGGCATCGGCCTCGTCGGGGTCTCCCTCGCCTTCGGTCTCACCGTCATGACCATGGCCTACGCGATCGGCCACATCTCGGGCTGTCACCTCAACCCTGCGGTGACCCTTGGTCTCGTCGCCGGCAAACGCCACCCGGCGAAGGAAGCCCTTCCCTACATCGCGGCGCAGGTCGCGGGCGGACTCATCGGCGCCGGCGTCCTCTACGTGATCGCCACGGGCAAACCGGGCTTTGAGCTCGGAGGCTTCGCGGCCAACGGCTTCGACGCCCACTCGCCGGGGAACTACACGATGGTCGCCGCGCTCGTCGCCGAGTTCGTCCTCACCTTTGCCTTCCTCTTCGTCATCATGGGCGCAACCGACTCCCGCGCGCCGGCCGGCTTTGCGCCGATCGCGATCGGTCTCGGTCTCACCCTCATCCACCTCATCGGCATTCCGGTCACCAACCTCTCGGTGAACCCCGCCCGCAGCACCGGCCCTGCCGTCTTCGTCGGCGGTTGGGCACTAACGCAGCTTTGGCTCTTCTGGGCCGCGCCGATCGTCGGCGGCGTTGTCGGAGGCCTGACCTACCAGGGCCTTTTCGGCGAACGCGACGCCTAAAGCCCACCCTGCTCTAACGCGCGACGGAGACGTAGTCGACGCGAAGAAGGATGTCGTCGACGCCTTCGAGATCGATGCCCGCGCGCCCGTCGCGGGCGATCGACTCCGCCGGGATGAAGAGGACGTAGTCCCCGTAGACGCCGCGCCCGGCGAGCTCCCGGGACGCGCCGTTGAAGAAGGAGTCGTCCTCAAACTCCGCGCGCGGGACGTTGAGCGCCGGCGTCAAACGCGCACTGGTGAACGCGTTAGCCGCCGCCGCATCTCGATCGCTCCCCTGCAGGGCCGGCCGCATTCCGGGAATGAAGTCGGTAAAGGGATCGAGAAAAAGATTGTTCCGCGGACGCGTCGCCGCGTACTGAAACGCGGGCCCGTCCACCGGCGCCTGACACCACTGGCTGAAGAAGCTGTTGCGCTTTCGCACCGTGATGCGCGTGCGCGTGGAGTCGGTGCCGCGAAGAACGTCCGTGCCGAGGATGGATGCGTTCATCGACGCGAGGCGCTCCGCGCAGTCGGCGCCGGTGAGGAGCGGAATCGCGCTCGACGTGGTGCCACCGACCCGCGGGAGAGGCGCGAGCCGGAAGGGAATCTCCTGCCCGAGGTAGTTCCCCTCCGCGTCGAAGGACTGGTGGCGGCTCGCCCCGAGGAGCACCCGAAAGCGCTCTTCCGGCGTGAGGGTGTGCATGCCCTCGCCGAGGCCGCTGCGATCTTCAATCGCGAGAAGCTCGTCCCGCAGGCTGATCACCGCGAAGAGATCGCTCGGCGCCGCCCCGTTGACGGTCCCGGTGGCGGCGAGGGTCCGAAGGTTGGTTAGCGTCTCGCGAAGTTCCGACACCTGCGTCGCGGCGAGGACGGCGGACTGCTCCGCCGAACTCAGCTGGTACTCGTACTCGTAGGCCAGCACGCCGAGGTAGAGCGCTCGGCGCGCGCGCCGAAAGGCGTCGTTGTAGAGCGCGACATTCTCGTCGAGAAAGTAGTCAAACTCGATCGGTGTCACGCCGGCACCGACCTGGTTGGCGAGCTCCTCCTGACCTTCGGCAAGGTTGCCAGCGATCAGATCCTGGCCGTTCTGCAGCTGCACGTTCAGGGAGGAGACCTCTTCGATCGCGCGGTTAATGCGCAGGCTCAGGGTGTTCATGCCGACGAGCGCACGCTCCGTTTCGGACGCGCAGTTGAGCTCCTCGAGCGTGCGGTCGATGCTCGCGAGGTTGGCCTCGTGACGGCGGGTAACCTCGTCCATAGCAAACTGCAGGGACTCGGACGCCACGCGCGCCACAGCCGCAACGCCCGCCGAAGTGCAGGTCACGGCATTCGCGAAACCGCCGCTGTCGACAAGGTTGCTCGAGCAGTCGAGAACGCCCTGGGCGATGTGGGCGACGCTGTCCGCGACGAGCTGCGCTCCGTCGAGGGCCGTCAGCGTGATGAGGTTGTTGTCGATGGCCTCCTCGCGCCGCTCGTTCTGCGCAATGAGGTCGTTGCAAACGCCCATCTGAATCTCGTAGCCGCGGCGCAAATCCGCAAACTCCGAGCGCGCGATCTCGACGTCGGTAGCCGCCGCCCGAAGTGCGGCCGCGGTCTCGCCGACCGAGCCCTGAAAGCACGCGATCGAGTCCGCGGCGCTGCTTGCGACACAACTGCCCTCCTCGCAGAGCCGTCCACGCGAGCAGTCCCCGTGAAACGCGCAATCCAGCGCGAGCTCCGTCGGTCGCGCAGCTTCGGACGCGCTTGCCACCGCGCCGCACTCCGCCTGAATCTGCAGTAAAAAGTCAGGGTCGAGGGCGGGGAACTCGCCCTCTGGGAGCAGCGCGTCGAGCTGAACCTGAAACACCTCGTCGTTCGTCGTGACCTCGAGTTCGTTCCCACCCTCTGTGATGCGCTGTCCACGAACGGTGCGACCGCCGGTGCGAAGCAGGAGGCCGAGAACGTCAAGGCGCGGATCACTCGTGTTCGTAATCCCTGCCTGCTGGAGTTCGGAGGCCATGCACAGGAGCTCCGCCAGAGCGCCCGGTTCGAAACGCACCAGCCGCTCGAGGGGCGTTTGCCGGCACTCTTCCCGAATCCAGCAGGTCGCCGGATCGATCGGCTGAACGCCTTCGATGATCAGATCGGCGTCGAGGTCGGCGCCACCGCAAAGACTCACGATGGCCTCGCCAAACTCCTCCCGAATCGCGTTGGTGCGAATCTCCTCGCGCCGCGCGCTAATGCGGTAGGTGAGATCGACGCGAAGGATCTCGCGATAGGAATCGCGCGCCGCGGCGAGTGCGTCCTCCGCGTCGGCAATGGCCGCAGCTACCTGGGATGCGTCTCCATCCGCGGCCGTTCCAAGGAGTTCGTCCGTGAGCGCCGAAAAACGTGAGAGCGACGAGGTCTCATCGCCGAGGCGATAGAGCGGCAGGTCGAGATCCGGATCGATCTCGAGGGGGTTTCGCCCTTCGCGAAGGTTTTCGAGCGCGCGCACAAGACCGGTGAGGGAGACCCCAAATCGCGCGGACGCAGCCCGCCAGGGCTCAACCCACGGAACATCGCCCACGCTCGCGCTCCGGGCGCTGTCGCGAAGAAGGGTCGCAAAGGCGAAGAGCACGATGCTTCGCCGCGCAAAGGACACCGACCGAGATTCGATCTCCGCGCGATCGGTCGCGACAAAACGCGCCCGCTCGAGCAGCGCTCCGTGCGCGTCGAGGCTTCGCGAAAGCCCGCGCGCGAGCGCGACCGGAAGCCCAAGACCGAGATCCTGGCGCGCGTCCGCAGCGAAGGCACCGTCTGGAAAGAGGCGCACGCGATAGTCCGGGTTGAGCACGACATCACCGGGCAGCACCGAGAGCGGCAATGCGACGCGCGGCTCCAAAAGCACGTCCCACCCCGCAGCCGTCAGCGCGAGCATGCGCGCCTGCGAAAACTCCCGGGTGAGCACGGACGAGGTGTCGAGGACATCGTTGAGCTGGTCGATCTTCACCGCCTGCGAACTCACAAAACCGAGGAGCTGCGCCCACTGCTGCACCAGGCGATGCGCGAGCGCGGAACGGTCCAGGTCCGCAGCCACCGCGCTTCCCGTTGCGCGCGCGCGATCGATCTCCTGCGCTTCGGCGAGGGCGAGCTCAAAACGCGGCGCGTCCACACAGGGCGCGTCCGCAAAGGGCTGCGCCGGGTCCTCTCGAAGATCTTCCGCCCGCTCGAGGTCTTCGACGCAGTCGCCAATGGTCTGCGCGATCGCAAAGGTCGACTCCCGAAAGGGGCCAAAGATCCGCGGCATGTCGCGG
>JBCDAA010000605.1:0-4248 GCA_039186435.1 Myxococcota bacterium | reverse complement strand
CCTTTGGGAGGTCTATGCCTAGACCTCCCCCCACGGCGAGTGAATCCCCGCGGGTCCCCCCTCCAATGACGCTTCGCGCCTCGCTCCGCTCGGACAGGTTCGCGAGGCGAACCTGTTTCCTTTGGGAGGTCTATGCCTAGACCTCCCCCCACGGCGAGTGAATCCCCCCCTCCGATGACGCTTCGCGCCTCGCGAACCTATTGACATCGCAACAAGACGAACCACCGTCTGAACGTGGGCACGCTCAAGGCAGTGAAGCTGACGATGCAGCTCCTCGACTACTTCGAGGCAGAGCAGCTCGACGTGCTGCTCGAGCCGACCGTGCTTCTTGCGCTGCTGGTCGAACACGGTCGCGACAAGGACGAGCTCAAGGCCGCGCTGCAAAGCGGGACCCTTCCCGGTGATTTGCTCCTCGAACTCGTTAAGGAAAAGGGCGCGCAAACGCTGTGGGACTCGCTCTCGCCGCGCGTGCGCGGTGGCGCGCCGGAAAAGACGCCCGAGCCACCTCCGACGAAGCCCGCTTCGGTGAAGACCGTCTTCAAGGACGTTCCGATGGGGTGGATCGTCGCGCTCGCCGGATCGGTGGGCGCCACGATGCACATCGTTGGCGTCCTCCCCGAGTGGGGAAGCGGCATCAGCCTCGGCGCGGTTGTCTTTGCGGTCGTTCTCGGAACCGCAGGCGGCGCGTGGGGCGCGCGAAGGACGTCGACGACGGCAGGCGCGGTCGGTGGTTTGATCCTGGCCCTCACGAGCGTCGGACTCGCTGCGCTTCTCGGCCCGCGACTGCCGCCCGGCCGGCTTGTCGTCATCATGATCGTGGGCATCGCAACCTTCGTGGCCTTCCTCGCGTACGAACTGGTGCGACGCCGCGACACCATCGACGGGTTCTAAGGCGGCGCCGTTGCCATGCTCCGCACTTTCCTGGCATAGGAGCCTGTGCGTGCGGCGACCGCGTTCTTGCTCCTTCTCGGCTGTGGCTCGAAGAGCGGACTGGTCGTGCCCGGACTTCCCGATTCAACGGACGCGTCCGTCGCGATCGAGGACGCTGCGCCTGACGTCGGACCGGGCGATGCGGGCGTCGATGCCGCTGCATGCGCCGATCCTCCCTGCGACTGTTTCGCCGAAGGACGCGTGGTGTGGGACCACGTGGAGTTTTGCGGACGCGGCAACGAGATCTTTGCGTGCAGCAGTTTTGCGGACGACACGCCGGGCTGGGGGGACCTCACCGTCGAAGCGTCCTGCCGTGGTCGCTACACCGTCTGCGGACGCGTCGAGTCGCGCGCCGGATGCCCGATCGCGGAGGTCTGCGGAGAGGGACAGATCCGCCGCGTGGGTAACCTCGCCCGCATCGCCATGCGCGGCTTTCGCGCCGAGGGCGGCGAGTGCCTCACCGAGGCCCTTGAGGATACCGGCGGACGGCTCTGCGTCGACATTCGCTGGGAAGCCACCGACGGAACACGTGGCGAAACCGAGCTCGGCTGTTTTGCCAACTTTGGACCCTTTTGCTTTGGGGTGTTCTGTGGCGGCGGTGGGGGCGGCGACGACGGCGCCTCCGGCATGTGGGAATTCTGACTGCGAACACGCGCGACCCGGTGACGCGTCGTCGCGGATTCGGAACCGATATCAACAGGTTGGGGAGAGGCGTAGCGCGAGTGGATTTCCTCGCACGGTCATCCACCTTGAAAGGGTGCAAAGGGAAACGAAGCAACTGCTCGCGGCTGCCCTCATCGTGGGCCTTGTGAGCGGGGCGACGTTCGCTCTCTTCGCTCATCCACCACCGGTGTCCCGAACCGCGACGGCCCTCGACCTGCCGGCGCCCAAACCCAAGCCGGTCGTGTTTCCGCGCCCGGTGGTTTGGCCAACCGAAGCGGCCCCCGAAGTTGTCGAGACGGCCCCTCGCCGGCGACGGTCGCGCCGCCGAATTCGCTCGGCGCTTCGGGCTCCGCGAGTGCTGACCAAATCGCCCACGCCGACGCGCCCGAACGAGCTTCTCGACCCCTGGGAAGCGGAAGGCCCCTTCCTGCCGTAACTAGCCGCGCTTCTTGTCGAAGGTGAACTCGCCGTCCGCGCAGCCAACGTGCACAACATCGCCGGAGCCGTAGCCCCCCTCGAGCATGACCTGCGCCATCGGATCCTGAAGGTTTTTCAGAATCACCCGCTTGAGCGGACGTGCACCAAACGCGGGCTCGTACCCAAGATCGACGATGAGGTCTTTCGCTTCCGGCGTCACCTCAAGCCCAATGCGGCGGTGCGCGAGGAGTTTGCTGAGACCCCGAAGCTGAATCTCCGCGATGCCGAGAAGGTCGCCCTTGTCGAGCGGATCGAAGATCACCAGGTCGTCGATGCGGTTGAGAAACTCGGGTCGGTAGTGTTTGTGCACTTCCTCGAGAACCTTCTCCTTCAGCTCTTCGTTGGTGCCTTCGTGATCGAGAATCAGATGACTGCCGACGTTGCTCGTCATGATGATGACGGTGTCTTGAAAATGCGCCGGTCGTCCGCGGGAGTCCGTGAGCCGACCGTCGTCGAGCACCTGCAGACAGATGTTGAAGACGTCCGGATGCGCTTTTTCCATTTCGTCGAAGAGCACCACCGAATAGGGCCGCTGGCGAACCGCCTCGGTGAGAAAGCCGCCCGCGTCCGAGTCCTTGTAGCCAGGGGGTGCCCCGAGCAGGCGCGCCACCATGTGCTTTTCCATGAACTCCGACATGTCGAGACGCGTGAGCGAGGCTTCGTCGTCGAAGAGAAACTCCGCGAGCGCTTTGGCGAGCTCGGTTTTGCCAACGCCCGTCGGTCCAAGAAAGAGAAAGCTGCCGATGGGCCGGCGCGGGTCCCGAAGCCCGACGCGCCCGCGACGCACGGCCTTGCTGATCGCGGTCACCGCGCGGTCCTGACCGACGACGCGCTGCTTGAGGATGTCCTCCATCCGAAGGAGCTTGGTCGTCTCCTCCTCCAGCATCTTCGACACCGGCACGCCGGTCCAAAGCGCGACCACGTCCGCGACATCCTGCGGCTGCACGGTGTCGCGCACCATCATGGTCGACTCGTCGACTTCCTCGATGCCGTCGCTCGCTTCTTCGAGCTGCTTTTCGAGAAGAGGAATCGTGCCGAAGCGAAGTTCGCCGGCGCGGGCGTGGTCACCGCTTGCACGCACCTGCTCGAGCTCGCGGTTCGCCGCGCTCAACTCTTCCTTGAGGCGCCGCACCTCGCCCACGCTCCGAAGCTCCTTCTCCCAGCGGGACTGAAGCTCTTCGATGCGCGGTTTGAGCGAGGCGCCTTCGTCTTCGAGGCGCTTGAGAGTTGCCACCGACTCGGCGTCGTGATCGTCCTGGAGCGAGCGCACCTGAATCTCAACCGCCTCGAGGCGGCGGCGCAGCCGATCGAGATCGCTCGGCTCGCTCTCCATTTCAACGCGCACGCGCGCCGCCGCTTCGTCGATGAGATCGATCGCGCTCTTCGGCAGCTGAACGCCGGGCACGTAGCGACGTGCGAAGGTCGCGGCGGAAACGAGCGCCGGGTCGCTGATGCGCACGCCGTGATCGATCTCGAAGCGGCCCACCACGCCGCGAAGCACTGAGATCGCTTCGTCCAGGGTCGGCGGTTCGACCGGAATCCCGACGAAGCGCCGCGCGAGGTTTGAGTCGTCGTCAAAGGCTTTACGAACCGCGTCCGGTGTGGCGACCGCGATCGCCCGAAGCTCGCCCCGCCCGAGGGCCGCCGCAATGAGCTCGCCCGCACCGGCGGCTTTTCCGCCAAGGGCGCCGAGTTCCGGCAAAAAGAGGATGATTTCCCCCGCTGAATCACGGATCGCGTCGAGGATCGCCCGCGTCCGCTCCTCGAGCTGGCCGCGAAGGGACGCGCCCGCCACGAGCGAACCCATCTCGAGCGCGACGATCCGCTTGCCTTTGAGCATCGAGGGCACATCGCCCACCGAAATGCGCTGCGCGAGCGCCTGCACGATCGCGGTTTTGCCGATGCCCGCTTCGCCGACGAGGAGCGGGTTGTTCTCCCGGCGCCGCGCGAGCACCTGAAGCATGCGGCGCAGCTCTTCACCGCGGCCCACCGTCGTGTCGAATTTGCCCTGCGCGGCGAGACGCGTGAGGTCGCGCCCGAACTCTTCCATCGGGTCGCCGCTAAAGCCCTTTCGGGAACCGCTCCGCGACGAACTCTTCGCCGGCTCTTCACCGACCGTCGCGCCGCCAAAGGTTGCACGCAGCACCGGCGCCGAAAGACCGACCGCCTTGAAGGCGT
>JBCDAA010000604.1:0-4267 GCA_039186435.1 Myxococcota bacterium | reverse complement strand
GGAGCGCGCCCTTTCACGTCTTGCAGGAAGCGGGCTCCTCCTTGAGGGAACGGCGGCTGAGCGACGGGCTCGGGTTCGTGCGATCGGGGATGCGCTTTTGCGGGTTGCAGCGTTTCTCCACGACTGGCGGGACGAGATCGCGGCCGTCGAACTGCGCCCCCTCGCGGTGCTGATGGGCGGTGAAGTCGAGGTGCGGGAGGCGTCCGTGCACGTCACCGATGCGTTTCAGCGCTCCCTCGACTCGCTCGCCGCGGCTCGTTAGACCGCCGGTTCGCGGAAGCACGAAACACAAAAAGCGCGCCGGAAGGGCGCGCTTTTTGTTTGGATTGAGACCCTACTATTCGGCGGGGGCTGCCGCTCCCGGGGGCTGCAGGTTTCGATCTTGCGTGGTCTCGCCTTCCGCTCCTCCACCGAAGGGGGGAAGACCCGCGAAAAACGCAATCCCGAAGTAAAGAAGTCCCAAAACACCAACCACAATGGCGCCTTTTACGGCGGGGCTCGCGTCATCCCAGAACGACATGCAAAGGCCTCCTATCTCTCCCGGCGGAACTCCGCCCTAGATTGCCGATGGTAGGAAAGCTCCGCCGCGAGAGTCAAGGAATCCTGCGCGCCGGCACCAATCTTTGGGCGAGCGCAACGGCGGCCTTCATTCCCGACGATGACGCGGTCCCGGCTGCCGCCGCGTCATACGCCACGCCGTGATCGACACTCGTTCGAACAAAGGGAAGTCCCCAGGTGACATTCACCGCCGAGCCCCAGTCGAGGAGCTTGCTCGCGATCGTCGCCTGGTCGTGAATCATCGCGACCACGCCGTCGACGCGTCGATCCGCGGCTGCGCGAAACGCCGCTTCCGCCGGAGTCGGCCCGGTGATCGTCGCGGAGAGGTCGGAGAGCGCCGTAAGAACTGGCCGTACCGCTCGCTCTTCCTCATGGCCGAAAAGACCGCCCTCCCCCGCGTGCGGATTGAGTCCCGTTACGGAGACGGTGGGGTGTTTATGGCCGAGGCGCTGAAGCGCGTCGACGAGGTGGCGCACCGTTCGCGCGACGCGCTCCGGGGTGATCGCGTCCGCCGCCGCACGGACCGAAAGATGGGTCGTGACGAGGGCGACGTTCAGGCGCGGACCAAGGAAGAGCATGCTGACCGAGTCCCTCGCTTGGCCGGCCTTCGCCGCGAGGTGCTCGGTCTGGCCGACGAAAGGAGTTCCGGACGAGTCGATCGCTTCTTTGCTCGTCGGTCCGGTGACGAGCGCCCGCGTCGTTCCCGCAAGCGTCGCATCGATCGCTGCGTTCAACGACGCGAGCTGCGCCGCCCCGCCGGCTTTCGTGGGTCGATGAACCCGCGTCAGCTCGCCCCAGTCAGCAACGTGTTCGAGGGTGACCTGCGCGCGATCCGCGCCCTTTCGCGCAAGCGCCGTCTCGAGCCAGTTCGCGTCGCCAAAGATCACGAACGCATCGTCCTTTGCGTCCGCGACGGCTTCGACCGTGACGGCGGGACCGACGCCGGAAGGATCTCCGACGGCAACGGCGAGGGGCTTCACGGGGCCTTCATTTTGTAGCCGACGCCGCGGACGGTCTCGAGGTTCGCGACCGCGTGGCCGAGCTTCATGCGGAGTCGCCGAACGTGAATATCAACTGTGCGGCTGCTCCCGTAGTAGTCGACACCCCACACGCGCTCGAGAAGCTGTTGTCGCGAAAAGACGCGACCCCGATTTTGGCAAAGAAAGCGAAGGAGCGAGAACTCCTGCTGGGTGAGCTGTACGGGTCGGCCGTCGACGGTGACCTCGTGGGCCGCAAGGTCAATGCAGAGCGGACCCATCTTGAGGCGCTCCTGCGCGCTGAAGTCGCTTCGCCGCCATTCCGCGCGTCGAATACGAAGGTAGAGCTCCGCGGGGACGTAGGGAACGAGGACAAAATCGTCGAACGCGTCGCTGGCGTCGAGACGGGACAGCCCGGCCACGCTGACGCCAATGAGAACCGGAACGTCGACGAGCGCGCGCACCGCACCGATTCGCAAGAGCGCCGCTCGACCTGCGTCCACCTCGTCGACGGCCTCCACCAACACGGCGGCCGGAGGTTCATCCGCTGCGGAAAGATCCGCCATCGAATCCCACAGATCCGCGGTGCGGACCCGGCAACCGAGTTGAGTCAGCACCTCGACCGCGCTTCCTTCGCGGCGATGCAGGGATTCGGGCCCGATGACGAGAATCCACATGGGCGAACGCCGCACCTTAGGCCACATCCTTACGAAGGCCAGCGCAATCCTCTCTGGCCCTTGACCCCCCTGGAAGGCGGGCGCTAAGTTCGCCCGGCATTTGCTGCCTTTTTCAGGGTTGTTGGAACGTTTTCCGTGAGCACGAAACGCTGGCGAATGGTCATCTCGGACCTCGGTGGGGACAACGTCCAGGGCGAGGTCACCGTCGAGGCCGAAAACTGGATGTCCGCCTTGCGCCGCGCGCGTGAGGAGCTTGGCGAGCAAGGAGGCGTCCCGACCGGATCGAGTTGTGCGGTCGCTCCCGACGGTCGCGTCACCGTTCTCGATCCCATCGATCGTCGGCGCTTTGTGCTGAGTGTCGACACGACGACTTCGTTTAAGCCGGCATCTCCGAAGGGCGTTCGCGTTCCTTCCGAGAGCGCGCCCCAGCCCAACGAACCGCCCTCGTCCCCGGTGATTGCGAAGGCGAGTCCCGCGAGCCAACCGGCGAAACCGAAGAAGCGCGCGCCGGCCAAAACGATGGCGTACATCCCGGCGGACCAGATTCCGACCCCGCCGAAGAAGGACGAGAAGAAAAAGAAGATCAAGCAAACCGTCGCGTACATTTCGCCCGGAGCGCTGAAGCCTCCCGCGGGAAGCAACGGCGCTGCGGCCCCGCAGCCGACAACTGCCGAGAGCGCCACACCCGCGAAGGCTGAACCCGCGAAGGCTGAACCCGCGAAGGTCGAGCCCGCGAAGGTTGAACCCGCGAAGCCCGCACCGACGGCCGAGCCCAAGACTGAAGCCGCGAAGGCCGAGCCCGCGCAGCCGGAGCCCGCGCAGCCGGAGCCCGCGCAGCCCGCGAAGGCCGTAGAGCCCGCGCAGCCGGAGCCCGCGCAGCCGGAGCCCGCGCAGGCAGAACCGGCGACAGCGCCGGCGCAGGCCGCAACGTCTGACGCACGGGAAGGCTCGATCGATGGCGTCCCCTGGCGCCTGCACGGAGAGCGCGACGCCGACCCCTCTGACGACAACCCGCTCCGTTACCGCGAGCGAATCTTCGTGGTCCCCGCGGGAACGGACTCCGCCGCCGCCGAAGCCGTCGCTCGCGACCGTCTCGCAGCGATTCAGAAGTCGCTCGCCGGCAGCCCGCCGGGGCAGTTCATCAACATCGCCATCTTCGATCACGAGTGGACCGGCAAGCCCGAGCGGCCTCCGATCGTCACGTTGCAGTTCAAAGATTGGCAGAGCTCGACCGTCGTCGATCGACCGCTCGAACGAGTAAGCGCCCGTCCTCCGAAACCCGCGCCCAAAGAGCGAACGACCACCGACGAGCACGAAGCCAGGCTCGCGGACGCGTTCGAGGCCTGCCAAGACCTGCTCTTTCTTTCGTCACCGCTCGAAGCGCTCGAGTTCAGCACCAAGATCTTTGAGCAGCTCATCCCTGCCGAGGCTGTCACGGCGAGCCTCTACGACATCGATGCCGACGTCTTTCGAATCGTCATCGCAACCGGAACGGGAAGCGAAAGTCGCCAGGGCCAATCGGTCGGGTCGTCGCAAGGACTCTTCGGTGCTGCGTCCCAGCTGGTGAGCACCGCCCTCCGTGTGGACGACATCAACGCCGACGGAAGATTCGACGACAACGCCGAAGGCCGCGCCGGCCTCGACCCTCGCAACGCGCTTTACCTCCCCTTGAACCACCAGGGCCGACTCCTCGGGATGATCCAGCTCCTGAATCGGAGCACGAAGGATGCGTTCCTCCCCGCCGACGGCGACCTTGCCGTCTACATTGGAGGACAGCTTTCGGAGTTCCTCCATCGAGCCCGAACTCGCGCAAGTCAAGGCAACTAACGCCGCGAGCTTCGAGAGAACAGCCGAACGGTCAGTTAAGGGAACGCTAGATTGCTCGTCGCTTAAACTGATCTCGTGATCGCGCCGGGCTCGGTGTTCCTCGCAAGACGCGAAGTCGATGGAATACCAGTGGTATTTCAAGAGAGCAACGCCGCGAGGGGCGGCGAGAACAAGCGAGCGCGGGGTCAGTTTAAGCAAAGAGCGACTTGTAGTGGCCCTTGCTGCAAG
>JBCDAA010000603.1:0-4281 GCA_039186435.1 Myxococcota bacterium | reverse complement strand
GGTGGGCGTGGGGATTCGAAAGGTGATCGCGCCGCAGTGACAGCGCCCTTGAAGGTGGTCGGCCATAGGTTCCGATCGTGGGGTTGTGGGCCGGAGGGGCGAGCGCGATCGCTGCATCGCGGCGATGCGTTGCTGCAGGTCCCTCTTATGTCGTGGGGAGTCCGAGGAACGCGACGCAGGCGGGGTCAAGATGAGCGCTCGCGAGGTCGCGGATTCGCGAAGCCTGGGACGGGGAGAGGGTGGCCTTGTGATCGCCGACGCGGCCAGCGCGAATGAACGTCTTCGGCTTCCAGCTTGGGTTGTCATCGCGGGAGAACTTCGTGAACTTCATCCGGTGGGCCGCCATCCACGAAAACGACGCGTGGGCGGCGGCGCGTCGCAGGGTTGTCTCGTCGCATCGCCATTCAAGAAAGCCCGCGATCTGGCGGAGGCTCGCGGGCAGATCCTCCTTGAGGTCCCGGAAACGAACCCAGAGAACACGCGGGCTTGTTCGATGGCTCCACCACGTCCGAAGATGGGCCTCCCAGTCCGACGCAAGCCAGCGTTCGAAATACGTTTCGAAGGAGTCGGGGCGGGTCGCGCCAAGCCACGCGAGGGTGTCGTCGGTCATGCCGCAAAGGTGGTGGTAGCCGCTCACGCAGCAGTCGCGCGGGTCCCGGCCCACGACGATGAAGCGCGCGATGTCGATGCCGGGTGGGTCACAAAGGTGCGTTTTGAAGACGCGCGGGCACGGAAGCGACTCCAAGGTGGCGAGCCGCTCGTCGGTGGTGCGCGCTTGCCGTCCTGGAAACTCGAGCCAGGGCACGACGTCGTAGATGGACTCGAAGGTGGTGTCTCCGCCGCTCCGAAGCTGATGGAGAATCTGTTGCATCCACGTGGTTCCGGCTTTTGGCACGGTGTTGATGAAGACGTCGCTTTCCCGGGGGCGAAAGCGCTCCAGGATCACGGGGTCAAAGGCGGCGGACGCCTTGCTCGCTGACATGTCAGGTTCGACTGCGGCTTCGCGCGAAAGTTCGCGAGTTCCGATTCGCGTTCCTCGGTCTGCTCTCGCGCGGGGCCTAAATTTCGACCTTCGTCCAGAGGCCGCGCCGCATCCAATCCTTCTTGCGATCGGATCGAGCGATCAGGCGCGCCGTGGACCACGCGGTCAGGAAGGCGCCCTCGTCGCCGAGACCGGGGACGACGTGGGGACCGCAGAGAAGAAGGCGTTTGATGGGCGTGCGGATCGGAAATGCGCACACGCCGAAGATGCCGCGCACCGGATAGCCGTAGATCGTGTCCATGGTGTGTGGACCGCGCGACCAAGGTTCGTCGGGCGTGATCACGCGGCGACCTTCAATGTCCTGAAGCTCTCGCCCGTCGTGGGGCGAATCGATCTGTAGAATGTGATCGCCGATGAAGGGCGCGAGTTCGGCGAGCGCGGCGATGACGCGCTCCCGCATGCTGGCGACGTAGCCGGGGATCTCCTCGACGGCGCGACGAGGTAGGAGCGCTTCGATGGTGATGAGACGCGACCCGTCTTCCTGGCGGTCGCCGACGTCGATGCGAAGGCGATGCTCGCGATCGGCCGCTTGCGCATCGCGGACGTAGAACACGTCGCGGGCGATGCCCTCGGGAACCCCTTCGGCACGAACGAGAACGTTCAAGGTGTAGCGGAAGTAACGGGGCGTTGGCTCCCCGAGCTTTTCAAAGAGCTCCCCGAAGGCCGTGCGATCCGGAAGTAGGGGGAGGAGCGCACCGATGTGCCGGCCGTGGGCGACCACGCTGCAGCCGATGGTTTCGCCGGAGCCCGCAAGGCGCACACCGACTGCCGCGCCGCGCTTCGTCAACACCCGGTCGGCGCTCTCGCGCGGCCGAACTTCGCCGCTGTAGGTTTCGATCTTTTCGATCAGAGCCTGGTGAAGCCAGCCGTAGCCCCCTTCGACTTTGGCGGCGTGGCGCCATGCCCAGTGAAGGCGAAAAGTCGCGAGCGGAACAAGCTGCCCGGGATCCATCGGTACGGCAAAACGAACCGGGGCTCCGATGAGCGTCCGAAAGGTGTGCGCCTCCGGAAACTCCGCGAAGGGATCGACCCCGCCGCCATCTCGGTCGAAGGCCTGGTGCGCGGTCGCGCGCGCGAACTCTCGTCGTTCAAAGAACGATTCGGGGGGCCACATCAGGTCGCGTTCGAGGATGCCGTCGAGGTCCGCGGCGTGTCGTTCGCAGGCCCGCACAAAGTCTAGGGCGGCGCGTTTGACCGCGGGAACCTCTCGTTCGATCTCGCGCTGAAGATCCACCGGCGCGAGCGCGAAGTCGAAGCGATGTTTGGGAAGCACGACCTGAAACGCCGGATCCATGGCGGTTGTGCGTCGACGAAAGAGCTGGTGCAGCGCGAGCTCCGCCAGCAGACGTTTGGCCACGGGACTGTGGGTCGCGAGAAAGGTGTGCGAGCGACGTGGCCAGCGACGGTCGCCGGCTTCGTACGTCGGCGCCCGTTCGCCCTGACCGAGAACGAGGACGCGAAACCCTCTCTTCGCGAGGAGTGCGCCGGCGAGGAGAGGCTCAAAGCCCATCCCCAGAAAGACCGCGTCGTAGTAGCGGCGGGTCATGGCGCTGCCAGGACGGACTGCGAGTCGTCGCTCCACTGCGCCGTATCGAGGTCCAAGGTTCCCGCGGCGATCGCTCGCACGACGGCAGGGAGAAGGCGATGCTCGATCGTTTGAATGCGCGCGTGGAGAGTGTCGGCGGTGTCGCCGGTGCGGACTGGAACGACCCCTTGCGCGAGGATCGTTCCGGTGTCGACGCCCTCGTCCACCAGGTGGACGGTGCAGCCGCTTACGCGCACGCCTGCCTTGAGAGCCTGAGCTGGTGCGCGCGCACCAGGAAACGACGGTAGCAACGACGGGTGCACGTTGACGATGCGCCGAGGAAAGCGCGCGACAAAACTGGGGGCGACGATGCGCATGAACCCCGCGAGAACGACGAGGTCGGGGTCAAAGCCGGCGACGGCGTCGGCGAGCGAGAGGTTCCACGCGTCCCGGTCGTCGCCTTTGCGAAGAGGAACGCATTTCGTCGGCGTGCCGCGTTCGGCAGCGAGCTCGAGGGCAGGCGCGTTTCGGTCGGCGACAACGCCTACGATGCGAGCGTCGATGGTGCCTTCGTCAATGCCGCCGCGGATCGCGTTCAGGTTGCTGCCGCGACCTGACACCAGCGCGACCACGCGAATCATCGGAGGTACCGAACGCGGGCGTCGTCATCGCCTGCGCTCGCGACCGTTCCCATCGCAAAGACGGTTTCGCCCGCGTCTTCCAGGGCGCGCCGGAGCGCTTCCGCCTCGTCGGGAGCGGCGACGACCACGAAGCCCACCCCGAGGTTGAAGGTCCGGCGCATTTCGGCGTCGTCGATCTCGCCGGCGCGACGAATTCGCTCGAAAATCGGAGGCTCTGGCCACTCCTCGTCGATGTGCGCGCAAAGGCCCTCCGGGAGGACGCGCGGCAGGTTGTCGACGAGTCCACCGCCGGTGATGTGGCAGAACGCGTGCACGCCGCCGCTCGCGAGAGCGGCGCGAACCGCCCTGGCGTAGATTCGCGTGGGTCGAAGGAGCACGCTCCCGAGCGTGTCCCCTTCGAATGCTTCGTTGAGGTCGGCGTTTTCGAGCGCTCTGCGGGCGAGCGAGTACCCGTTCGAGTGAAGGCCGGAGGACGCGAGACCAAGGAGCACGTCGCCTTCGGAGACCCGGGATCCGTCGAGGATGTCGCTGCGACCCACCACGCCAACCGCGAAACCCGCGAGGTCGTATTCGCCGGGCGCGTAAAAGCCGGGAAGCTCCGCGGTCTCTCCACCGAGCAGCGCGCACCCCGACTGTTTGCAGCCCTCGGCGATGCCCGCGACGACAGCCGCGCCCTGGTCGACGTCGAGCTTGCCCGTGGCGTAGTAGTCCAAGAAAAAGAGAGGCGCCGCGCCGATGGTGATGACGTCGTTGACGCACATGGCGACGAGATCGATGCCGACGCTTTGGTGGTGGTCGAGCTGGAACGCCAGCTTGAGTTTCGTACCCACGCCGTCGGTCCCCGCGACGAGGACAGGGTCCTTCAGGCCCGAGGGGAGCGTGCAGAGTCCCGCAAAGCCGCCGACGCCCCCGAGGACATGAGGGGTTCGAGTCGCGGCCGCCAGGGGCCGAATGCGGTCCACCAGACGCTCGCCTGCATCGATATCAACGCCCGCGTCTTTGTAGGTCAGCCCCATTGCCGCGCGAAGCTACCGGTGTGGTCTTCTCCCCGCAAGGCGAAGGGAACGCTCTAG
>JBCDAA010000602.1:0-4306 GCA_039186435.1 Myxococcota bacterium | reverse complement strand
GTCATCCAAGAACCCGTCATCCAAGAACCCGTCATCCAAGAACCCGTCATCCAAGAACCCGTCATCCAAGCGCCCGTCATCCAAGCGCCAGTCGCCGAACCAACGCCTCTCGAAACGCCGACGACCAAACCGGAATCCGAGGAGTTCGACACCGTCGGCTTTCGAATCTTCGGCGCCCATACCGGCGCGCTCCTCGGCTCGGGGGGCCTCGTCGCGTCCCTGGCGACCGAATCGCGAGGCGGCGTCTACGCGTCAATGTACCCGATCCTTAGCGGTGCAGCGCTCCTCGGCGCGCTCTTTCACGGGCAAGCAAAGCGACATCGATGGAACCCTCGCGTCGGTTCCGCCCTCGCCGGTCTCTACCCTGGGTTGCTCCACGGAACCCTTACCGGTCTCTTGGTCAGCCGTCAGATGGAACTCCGACGCTCCCAGGAACGCGTCGCGGTGATCGGCGGCGCAGCACTCTCAACGCTCCTCTTCATGGGACTTCACTCGCGGAGCGGCGGCCGCGAACTTCGTCGCGGCATCGGTTTCTTCTACCTGCTGATCGCCGGCGCCGCCCTGAGTGCGCTTCCCTTCGCGCGGGCCTTTGACCGCCCCGAAGCCATCGGCTGGGCATCCGTCGCGGGCGCTTCCCTCAGCCTGATCCTCACCACCTCCAAGCAGTGGTAGCGCGATCGACCGCCGAGCCGATCGCTCGGCGGTCGACGCTCGGTTGAATAGCGGCACTCAATCGCGCGTCGCCGTTTTCGTGCGTTGCCTTATCTTTCTTTTCGTCGCCCTGACCTCCGGCTGCATCGCCGCGCCTGCCGCCCGAACGACCGTGGGCGTAAGCGCCGTTTCGGATCCCTCCGGCGATGACTTTCTCGCAAGCGAACTCCGCACCGCAGTCGAGCCCCTCGCCATGGCTCGAGAAACTCACGAGCGACCGGTCGACGTGGGCCTCGGCTACTTCGTGCAAACCCCGGAAGCGGGTCGTCCACGCCGCCAGGGTCCTTTTCTGAGCTTCGGCGTTCACCTCTGGCAGCGACCTTGGCGGAAAGGCTGGATGCGCTTTTCCCTTCGCACCTACGGAGAACTCTTCGCGCAAGACGTGAAGCTCCGTCGTTCGCCGTGGGGCTCTGGCGTCGCGATCGCCGCGAGCTTCGAAGCGGCGCTCTGGGTGCGAGGTGCATCTGCCGGCGCCAGGAGCCTGGCTGCCTACGCGGGCGCGGTCTACGGCGAAGCTGGATTCGGCGTCGAACTCGCGAGCGGCTATCGGCACATCGGCGACGGCGTCGGCTCAGACCTCTGGACGACCACGCTTTCCTTTGTGCTTCGCACGCCCTCCGTCGTCGGCATCGGAATCGCCGGCGGCCTCTTCCGCTAGCGCTCCTCCCTCGGTGGCGCCGACCGTCGCGCGTGCCATGGTTCAGCATGTGGATCCTCGCGGCGTTGGCGTTGGCGATCATCGTCGTCGCCCTTGTCGTCTACGTTCGCCGCGACAAGGTTGGCTACCGGCTGCGGCGTCGCCTCGGTCGCGACGTCCCCCGTTTTCCAATCGTGCTGATCCACGGCTTCATGGGCTTCGATCGCGTCGCGGGAATCGAGTACTTCCGCGGAATTCGTGCATCGCTCGAGGCCGAAGGAATTCGCGTCGTGCTGGTTCGGCTTCCGCCCACCGGAAGCATTCAGAGCCGCGCCGAAGCGTTGATGAAACAGATCGCTGACATCGAGGGCGATCTCAACCTCGTCGCCCACAGCATGGGCGGCCTCGACGCGCGCTACGCGCTCGCGCACCTCGGCCTTGCAGAGCGAACCCGTTCCCTCATCACGGTCGCCACGCCGCACCATGGAACTCCGGTCGCAGCCCTCGGGAAAAACGTCGTGCAGGCGGTCGGCATCAAGGCCCTCGCCAAAACGATCGGCTTCGACCTCACCGCGATCGACGACCTCACCCCTCAGCAGCTCGAGAGCTTCAACGCAGACACCACCGACGCACCGGGCGTGTTCTACGGGTGTGTGGTCGCCCGCGCGGAGACGGTGCACCCACTTCTTCAGCCGACGTATTCGCTTCTTGCCCGCAAAGCGCCGAGCGACGGCCTCATCCCGACCGAATCTCAATGCTGGGGAACGATCCTGACGGAGATCGACGCGGACCACTGGGCGCAGATCGGCTGGGGCAGCACCTTCGACGCGGAAGGTCTCTTTCGCGACATCGCTCGCGAACTCGCCCTTCGTGGCTTCTGAAGTTTGAAAGGAAGTTTTCTCGTCGCTTCCGTAGGATGACGGCGATGGACCAAGAGGAAGCGAACCGCGAGCTCTGGGAGAAAGTCAGCGCCGTCCAGGATCGGCGCGTCGCGGGTTCTGTGAGCATCGACGAGCTCCTCGACGATGCGGTCGAACTCGTCGCGATCGCGCGCCGTCCCGAATACGACAGCTGCCAGTCGCGCCTTTGTGCCTACGACCAGCTCATCGCCGTGTACGAGATTCTCGATCCGGTGGGCTACGCGCCAGAGGTCGAAAAGACGACCCGCGAGCTCCGCCAGGAAACAGGTCCGGAGACCGCCTGCTTCTTTTGCCTGGCCGTCAGCCAAACGCGGGCGGCGCGACTTCAGGGTCACCTCGACCGTGCGCGGCGCATCTACGAAGAGACAACCGCCCTTCTCCCGCGCAACTACGTCGGGCTCTACTACCGCATGCGCCTCGCCGCACAGCGCATTCACCTCGCCCTCGCGGAGAAGAACGGGCCCGCGGCGCGCGCCGCGTTCGAGATCCTCACAGGCACCGGCGCATTCATGCAAAAGCAGTGGGGCCACGTGGAGTCGATTCGGTCCCGCCTTCTCGACAACGAAGAGCTCATCCGAGAGATGGAGGTGTTGGTGCTCCTCGCCGAAGGCCACCCGCAGGAGGCGCATGAGATCTATCTCGAGGGCTGCCATCGCGATGCGCCAAACCCCGGGCGACTCGCCGTGCAGCACGATCTCGTCGCCGCTCTTGAGCGCGAAAACGATGTAGACCTAGCGGCCATCCTCGACGACATGGCCACCTTCGCGGCGCAGCGAACCTACCCGCGCGACCTGGCCCGAGTCGCGCTTGTGCAGCTTCGGGTCGCGCGAGCCCGCGGTAGCGACGAAAGCCAGCCGATCGCCACGCTCCACAAGGCGCTTCCCCGATTGCGCGCCTCGGACCTTCACGAGGAAGCGAAGGCGCTCGGAGTTGAGGTATGACCGCTCGTCTCGCGCAGCTCGAACTGCATCTTCCGGGACTTCTCAAGCTCCTTGGCGAACACCTCTATTCGGATCGGCGTGTCGCGTTTCGGGAGCTCGTGCAAAACGCCCACGACAGCTGCGTCCGGCGCCGCCTCGAAGATCCGAGCGCGCCTGAGTCGCGCGTAAGCATTCGCCTCGAGGAGCGCGATGGCCGCGCCTGGGTGTGCTTCGACGACAACGGCCTCGGCCTGACCGACGGAGAGATCGAACGCTTTCTTTCGACTATCGGCCGCGGTCAAACGGGCGCGATCAAACAGGAGCTCGGCGCGGCGCGAACCGAAGAGCTTGTAGGGCAGTTCGGCGTGGGTTTGCTCTCGGCGTTCTTGATTGGCGACCGCGTTGTGGTGACCACGCGCCGAGTCGGGGAACCCCAGGGATGGCAGTGGATCTGCGACGGACAGCAGACCTACCGCCTCGAAGAAAAGGACGTCGCCAGCGAGGGAACCTCCGTCGCGGTGCGCCTTCGGGACGATGCACGCGACCTCGCCAGCCCGGCCCGGGTTCGGGAGGCAGTGCGCCACTACGCGGGATGGCTCGAAACCCCGATCGCGATCGACGGAAGCCCGCTCTCAACCCGCGCCTTGCCCTGGAGCGATCAGCTCTCGCGTATCACGCCCCTCGAGCTCGCAACCTCGCTCTGCGACGACCGACCGCCCCTCGCGGTGGTTGAGCTCGCGCCGTTTGAGGATCCGGAGCTTGGAACCGTTCCACTCCATGGACTGCTCGCGATCCCGGAAGGTTCCCAGCTGAGCGTTCGCGAATACGGGCGTGCCACGGTGCTGATTCGCCGCATGCTCGTCGACCCGCGTGCCGAGGGTCTCCTTCCGCGCTGGGCTCGCTTCGTCACCGGGATGATCGACTGCGCGCGTTTGGAGCCCACGGCGAGCCGAGAGACCGTACGCCACGAGCGCGTCTTCGCGGCGGTACGCGACGCGATCGAAGTGCAGCTCACGGAAGCGCTGCAGCGCATCGCCGACGAGGAACCCCAGCGTTGGCAGCGGATCATCGACGCGCACGCGGCGCTCCTCAAACGCTGGGCGCTCGATTCGGCGGTG
>JBCDAA010000601.1:0-4308 GCA_039186435.1 Myxococcota bacterium | reverse complement strand
TTGAGGGTCGTCAGCACCGTGTTGGTCATGATCACGACCCCGAGGTCCTTCAGGTTCTGCAGTCCCTGCCACGCCTCGTCGAAGGAACCTTCGCGCTGCGAGATCGTGTCCTGCGTTTCTGGATCCGGTCCGTGGAGCGAAACAAAGAACTCGTCGACGCCCCCCTCAACGAGTCGCTTGGCGTAGTCGCGGTTCGCGAGAAGGCGGCCATTCGTTTGAAGCCGAATGTGATCGAAGCCGCCGTGGGTGCGCGCGTAGTCGAGGTACTGGAAGAGCTTTTTCTCGAGCGTGATCTCGCCGCCGGTGAAGGTGACGCGCTTGTACCGCGGTGCGCGACCGTTGTCGTCGACGGCCTTCTGAAACGCTTCGAAGGGCACCCCTTTGAAGAGGTTCATCCCCTCTTGAACGATGCAGAACTGACATGCGCTGTGGCAGTGAAAGTCGACCGTGACCGTGAGGTCTTCGAAGCGCGTCGGTTCAAATCGGCCTTTGTAGCTCTGCATGCGTCTTTATAGGGTGCCGTAGAAGCTGGTCTTCGGGTAGCGAATCGCGCCTTCATGCTGCTCCACGTCCAGCCCGACGTCGAAGTAGAGATGGTCGAGGTCGGACGCCCAGCCGTGAACAAGCTCCTGGAGGCGCTGCGGGTAGCGGCAGCGCTTGAGAAAGAAAAGGAGCTGATCGACGTCGATTCCCGAGTAGTAGACGCCATCGAAGACGCGCTTCTTCGCAACGCAGACGCGCTTGCACGCGAAGAGCTCCGGGATGAGCACCGCGGACAGCGTTTGCGGCTCCGTGTAGTCGATCGTCGCGCTGCTGCGGATGAGCGAGAGAACCTCGTCGACGTGTTGTTTCGGTTCGAGAAAGCGATAGATATTCGCCATCTCCAACTCGTGCTCGCGAACCAGGTAGCTTCGCCCAGCGTGTTCGTTGCTGCCGGTGAGATAGAGATTGATCTCGTCGATCACCCCCCGCTCGATCGTTTGCGGGTCGAGATCGAAGCTCGCCATCATGTAGGGAATCGTCTCGCGCGGGCTCGGACGCAACTCGAACCAGGGAGCGAGAATCTCCGTGAGCCCTGCGACGGTCGCGCGCGGATCCTCCTTTTGCGGATCGTAAACGTAGAGCTCGCACCAAAGGCGCGTCTCGTCGTGTTTGACGCCCCAGACGATCATGTCCCGGCCGAGCGCCTCCTGGAGCGCCGTCAGCGGCGCGCGAAGTGCTTTGGCCATCCCGGCCATTTCGAGACACGCCCAAAGAAGGTTCTCGGAGCGGAGCTTTCCGTTGGGCGGACGCCGTGGCGTGTAGGGCTGAAGGCAGTAGTCGAAGTAGCGATCGCCCGGGGCGCTTCGCGTGAGAGTGAGACCGCGAACGGGATCAAGAAGCGACAACGCGCCATCCTCCGGGGGGGTGATCGAACACGGGCTCGATGTTCTGGGTTTCGGCCTGGCGCACCCGTGCGAGAACCCACGCCATAATCTCGTGCACGGACGCGGAGCTCGGATTGCCCGCGCGAAGGCGATAGGAGATCGCGTGGCGCGCGCTTCGGCTGTAGGCGCGGCGTTCGGGGGAGTTGGGTTCGAGAAAGATGCCGAGCTCTCCGTCGTCGCGCCGAAGGCAAACGACGGGTTCGACGCTCCAGAGACCGCCGTCGTAGCTCCGAGGTTTGACGTACACCGTCCATGACGTGCCGGTGTGATCGAAGCCGACCGACGTGACCTGGCCAGGCGGGTAGGGAAGAGCCTCGGCCGCCTGCTCGAAGTTCGGGAGCTGATGGAGCGCCTGGTCGAGCGATGCATCGTCCCGCGGGGCGACGAAGAACGCGCGCGCGAGTTCCTCGCCCTCCCGCAACGTGTACGACGCGACGCCACCCGCGACCGGAACATGCGTTGCCCACGCTTGGAGCGCCGACGGAGCGCCGAGCGGGATCCCGGCAAACTGTCGGTAGGTCTTCCACACCGTACGTTCCTCGCCGATGTTGACGCCGACTACGTGCGGTGCGCCGGAGAGCCCGAGGTTCGCCGCCAGGTTTCGCCGCTCCGATTCAGCGCGGTCAGAGAGGTTGAGGTAGACCTTGGCGAGAGGTTCCTTCGCGCAGTCCCATCCCACGATGAGCGGGACCGCGTGGGCGAGGAGGTTCTCTGGAACAGGGCGGTCGACCGCTTCGAGGAACCGAGTGGCGGTGGGTCGGTTCACGCGCTCGACCATCATGCGTGCGCCGCTGGGTTCAGGGCCCCGAATGGAGGCCTCGAGGGATCGAAGGTCGTGTCCCGCGTCCGCCAGGACGGCGGCGATCGTCTCCGCGCGCGCCCGCCATGGACCCAGCGAGACCCGCAGAATGTCGATGAGCGCCATTCGAGACGTTCAGCATAGTCGACCCGTCGCCGGTCCGACGCCGTCAAATCATGACCGCTACGACCGCTCTCGGTGAGCGCGAAGCCCTTCGTACGCGCGGGTCAGGGACGCGACGAGGCCTTCGGCTGCCCGCTGCTTCGCCGCATCGCCCGCGTGGCGACTCGGGTGGTACTTCTTCATCAGTCGCGCGTAGGCCTCTTCGATTTCGGCTTCGCTCGCGCCGACCTCGAGCTCAAGGTTCGCGTAGAACTGAAGAATCTTCTTCGCGTAGGCGTCGTCGGGACGCTTCTTTCCACGCTTTCGGGCCTTTCGGCGTCGCGCGGCTTCTTCCTTCAGCTCGTCGTCGGACATTTGCCGAACGGTCTTCTTGTCCAACCTCACGACTCTTCCTCTGGTCGCGCGGTGAGAAGACGAGCCAGCAGATGTTGCGAGTACTGGCTGAGCTCTCGAAACACCACGCCCATCCCCGGCGGGTCTTTTTGGACGCGCACGACTTCGCCGACGCCTTCGATGGTTTCGATCTCGTCCATGATCACGGTGAACTTCAGGTCGACCCGCGTGCCCACTGGCAGGGGCTCCTTCGACTTCACGAACGCGCCTGTTCGCGAAATGTTCGTCACGTACTCGTGGATGAACGCGTCAAAGGATTCGAACTCCTTGTTGATGGTGACGCGCTCTTCGCGCTTTTCGCGCTCGCTCATCTCGGCCCCTAACCCGCGGTTAGATCGAACTGCTCAAGATGATAGTCGCTCCGAGGCTGAAGCTCTATACGCCTCATGAGTCGCTTCGCGGCTTCCTCGAGGGCTTCCTTTTCCTCCCGCTCGAGGGCGTCGCAGACGGCGGGATGAGCCGTGATCGTGATCGAGTAGCCGGGGAGGCTGTCCTTCTCGCGACTGATCTGCCGGAAAATGTCGTGACAGACGGTTGTCTTGGACTTCAGGGAGCCCGTTCCATCGCAGTAGAAGCAGGGCTCGTAGAGCATGCGCCCAAGCGACTCGTGCGTTCTCTTGCGCGTCATCTCGACGAGGCCGAGTTCGCTGATTCGCACCGCGGTCGTCTTCGACTTGTCGTTCTTCAGCTCTCGAACGAGGGCCTTGTACACCTTGTCGCGGTTTCCGCTGCGCTCCATGTCGATGAAGTCGAGGACGATCAGTCCCCCGATGTTGCGAAAGCGGAGCTGGTAGCAGATCTCCTTCACCGCCTCGAGATTCGTTTGAAGGATCGTTTGCTCGACGTCCTTGCCCTTGCCGGTGAACCGGCCGGTGTTCACGTCGATCGCGGTGAGCGCTTCCGCCTGATCGATCACCAGGTGCCCGCCGGACGGAAGGGGAACCTTTCGCGAAAGCCCGCGCGTGATCTCGGCCTCGATGCCGTACGCGTCGTAAAAGGGCTCGCTTCCTTCGAAGAGCTTCACGTCGCCTGCGCGTTCTGGAAGGAAGACCTCAAGAAAGTCCTTCAGGCGTTGAAACTCGTTGGGATCGTCGATGACGATTTCGTTGATCTCTTCCGGGAACATGTCCCGCGCCGTTCGAAGAACGATGTCCGGTTCTTCGTGGAGCAACATCGGGGCCTTCAGTTTGCGCCGGCGCGTTTTGTTTTGCGCGAGCTTCTCCTGCACGCCCTCCCAGACCTTAACCAGGTAGCCGATGTCGGCCTTGAGCTTTTTCTTGGTCAGACCCGCGGCGAGGGTTCGAACGACGACGCCACCCTTCGGCGGCTTGATCGACTCGATCACCTCGCGCAGACGCCGGCGCTCCTTGTCGCGTCCGATGCGCTTTGACACGCCGACGTGCTCGACGGTGGGTCGGTAGATGACGTAGCGACCTCGAAGAGCGATGTGGCTTGTGACGCGCGCGCCCTTCGTGCTGATCGGTCCCTTCGACACCTGGACGACGATCTCTTGGCCCTCGGTCAGGAGCTCGCGGATGGGCGTGCTTCGCGACGCCCGCTTCCGGG
>JBCDAA010000600.1:0-4312 GCA_039186435.1 Myxococcota bacterium | reverse complement strand
TACGCTCGCCGCGGGAGGACGGATGACACAGCGCTATCTTTGGGTTGGGCTTGCGGCGGCGATCGCGTGCTCGGGAACAGACGACGAGTCTCAAACGGTCACCGCCGAGGAGACCACCGGCGCCGAAACTGCAGCGGTGCAGCCGATCCCGGAAGGGTTTCGTTCGGTCACGCCCCACCTCGTGGTGACGGATATCCCGGCGGCGATCGCTTGGTACGCGCAGGCGCTCGGTGCGGAGCAGACCCTGCTCATCAACGGTCCCGGCGGTACGCCGATTCACGGAGAGATGCGCATTGGGGACTCGGTCATCATGGTCGGCGCGGAGGAACCGCAGCAGGGTGCGCGCGCGCCTTCGTCGGTCGGTGGAACCTGCGGAGGGCTGATGGTCTACGTCGAAGACGTCGACGCTGCGGTCGCGCGAGCCACGGAAGCCGGCGCCACAGTGGGCATGCCGGTCACCGATATGTTCTGGGGTGATCGCTACGGACAGATCGTGGATCCGCAGGGACATCATTGGAGCCTTGCAACGCACAAGTTCGAAGCGCCGATGGAGGAGATGGGCGCGCGGGCGGAAGCGTTCGGTCGCGCGATGGCGAGCGGTGAGGCGCCGCCGACCTACGACGATCCCCCAGCAACGAGCTGGCGCCCAGAAAACATGCCGGTGGTGACGCCAAGTCTGGTTGTTGCGAGCGCTGCCGATTTGGATCTCTACGTTGCGGCCTTTGGTGCAACGGAGGTGAGTCGCACCCTCGGGCCGGGTGGCTCGCTCATGCACGGTGAGCTCCGCGTCGGCGACACCATCGTCATGTTTACGCAAGCCGATCCGGAGCACGCGCCGACGATGAAGACGCCGAGCGAACTGGGCGGCGTTCCGATGAACTTGATGCTCTACGTCGAGGACGTGGACGCGGCGCACGCGCAGGCGGTTTCGGCGGGCGCGACGAACCTCGCCCCGGTTCAGGATATGTTTTGGGGCGATCGCTGGGGCGCCGTGAGCGACGGCGCGGGCCACATGTGGGGGATCGCCACCCACGTCGCCGATCTGACGCCGGAAGAAATTCAGCAGCGAATGATCGAGCAGTTTGGCGGCGGAGGCGGCTGAGCGATACGCAGGAGTTGAACGTGGGGGCCGCTCTAGGTAGATCCGCCGGATGGCCACCCACGAACGACTGAAGGCACTCGAAAAGGAACTCGCCGCGCAGGGCGCCGACGGAGTTCGCCTCGAGCTGGTGCGGCGTGCGCGCCTGTTCAAGCGCTCGTGGGTCGACATGGCCGAAGCGCTGCTGCAGGTTCGCCGAAAGGCCCTTTGGGAGGAGTGGGGCTACGACGACTTCTTCAGCTATTGCTCCCTCGAGCTTCTGCTCACGAAGTCGACCGTCGAAAAGCTGACGGGAAGCTACGCCGCGGTGCAGCAGCACGCGCCGAAGGTGCTCGCGCGCGATGGCGTCGCGCAGCCGATCCCCGCGGTGGACGCGGTGGACTATTTCGCGAAGGTGATCCGCGACAGTCCCGCGAACGACCAAGACGACGAGATGGGCGAGCTCAAGCAGGCGGTCTTTGACGACAACCAGCCCGTGGCGGTGCTGCGACGTACCTTTAACCCGATCTTCTTTCCGAAGAGCGAGGAGCAGGAAGACGTCGAGGTGCTGGAAAAGACCCGCGCCGCCGCGCGTCGCCTCGAAGGACTGCTGCAGCGGGTGGAGGGCCTCGACGAAGGGCGTACCGACAAGCTGCTGAAGGCGCTCGCGAAGCTCCGCGACGAACTCGCCGACGCGATTCCGAAGGCGAAGGCGGCGGTCGAAAAGGCGAGCTGATGACCGGACAACCTCGGCCGAACACGGGCCTTAGTGCACCGTCAACTGCGCGCTAGCCCAGAGGTCGTCCAGCCCGACAAGGTCGCGGATGAGGATCGCCGCCTGCTCGCGGTGTGAACGCGCGTCTCGAAACCGTCCGGCCTCTTCAAATATGCCCGCGGCCGCCACGTGCGCCTCCGCAGTCCACGGAACGTACGTCGAGAGTAAGCGCGCAGCGACGACCGCGCGCGTCGCCTCCTCGATCGCTTGGTCGAAACGCGAAAGCATTCCGAGGGCCTCCGCCCCCGTCGAGATGGCCTCAACCGCGAGCCAGCCCGCATCGAACTGCTTGGCTGCTTCCTCCATCGCCCTCGCCGCCTCCAAACGATCTTTCGGGTCGTCGAGAGCGCGCAGCGTTTGCGACCACGACCAGAGTTCCGTGTAGGAGTCCCCCCGTTCGATCGCCGCGGCGCGGAGCGCTTCAAGACCGCGGACGTGTCTCGCCTTGCCCAATCGCTCCCTCAGCGCTCTCAGTTCGGGGTGCGGAGTAGCCAGCACGGTTTTTGATGCGAGCGCCGGCGAGAGGCGGTGAATGACGAGCCGCAGACCGGTCCGACAGGGTCGCGCGTAGACGTAGTAGAACGCGTCTCCATAGACCGCATGCGCACCGTCACTGAGGGGAAGACGAATCTCACCGACCGTGGGTTCCGATGTCGGAGGCTCCAAGTTCGCCATCGACAAAAAGCTGGAGATGAGCGAAGCGCACACGCACGCGTCGACGCTGTCCACGCTTCGCCAGCTTCCTCCGTGGGGACGCTCCTCGACGCCTCTGTCCTGCGAAATCCGGAGGAGCTCGATGGAGTCACGCAGCATGTCTTCCAACAGCATTCTGCTAAGCCGAGCTATGTCCGTTGGCTGAACCATGAGTACACCACTAGAGAGGATCCGCATGGCGGACCGAGAGGGTCGTTTCCCGCGGTTTGTGGCAAGGCGCCTCTTCTCACGCCACGGATCGACTGACTGTATTTTTTGAGATTTTGCTCTAAACGAACGACGGGCTTCCTCACAATCTGTCGCGAGAAAGCGAGCAATAACGACAACGCAAGGAATGCTTTAGGGCGCGAGAATCTGCGCCGCCCACAAGTCGTCCGGGGCGAGATCCCTCATGAGTGCCGCCGCAGACTCGCGATAGGTGCGTCCGTGGTCAAAGAGCCCAGCGCGTTCAAGAATTTTGGCGGCGACGAGGTGGATTTCCGCCGTCCACGGGACAAAAAGCGAGATCTCGCGCGCGCGAGCGACCGCACGTTCGGCCTCTGCGACCGCTTCTCCGCCGCGACCCACCAAGGTGAGCGCTTCGGCGCGGTTCCCGATCGCGTCGACCGCAAACCACCCCGCGCCCGGGACTCGCGCGGCCGCCGCTTCCATCGCCTCGGCGGCGTCGATACGGGCGCTCGCATCCTTCAACCCGCGAACCATCTCCGACCAAGCCCAGAGCTCCGTGAACCCGTCACCCCGATCCATTGCAACGCGCCGCAGCGCTTCGAGGCCAGCGATGTCACCACTCCCTGCGAGACGCGCCTGCTCCGAAAGAAGCTCCGGGTGCGCCTCGGCCGTGATGCTCTTCGCCGCCAACGCGTCGGAGATGTGATGGATCACGAGCCACCACGTATCGCTGCACGGACGCGCGTACATCAGGAAGAAGGCGCTCCGACCTTTTCCCAGCATGAGACGAAGCTGCCCTCCGACCGGATCGCCGGTCGGCGCCTCGAGCACCCCCATGCGCAGGAACCTAGCCATGAGCGCCCCCCGAACATGGTCGGGGATTTCCATCTCGTTGTGCCAGCTCCCGTCGCGGAGCCTCTTCTGAACGACGCCCACGTCGATGGAGTACCGCGTCAGCTCGACTGAGTACCGCAACATGTTAAGGAGTACCGCGTTCGCCAAGCGAACCAGCGGCGAGTCCTCAGCGTCGTCGAAATCCATCTCCTGCCCTCTCCTTTGGACGACGCGCCGCTGGGCGATCTGTCGTACGAAAACCTGCCGCGAGCTCCGCGGCAGTGATAGACCTTTTTGGTGGGTCTTCGGAAGAACTCCACGGTGCCGCACAGCGGACGGCCCCCGCGCGTCGCGGACGCCTATCGTCTGCTGGTTCTCCACGGACCCGAGCCGCGCGCGGTGGGCTCGAGCTTCGGTCTCGGCGCCGCAAAGGTGCCCATCGGCCGCGAGGATGATCCTCCCCCGGCGGTGGTCCTCGACGACCCGTCGGCGTCGCGTCATCACGCGGTCGTCGAGCGCTCTTCGGATCATCGCTCGTTCGAAGTTCAGGATCTCGGGTCCCGCAACGGTACCTTCGTCAACGGCATGCACATCGAACGCACGCCGCTCACCCATGGCGACATCGTGCGCATCGGCGACCACGTCATGCTCTTTGAGCGGCTCTCGATGCAGGACTGCGAGCTGCTCATTGAAGCGCGGGATCCTTCGTCGTCCTGGCGCGGCGAAAGTGTTCCCGCGCGCCG
>JBCDAA010000599.1:0-4329 GCA_039186435.1 Myxococcota bacterium | reverse complement strand
TGCACTGTCATCCCCGCAGGCACAAACGAGCGCGAAGACAACGATCCAAAGGGGTCGAAAGCAGGTCATGAGGCTGAGTCGACGCTAGCAGTGTAACTCCCAGCGGGCGGCAACCGCGGTGGCGCACATTCGCGCGTGGTCGCTGGTGTACCCTCGCCACGTGGGTGTGGACACGTATCTCGCCGAGCGAACTCGGATGCGGGAGCAGCCGCGTTGACCCAAGATTGGAGCGCGCGCTACGCGGCCCTCGTCGGTGGCGATCGGAGTGCGCTGGAGGCGCCGCTTCCCACGGGAGATTGGCACGCTCCCTTTGCGCTCGAGCGGACCCTGCGCCTCGGGGCCGAGGTCCCTGTGGGCGAGCCCGCTTCGCCCCTCGCTCGGGCTCGATGGGCGGAGTCGGCGCTGCGCGTTGCGATCGCGTCTCAGGCGCCGATGCCCGCGCCCGAAGAAAGCGTCGATGAGCGCTCGGTTCTCGTCGCGGAGCTCAGCCGTGCGTGGGCGGCGTGGTATCGGGGCACCTCGGTGGACGCGGAAGCGCTCTCGCGCCAAGCGGCCGCGCTGCGCCTTCCGTCGCTCGCGATCGAGGCGATGAGTTTGCGGGCGCTCCTCTCGCTCCAGCGCGGGGAGCTCGACGAAGCGCTTCGGCGTGCTCGCCAAGCCTCCCGAATGGGACGCGCCGACGGGATTCCTTTCGCGGAGATCCTCGCCAACCTGGTTCTGGCGCGCGTTCGCCGTCACGTGGGCCAGCCCTACCGCGCGCTGCGCATTCTCGCGGCCCTCGAACGCTACGCACCTCCCATCTGGCGCTCGTGGCTCGGCTGGGAAGCGCTGATGGCGGGACAGTGGTCTGGTCCTTCGTCCTTTCTTCGCGACGCGGTCCACAGTGCCGGAGCTGGAGAGCCAACTCAGGTGCATGAAGGGTTTCGAAACCTCGCGCTCGAGTCGCGGAGTGTCGCGCACCAGCAGGATGCCGCCGGTGCCCGTGCGCTTCTGTTGAGCGAGGCGTCCGAGACGTTGATCCCGTGGCAGCAAGGGCACGTCCACGACTTGCCCGCCGAGCTTCGCGGACTTTCCTTTGCATCGTCGAGCGCGACGGGGGTCGAACTTCACGCCTGGGTGGCGGTGGGTCCCGAGGGGGCGCGTCGCATTCCCCACGCGGCAGCTGGACTTGCGCGCGCGGACGGATTCGTTTCGCAAACGCTCGCGGCGAAGCCTCGCGTGGACGCCGGCCTCGCGCTTCTTGCGCTCGCGTCCGCCCCGATCGACAAGCCGAGCTATTTTAAGGAGCTCTACGGCTTCACCTTTGAGCCGCCGCTCCATCGCGCGATGCTTTCCGTGCATCTCGGACGAGTGCGTACGCGCCTCGGATCGCGGGGAGAGCTCGTGAGCGAGGAGGGTCAGCTCCAGGTTCGCTTTCGCGAACGGGCGCTTCTGCCGGATCCGCGATGCGTGGAGCCGCTGCCGGCGCGCACCCTTCGGATGCTTGCCAAACACTCGCGGGGGTTGGCGGCAAAGACGCTCGCGTCCCAGCTCCACATTCCGCTGCGAACCGCACAGCGCGCGCTGCGTGAACTCGTCGAAGAGGGCTCGCTGGTGTCCCAGAGTGAGGGCCGGGCGGTCACCTACCTCCTCGAGGACACCACCTTTTCGGAGCCGACGATGTCGCGCGTCTTTCCTCCCGATGGATTGACGCCCTGAGAGGAACCGCTCGGGATCGAGCAGCGCTTGATTCGGGTGGTAGCGCTGCGTGGTCCTCGAGCGTTACTATCAAGAAGTGCAAGGACGCCTCCGCGACGTCTTCCATCGCACCGCTTTCTTGTGCGCCCAGCCACTCTTCGCCCTTGGGTTGGTGGCGTGCACGGTTTCGGACGGACTTCTCGAAAATCGAGCCTGCCCGTGCATCGACGGCTACGCCTGCGTGGATGGTATTTGCGTTCGGGGTGATGCGTCCGATGCGAGGATCCCGGATGCGGCGCAAGACGCGGGGGTGGACGCAGCGGTCGACCTTCCCACCACCTGCTGGCAGCGGGTTGAGGGATGTGACTGGAGTACGGCCGGGAGCTTTACGTTCATCGCGGCGGGGACCGTCGTCGACGTCGCGTCTTCCGTTCGCAACGTGAGTCTTTCTCCCGACGGGTGCGAGCTTCTCTTTACGCTGCCGGGAGGTTCGGGCCGCGCCGATTTTTGGCATGCCCAACGTCCCGACGCGGCGAGCTCCTTTGGGGAACCCGAGCCGATCGAAGAGCTCAACGGTCCAGGTCGTTTCAACGGCAAAGTCACGGTCGCCGCAAACGGGCTCGAGCTCTTTTTTACGTCCGCGATCGAAGGCGCCTCGAGTCTCATCTATCGCTCCGAACGTTCTTCGTTGGATGGTGAGTGGTCCATCGGCGACCTCGTCGATCCCCTCAACGCAGCCGGCGTCGAGACCTTTGACGTCTCCCTCGCGCCGACCGGTCGCCGGATCTTTTTCTCGCGCCAGGTGCTGGCGATGGATCAAGAGCTCCTCGTCGCGGAGCGCTCGAGTGACGACGCGCCCTTTGGGCCGCCCGCCGTCGTTGAGGAGTTGAGTCAGCGAGGGCTACCGGAGGCCGAGCCTGTGGTGACGGCGGACGAGCGCGTGATGACCTACATCGTCCCCCCGGCCGTCGCGGCCGATCGCCAACTCAACTATGCGACTCGCCCCGATCGCGACGCGCCGTGGGTGCCCCGCGGAACCGTGCCTGGCGAGGTGTTGGCGATCGCCGGCGAGCTTGAGGGAATCGTGTCCCCCGACGGGTGCGAACTCTTCCTCGTCCGAAGCGACGGGGATGCCCAGCGACTGATCTACGAATCGGTGGAGTAGATCGACTCAGTCGAGTCGCACCGAGCCCGCGGCCACGATCCGAAAGCGGATTTCGCTCAACCGGGGTACGGATCCGGGCGTTTGCGCTTGGTACACGACGGCACGCGACCCGTCTCCGAGGACGTCGATGTCGAGAATCGACTCGGAGACGACGCTTCGCTCGCTCCCGAAGGCGTCGCCCCAGACGGTGGCGGTTTCTCGCTCCACGTTGCTCCGTTCAAAGGCAACGAGGAGGCCGTCCCCGTCACGAGTGAGGCGTGCGCGACTGCGCGGGTAACGAAACACGCCAACTTCCACCGGCGTGCTTCGGGTCGACCCGTCCCCTTCGATGGTCGTGATGCTGATGGACTCCGCCTCCAGGAACGTGCCTGCCGCAAATCCCAGGAGGTGGACGCCTCCATCGTCTCTCGCGACCACGTCTGCGACTAACCCAGGTACTTCGCGAAGGCCAAGGGCGCCATCGTAGTAAAATACGCTTCCGTTGGTGGAGGTCACAAAGTAGGTCCCGTCGGGGCCTGCAGCGCTTCGCACGAGCGAGCCATGGGAGCGCCTCTCGCTGGCCGCCGCGACGGCGAAGCCTTCGATCGTGGGCGCATAGACGAAGAAGCCGTTTCCGTCGCCGTATCCGATGACGAGTTCGCCGTCCCGATCGAACTCGCAGGCGACCGAGATGGAAGGGCTAAACGAACCCGCGGAAGGGGTCTCGAAGAGGAACGAGGGGTCGGACCACTCCCCGGCGTAGGTCCGAGCGTAAACGCGATGGACGCCTGATCCCGGTTCAGCCCACGCGATCACAAACTCGCTTCCGTCGGTCGCGAGACAGGTCGGAACCCACTCGGGAAGCTGCTCGGAGGTGATCGGCATCGCGCGTTCGCCCACGAGGCTTCCGTCGAGGGTCCGGAACACCGTTGCGGCGACACCGCCATAGCCAGCGATCGCTGCGACACACGTCTCGTCGTTGCACTTCAGTTCTGCGTTGACGTAGCGCGCGTCGAGCGCGACGGAGGGGTTGGGACGTTCGCTCCACTCCGCCTCAGGCGCGCGATGAAAGATGCGAAGCTCTCGGTTGAACCCCGAGCCGAGCGCCCCTTCGCCGCGTACGTCGACGCGGCCACCCGTCCCGTCCAAATGGATGTCGAAGGACCCGAGCGTGCTTTCGAGGGGCGCGGTTTCGACGTCATCGCCCCGAACGATACGTACCCCCGTGTCAGGGAGGTCGTAGGTCGCGTCTTCCGTCGAGTAGGAATCGATGGCGAATGCGACGGGGGGAAGCACCATGAACCCGTCTTCGATGGCGACGACCTTGGGCCTGATTTCGTCGTGACCGCGATAGCGCGTGTATTGATGTGGCCGTTCGGTGTCGCCGAGTTCGAGAGTGTCCTCCGCTGTCCAGTCCGACGACCGGATCGAAAGGCCCCGAAGCGTTCCGTTGCGCCAAGGGTCTGGCCAGTCCGCCCAGGTGAGCAACGCGCGGTCGCCGCGAATGG
>JBCDAA010000598.1:0-4354 GCA_039186435.1 Myxococcota bacterium | reverse complement strand
GCACTGCGGTCGAGCGATTCACAAAGTCGACTCCGTCGGGACTCGCGGCGAGCGTTCGGGAGACCTCGCGAATCGATTCCGGTGCGATGTACGTCGGTCCTCGATCGAGCGGCACATCGTCGAAGAGGGCGATCAGCACCACACCGTTTCGAAAGTCATCCAGACGCGTGCGCACGCTCGGATCGTCCATGTGCCAGCTCTTCCACTGGCGCGACGGTGGCATTTGCCCGAACTCAGCCTTCTCGCACAGGTTCAAGATCAGGTAGAGACCCATGTCGCGCGTCGAGATGCGGTGTTCACCGCCAAGAAGCGTCGCGATCACCTCCCACGCGTCGGGCATGAGCTCCTTGTACGGAGTCGCGCGGCCATCGAGATGACAATCGATCCGGTCCATCGACCACGTCTTCACGTCCTTCGGATCAAACTCCGAGAGCGGCTGGCCTTGATATCCGCGTACGTAGCGCCCGGGGGCACGGCGAATCGCGTCGATCGCTTGCTGACGCCACGACGCCGCCACCTCCGCCGAGAACGCGCCCGGCAGTTTGATATAGCTCCGTTCTAGAAACTCCTCGGTCCTGCTTTGCGCCGGGCTTCGTTTGCGCCGCACGGCTTGCTTGGGCTTCGCCTTTTGCAAACCCGCCGCCTTGAGCAGCATCCCGCGGGCGCGCATCAGGTCGTCTTCGTCCCCGTCGTTGGGCGAACGCCGGCTCGCGTCGAGTTGCGGCACGTAGCGCAGGCGGCCCTCATCTGTCCGGTATGTGATGAGCGTCGACGCGCGGTTGCCTCGAAGGAGGACGAGCGCCCGCTCAAAGAGCGCCGGAAGATCCGTCGGGTCGGCGTCGCGCTGCGCCCAAAGCGGTCGCCCAAGGGACGCCGCGGCATCCGAAAGAAGACCCGGCGCCCGATCAAAGATCATCTGAACTGCCTTGGTCGCTGACTCACCTTCCGCGAACGCCACCAGCGCAAGGTTGAGCCAAGCGCTGATCCGGCCGGGGTGAAGCTCCACCGCCTTTTCGAGGTCCGCCCTCGCTTCCGCGTTGCGCCCGAGACGACGCAGCGCCTCCCCGCGATGCACGAATACCGCGGGCCCCTCGGTGTTCTTCATCACCTGGACGCCGTGCGCCGAGGTCTTGAGCGCTTGCTCGCAATCGCCCGCCAGAATGTCGAGACACGTCAGTCCGATGTAGGGCCAGCGCGTTTCCTCAAGGGTCGTGATCGAACGGTTGAGCATCGCGCGGCTCTCGTCGTACCGCCCGAGCCAAAGCAGCAGTTCTCCGTGGTGCGCATCCGGAAGCGAGTGCCCTTCGAAGCGCGACGAAACCGCGCGAAGCTCCGCGAGGGCCTCCTCCGGTGTCGCCGCGCGAATGAGCTCAAGGGCGCGCCGCGATGCTTCCCGCTCTCCTTCCAAGGGGCCCAGCCGACGAAGCACGCCCTCGGAGAGAACGGTCGGGGTAGTGCTGCGATTGCCGGCCAGACGCGCTAGCACCGCGGCGAAAAGTTCGTCCGCTTCCGGATAGCGCCCGTGGGAGAGAACCTCGCGCGCGCCGAGGCCCCCGTCCGCGTCGACCGCGAGGAGAAGGTCGCGCACTTCTCCAAAACGAGACGGTTCAAAGCGCTGACTCTTCGGGTTGTCCCGCAAACTCAGCCGGAGACGCAGGACCCACGCGACCGAAAGAAAGCCGTCGCTGCGCATGCTCGCGCGCGTGAGTGCCGCGTGCGACTCGTCGAGGCGACCGAGACCGAGAAGCGCTTCTCCGCGCCAGACTTGCCCGCGATAGTCTTCGAGGTCTTCCGGAAGGTGCGCCAAGGCGGCGGCAAACCGTCCTTCGCGAACCTCGATCGCGCCGAGGACGCGGCGTGCCGCTGGGTCGCTTGCGTCCCAGCCGAGGACTTGCTCCGCGGCTTTTGCGGCCTCCTCGTACTGACCGCGCCAAAGCGACAGCTCCGCGAGCGCCATGACCACGTCTGAGGCGTCGGGAGCCAACGCAAGGGCCTGACGAAGTCGGGCTTCCGCACTTTCGATCCGACCGGCGCGCAGAAGGACGCTCGCTCCTTCCATGAGGTACGGAAGTTCGTACCGCGACCTTGGCGGCTCGAGGCGAAGCGCTTCGTTGACGCAGGTCTCGACCTCGTTCCCGCGATGCGTGCGCTCCTCGGTTGGCGTGCGTGAGGCAACGCTCGCTCGCTCGATCCACAACGCCGGAGACACCGCTTCGATCTCGGTTGCCGCACGCAGCTCCTCCAGCGCCGGCCGCCACGCCCGACCGCGGACGAGAACACGAATGGTCTGAATGCGGGCGCGAAGACTCTTTGAACGCAAGCGCGTGAAGGCCTCGAGCGCCTCTCGTTCATCGGCGGTCCAGCCAAGACGAGCGGCGCGCTCCGCGATCAGCCGGTACGCGGTTGCGGCGCTGTTCGGGTCTCGTTCGGCGGCGGTTCGCAAGAGCGCAAGGCTCTTGCTGTAGTCGCGCGTCACGTAGGAGATCACGCCCGCAACCACGTGAACGATCCCGGCCGTTGGGGCGTCCGCGATCGCGGTGTCCATGTCGGCACGCGCATCCTCAAAACGCCCGTCTTTCGCGGCGCGAACCGCGCGAAGCAAGAGCGCGACGGGATCCCCTCGGGGATCGGGTTCCTCACCGCCATCAAGGGCTGCGAGGAAGGCCGCGTGCTCGGTCCGGCTCAGGCGCACCCATGAAGCTTAGACTGACTTTGCCAGAGACAAACGAGAGATTTGGAGCGCCGTGCCGAGCAAGATCAAGCTGCTAGACTCCCGCGCGTGAGGTCGCTACGAGCTCGTCGAACTCCTTGGCGAAGGCGTTTGGGTTGGGTCGGCGTCCTTGGACTCGCGATCGTGATCGGGGGTGCGGTCGTCTCGCGCGACGATCCCACCTCCGGCGACCGGGCCGGACGCAGCGGAGACGGATTCCGATTTCGTGGAGGTGGGAGGACAGCGCGTCGGCACTCTCTCTCCGGACGAGTTCTGCTGATGCGTGCATGGCTGCTGCTTTCCGCGCTCGTTGCGGCTCCCCTACCGCTGGCGGCACAGGCGGAGGACGGGACCCCTGAGGTGGGTGCCTGGGACACCGACGCCTCGAACGCCGACGCCTCGGACTCCGACGTCTCGGACTCCGACGCCTCGGACTCCGACGCCTCGAACGCCGACGCCTCGAACGCAGCACGCGCCGAGGCAACCGATTCCCCGAGCCCCGATTTCATCACGCTCGTGCAGGACGCACTCTCCGAGTTCAGGCTCAGCAACTACGAGGAAGCCGCCGACCTCTTTCGCGCAGCCTACGAAATTCGCGCATCGGCCCTCGCGCTGCGCGGACTCGGCGACGCGTATTTCGAGCTTGGGCGCTACGTGGATGCAGCGCAGTCGTTCGAGGAGGCACTGGCGTCCACGGTCGACCCTCTGAGCGAGACGCTCCGCGGCGAGGTCGAAGAACGAATGGATCGCGCCCATCGGCATGTCGGCACCCTCGTCCTGCGAGTGGATCCTCCGGACGCCACCGTCCACATTGCCGGAGCAAGCTTCCAAGGCGGCCGGTCGCTGAGGTTGGACGAAGGAACCTACACCGCGCGCGTGAGTGCGCCGGGCTACGAGAACGACACGCGAGAGATTCGCGTCGTTCCTCAGGATCGCTTCGAAGTCAGCGTCTTGCTCGACGAGCGACAAGCACCGACCACCATCCTTCAGAATGAGCCGTCCCCGACCGGAGCGGTCGCGGCCGGAATTGTCGCGGCCGCAGGAGTGGTCGTAACGGTCGGCTCCGCGGTCTGGCTCACCGACCGAGTCCAAGCAGCCTCTCGATGCGACGACGGAGGCGGCGTGGTTTGCAGCAATCGAGGGGTAATCGACACGGAACGCCGCGCTTCTGCGGCCGTCGTCGGGATCGGCCTCGCAGTAGCGGTTGCGGGTGCAGTCGGCGTTCTCGTTTCCGTCCGGCGGCGGAGAGCCCGCCGCCATACGCAGCACGCGGGGTGTGCGCCCGTGAACCGTGGCGTTTCCTGCGCGCTCTCGAGGAGCTTCTGATGCGCTGGCTCTTCGTTCTCGCATCGTTGTCCGCGTGCACGGAGCCCGCGTTTCGGGAAGTCGCGTGCGACAACGGGGGCGACGACGATCTGGACGAGCTTGTGGATTGTGCGGACCCCGATTGCCGGGAGCTCTCCGACGTCTGCGAGATCACGTTGGACCGTTGCCGCGACGGCCGCGACAGCGATCGCAACGGACTTGTCGATTGCGAGGACTCCACCTGTCGCGAAGCGGGACACTGCGGTCCGATCGAAGTCGATGTCTGCCGACCCATCGATGGCGACGGCTGCCCGGTCGGGTACGCGTGCTACTCGAGCT
>JBCDAA010000597.1:0-4410 GCA_039186435.1 Myxococcota bacterium | reverse complement strand
CCGCGCAGAGATCCTCTCGCGGCCAGACCCGTAGACTGCAGACCCGTAGACTGCAGACCCGTAGACTGCAGACCCGTAGACTGCAGACCCGTAGACTGCAGACCCCTAGACTGCAGACCCCTAGATTGCTCGAAGGCGAGCTTCGTCGACGCTAGCGCCCCAATGACGCAGCGCGCGGAGAAAACGCTCGACCGGATATTCGCGCGTGTAGCCGTACCCGCCGTGAATCTGGAGTGCGTCGCTTGCGACCTGCACTCCGACCGACCCCACGAAGGCGCGCGCGCGTGCGGCGGCTTGCGCACTCCCCTCACACGCGGCGTGTTGCACCATGATCCGCGCCGCGTCGACGTGGGTCGCCGCGTCCGCAATCTTCCATTGAATCGCCTGAAACTTCGCGATCGGCCGGCCAAACTGCTGTCGCTCAAGGGCATACGCCAGGGCCGCGTCGAGGGCGCCCTGCGCAGCGCCTACCGAGGCCGCCGCGATCCCGAGGTCCGCCCAGCGGCGTCCGGACACCGAAACCCGCGCGACTTCCTCTCCCCCCGCGTGTTCGGAGAGACCCGCTGCCCGAAGGGCCATCGTCCCCACTGGCGTCGCCTCCGCACCCCGCACGATGACCGCACCTTCGTCGCTGGGACGCACCAGGAACGACGACGCAGCGGGCGCCAACCCGCCGGCAGACCAGGTCGCGACCGCCCCGGCAGCCACGGTGTCGAGGGGCAGATCCGAACTCGCAAGGGACGCGCACGCCGGTCCTGCATGAAGCGCGTAGCGATGCGCCACGGACGGCGACGCCGCCGCAAGAGCCTCCACCACAAGAACGTACGCGAGGGCATCGAGACCTGCGCCCCCGCGATCCTCAGGAAGGGTCAGCGACCAGAGATCGAGATCCGCGAGCGCGGTCTCGATCGTCGGCGTGATCGCACCGGCCTCCTCCATCGCAAGCGCGTGCGGCGCGACTTCCGACGTCGCAAAACGCCCCACGGTTTGCGCCAGGGTGGCGTGCAGTTCGGGTAGTTCCAAGTTCACGGCTGTTCCAAACCTCGAAAACGTTGCTCTGGTCCACCGGGAGCGTAGACCTGCCACGCGCGAAGGGGCGTCGTTCCCGCTTCATACCCATGGCGTGTGCCCGCGGGCACATAGATGACCCGTCCCGCTTCGAGAGGAAAGCGCTCCTCCCCCAAAATCATGGTGCCATCGCCCTCGTGGACATAGAGCACCTCGGCCGAGGCCTCGTGGACGTGTTCGGGAACGCTCAGATCGGCGTCCCCGTCGAGAGTACTCAGCGCTCCAAGCGTAGCGCCTCGCTGCCCGTCGTGAAGAAGCTGAACCCGAAGCTTGCCCCCGGCGAAGGGAAGCCGCGCTTCGTCCGTTCGCGCGACGCTCAGTCGCCGACCGTGCGGTCGCCCTGCGGCGCAGCCTGTTGCCCCCCCGGGAAAGGGACGAGAAGCGTCGCGTACCACAGCAACCCACACCTGAGACGCGGTCTCCACCGCATAGGTCGCCTCTTGCGTCAGCCGAACCACACTGCCCGCCGAGAGCTCTCCGAGCGCCCCCTCTTGAACGTGGAGAAACACCTCCTGACAGGCACTTGCCGCCACGTGCGCGTCCCGACCGGCCTCGATACGCCCGTGACCCATCCGAACCAGCGGACCTCCCTCCGTCGCGAGCTCACTCATCTCAACTTGCACGCGCGCCTCAGCCGGCGGACGGCCTGGCGCCGGTTCGGTCGGGGCCTCCGCCCCGCAAGCGACTAGAAGCACAACCGCTCCTCGGAACGCACGAACCCACATCGCGGCGAGAATGTCGCAACCGGAAGCCCGCCACAACCGCTCGGTCCGCTACCCTAACGACCATGCGCTTTCGATGCTTTGCCCTCCTGCTTCTCATCGCCGCCTGCGATTGTGGTTCCGAGGATGAACCTGGCTGCGAGCTCGCGAGCGATTGCCCCACCGGCGAGCGCTGCGTCGACAACCGCTGCGTCCTCGCCGATGCGGGCACAGACGCGCGCGTCGACGCGGCCGTGGACTCCGGCGCCGACGCGGGACCCGATGCGGGCTGCGAGAGCGCCGTCTTTTGCGGGTCTCCACCGGTCTGTTGCGGCGTCGGGGAAGAGTGCGTGGACGACGCCTGCCTTCCGGCGTGTGAGAGCGGCGTCCGCTGCGGCGAAAGCGACTGCTGCGAAAGCGGCCAGGTCTGCATCTCGGCGAGCTGCACCGATCCTGGCGACGAGTGCGTGGACAGCTTCGACTGCCCCGTGGCGAGCTTCTGCGAGCCGACCCTGGGCCGCTGCCTTCCCCAGTTCGATCCCGTGACGTGCGAATCGACGCCCGTCTTCGGCGACTTTGAAACTACCCTCGAGCGCTCTCTGACGACCTCTGAGATTCGAAGCGATTGCTTTCACGCCATCTCGGCGGCGGTCGTTATCGATCTCGACGGGGATTCGCTCCCTGAAATCGTGGCCAACATGGCGTGCGACTCCGCATGGGAGCGCGGCATCCTCCGCGCGTTTCGCGGCGACACCGGCGAAGAGCTCTGGGTGGCCGAAGACGTCGACACCTACGGCCGCATCTCCGCGGGAGCCGCGGACCTCAAGGGCGACGGTAGCGTTGTGATTGTGACGATCACGAGCCCGACCGGAACCGACCCACGGCGCGCGGTCGCATTCGACGCCGCCGGCGCCGAGCTCTGGCGAAGCACCAACACCGACGGCTCGGCGCTCACCATCGTCGGCGACAACAGCGCACCGACCTTTTCCGATCTCGACGGGGACGGAAGTGTCGAAGTGATCTTTGGCGCGGTCGTCCTCGACGCGGACGGCGTCCTCGTGTGGCAGCAGAACGCAGGGGGGAACGAGGGCACCAACGACGGATACACCGGAGGCATCACCGCGGTCGCGGACATCGACAACGATGGTCTCGTGGACGTGGTTTCCGGGCGCCGCGCCTACGAGCGCAGCGGAGACCTAAAGTGGACCGCCACCACACCGGACGGCTACCCCGCCGTCGCCCAGTTCGACGACGACGTGCAACCCGAGATCGCCCTCGTTGCCGACGGATCGGTTTACCTCCTCGATGGAGTCACGGGCGAAGTTCAATGGGGCCCGGTCGCCCTTCCCGGCGGCGGACGCGGTGGCCCACCCACCGTCGCGGACTTCGACGGAGACGGTCTGCCTGAAATCGGCGTCGCGGGCGCGGGCAGCTACAGCGTCTACGACCCGGACGGCGATGACGATGTACTTTGGTCCCGCACCACCCAAGACGTTTCGAGCAACGCCACTGGCTCGTCGGTCTTCGATTTCGAAGGCGATGGCTCAGCCGAGGTCGTCTACCAGGACGAGTGCTACATCTGGGTCTACGCCGGCACGGATGGCTCCGTTCTCCTGCAGATTCCAAGCAGTAGCGCGACCATTCACGAGTACCCTCTCGTCGTCGACGTCGACGCGGACGGCAACTCGGAAATCGTCGCCGTCGCGAACGATCGCTCCTCATCCCTGCGCGCGAGCTGCGTCGCAGCGGATCCGGAGTGGGACGGCGCCCGTCGCGGCATCTTCATCTACGGCGACGCGCGCGATCAGTGGGTGCGCACCCGCCGCGTTTGGAACCAGCACGCCTACCACGTCACCCACATCGGCTCGGACGGTCGCGTTCCCTTGGTGGAGCCCAACAACTGGGAGGTCGACGGCCTCAACAACTACCGCCAAAACGTCCAGGGGGAAGGCATCTTCAACGCCCCCGACCTCGAAATCGCTGGGCTCGAAGTGGTGCTCGCGGACTGTCCAACCGGCGTCACCCTTCGTGCTCGCGTGCGCAACGTAGGAAGCCTCGGCGTCGAAGCCGGCGTTCCTGTGAGCTTCTATCGAGGGCCTTTGGACGCGCCTGGCGATCTCATCGGCACCGAAACCACCGCTATCCCACTCCTCCCCGGTGCGTCCACGGTTGTGTCGATCGACGCACCGCTCGAAGGCGACCCCCCCTATGAGTTTCACGCGGTGGTGGACGACGACGGGAGCGGCGCGGGCATCATCACCGAGTGCAACGAAGACGGGAATGCGGAGGACATTGCCGACATCGACTGCAACCTCTTGATCTAGCGACTACGCGGTCGCCCCGCCGCAGCTGGAACCCGCACCGGCGGTGCACCCGAAGCAGTGGCGATCCGTTACCACCGCGCGACTCTCGAGCGCCGAAAGATCAAAGTCACGAATGTGCTGCGGCGCGCCATCCTCAACCGGCATCGCGAGCATCTGGTTGAAGTCGCAATCGAAGAGGTGTCCGTCCCAGCCCACCGAGATCGTGTTCCGGCACATCACGCCTCGCGCGGCGATCGGGTTGTACGCACTGACGAGTTTCGCCATGTAGCTCTCGAGGTTGTCCGAGTCGTAGAGCCACTCGAGATACCGGCTGATGG
>JBCDAA010000596.1:0-4425 GCA_039186435.1 Myxococcota bacterium | reverse complement strand
GAAGCGCTCGCGAACGCGACCGACGGATTCAGCGGTGCGGAGATCGAGCAGGTCGTCGTGTCGGCGCTCTACAGCGCGTTTGCGGCGGACACCGACATCGACGACGAGGCGCTCCTTCACGAAGCGACGCAGACCCGGCCGCTGAGCGTGACGATGGCGGAGAGGGTGCAGCAGCTCCGGGCGTGGGCCCACGACCGCGCCGTCCCCGCCGAGTGAGCGACGTGCCCGAGGAATCGAGCACTGTCGTCAAGTTGGAGCATCGAAGCGTCAACTTGTGGCGAAAATATGGAGACTGCGCCGCGCGGGAACAGATGCCCGCGAGAGGGCGTACACCTTTTCGTGCACGACGTTCCGACCGCTCCGCCTGCCGGCCCGCCTGCTGAGGTCCCGGCTGAACTCATCACCGCCGAAGTCGTCGCTCCGGCGCCCCTCGCGCTCGAACCGGTCGGCCAAGACCTCTTCTCGGTCGTCGGCGTGCTTCTTCGTTCGCCGGCAAGCGTGGTCCACGCGATGCGCGAGCGCCGCGACATCCTCTGGAAGCTCGGCATCGTCACCTTTCTCAGCATGGTGGTCACCGGCGTGGTCATGGCCGCCTTCAGCGGCGGGCTGCAGCTCCTCTGGGTTCCCCTCAAACTCAGCCTCGGCTTCTTCGTCTCCGCGCTGATTTGCCTGCCCTCGCTCTACATCTTCACGAGCCTCTCGGGTGGCCGGCAGTCGCTTCGCGAAACCTGGGGCGCCCTTCTGATGGGCATCACCCTCATGGGCATCCTCATGGTCGCCTTTGCGCCGGTTAGCTGGCTCTTCAGTCAGGCGACCTCCTCCGCCGCGTTCATGGGCTCGCTCCACGTCTGCTTTTTCTTCGTGGCCAGCTACTTCGGCATCGGCTTGATTCGGCGAAGCCTCGCCATGGGCGCGGGCGGCGCCACCCCGCGCGGAACGGCCATTTGGAGTCTGCTCTTCCTGCTCGTCGCGCTGCAGATGTCGACCACGCTTCGCCCGCTGATCGGACCGGACGACGGACTGCTCTTTCACCCGAAGCAGTTCTTCCTGGTTCACTGGATCACCGGCTGAGCGTGACCCTCCGGCCGATCGTCCGCATCAGCGACGAGCTCGCGGCGCAGATTCGCCAGAGCGAAAACCTCGGCGCGATCGCGATGCGTGCGGCGGTGACGATCGTCCTCGGCGCAGGGCTCTACGGCGCGGTCTTCGGCTCCTGGCGCGGGAGTGCACAGGCCGCGTACGTCGCACTGAAACTGCCGCTCCTGCTCTTTGCGGTCGCCGCCTGCGCCGCCAGCGCCAACGCCATCCTCGCGACGCTCCTCGGCTCCCGGATGAGCTTTCGCCAGTCGGCGACCTGCATTCTTCTTTCCCTCGCGGTCACGGCCGCGATCCTCGGCGCGCTCAGTCCCATCTCACTCTTCCTGGTGCATCACGCGCCGCCTCCCGATCCTGCGGCGCTGGGTCTCGCTCCCGAGGATCCGCTCGCTGCCGGTTCGATCCGCATCGCCCAGGCCATTCTCCTCTGGCACGTCGTCGTCGTTGCGGGCGCCGGCCTTGCGGGCGTCGTTCGCCTTGGCACGCTCCTCCGGAGCCTCGTCGGGCGCGAGCTTGTTGCGCGCCGCATCTTCTGGAGCTGGCTGGTCATCGAAGGCCTTTCCGGCGCCGAGCTCTCGTGGCTCTTTCGTCCCTTCCTTGGCAAGCCGCACCTCCCGCAGAGTCTTTGGCGACAAGAAGCGCTGCACGGGAACTTCTTCGAGGAGGCGACGCGTCTCGCCGCGAACGCAGCGGGATCCCAGACGAGCCTGTTCCTCTTTGGCGGACTCGTCGTGCTCTTCGTCGGCCTCCTTTCCCTGCGCGCCACCCCGACGCTCGCGCGCATTCAATGGGTCGAAAAGGGCGTGCTGCTCCAAACGGACGCCGGCGAAGAGTTCGTCCCCTGGCTCCAGCTCTCGCGCGCCAAGACCTTCGGTCTTCTCGTGCACCTCTCCCGCACCGATCCCAACACGATGAACGTTCAAACCTACGCGATTCGCTGCGCCTCCGTCGCGGACGCGGCAGCAATGGCGGAGCGCCTCGTGCAAGGACGCCGAAGGCGAACGCAGGGCGTCTTTCGCACGAGTTGACTGCGGGCACTGCTATCCTCCCGGCCATGGCGAAGTTGACGCACCTCGACGACGAAGGACGCGCGCGCATGGTCGACGTCGGCGCAAAAGACGTCACGGCACGCGAAGCGACGGCCCGCGCCCAGGTTCGCATGGCGCCCGAAACCCTCGTGCAACTTCGCGAGGGAAATACGCCCAAGGGCGACGTCCTCGGCACCGCGCGTATCGCCGGCATTCAAGCCGCCAAAAAGACGCCGGAACTCATTCCGCTCTGCCACGCCATCGCGCTCACGAGCGTGGAGGTTCGCTTCGAGGAAGTCGGCGAGGACACCCTCGAGGTTCGCGCGACCGCGCGCTGCCGCGACCGCACCGGCGTCGAAATGGAAGCGATGACCGCCGCTACGGTCGCTGCGCTCACCGTCTACGACAAGCTCAAAGCCGTCGACCGCGGCATCGTGATCGGCGACGTGGCGCTCCTCGAAAAGAAGGGCGGCAAAACCGGCACGTGGAGCCGAAGCGAGACCTGACCAGTGCCACAACAAACAACCGGCCAATAAACGACGGCCACCCGAAGGTGGCCGCCAGCACTGTGGGCCCGACCATCGAGCCCACTGAAATCCTACGGAACATTGATTGCACCGCCCAAGAAAGCGTCGCGATTAATCCGAAGGTCGCGGTCTGGCAGCCAAACGCGGAGCGTGCTCTCTTGGAGCTCTTGCGCGACACGCCTGAACATCGGCGCACTCTCGGCGACGCCCTTCGAAGCCTCCAGGACGCTGTCGCGATTCGCTACGTACGCGCGCGACGCCACACGCTTCGCTCCGCGGCAGGAGGCGTTCTCGACGCGCTTTCGGACGAACTCGCCGGCGCAGAAGAACCGGGAGGCAAACGACCGGGCGACCCTGGCGTGATGGTGATCGCGTTTTCGTCGGCGGGCGAACTCGGCCGGTTCTGGTTTCACCCCGTCGCACCCGATTTCGAAAGCGCGCTCCTTCCGCTCCTCCTCGACACCTGTCAGCGCACCGGCGCAGCCTTTGAGTTCTGGGTCGAAGACGAGCCGCGCTATTCGTCGCAGGTCACCAAACCGCCTGCCCCCTCGTACCGCGAGGCGCCGCCTTCGCGAACGCTCGCGCCGCTTGCGAAAAGCTACCGAATCTCCGACGACGGGACCCAAGCCGAGCATCGCCGCGCGGAGCCACCGCAAACCTGGGCCGCCGCAATTCTCGGCATCCTGGCCGTGCTCTGCTTTCCGATTACGTTCCTCGCGCTCCTCATCCCGGAAACCAGGCGCATTCTTCGCGAAATGATGACGCGCTTTCTTCACGGCTGGTCGGAGGAATGGCGCCTAATCCTCACTCCGCACGCGCTCCGCGTCTTGCACACCCCGAGCGACGCACCCCCGCGCGAGGAGATGATCCCGCTTCCGCTTCTGCTCGCCGCGCCGCTTCCGCAAGGCTGGACCGGAGCGACCCCCGAGCTCGTTGCGGTTCGGAGCGACCGGGTCATCCGCGTTCCCTGCCCGGACGCGCTCGCCGTTTGCGAGACCCTCAACGGACTCCGCTAACGAATCGATCACACCGTTCCGCCAGGGCGAACGCGTCTCCTCAAAAGTGTCTGCTCAACAACACCCACGTAGAGGGCGCCGATTTAGAAAGCGTCCGCTCAGAACTTCCCGGTCACCGACAGGAACGTCATCTTGTCGTTTGTCTCGCGGAGGCGCGACGAGAGAATCTTCACGAAGTTCCAGAGGATCTCGTAGGCGAGATCGCGGTTGAGGAAGAGCAGATCCTCGAGGGCTTCCTTGCTGATCACCAGCAGACGACAACGTTCGTGCACGCGCGCGTCGGCGCTTCGCGGAAACTCGTCGATGAGCGCCATCTCGCCGAACGCGTCCCCGGCGCCAAGAACCGCGAGCGCCTCCTCCCCCATGCCGCTGACCTCGCGGGAGATTCGGACCTTGCCGTCGAGGATGAGGTAGAGCGCGCCGCCTGGATCGCCCTCCTTGAAGATGACCTCGCCGAGGCGATGGCTCTCTTCACTCGCGATCGTTGCGATCTCACGGAGGCCCGCCGATTCGATTCCTTCGAAGAGATCGATGGTGGCGAGAGCTTGGGTGACACGTTCTAAGTCGGTCTCGGAGGGACCCATCGGACACGACCGTAGCAAAGCTGGGGCGTTTCCGGCCAGATTCGCGTTGAGTGCGTGAATGCCCCTGTGCATGATGATCCTTCACGGGCGGGGAGGGGCGGATGTCACTGGTACAGGTGATGGAGATAGCGGAGTCTTTGCTCCAGCTGGATCCGCTGCGGAGTTATCCAACGCG
>JBCDAA010000595.1:0-4429 GCA_039186435.1 Myxococcota bacterium | reverse complement strand
CGGCGCTCTCGAAGCGCCCAACGCGGACGTTCGTTCCCACGCGCTCGGACGACTTCCCTCGCTCTACGAGCAAGGGTCTCTCGAGCCCTTCCTCATCGCGCTTCGCAGTCGCTTTTCGGACGTGCGCCTCGCGGTCGTCAATCGCCTCGTCGGCTCGCAGGACGACCGCGTCGCGGATGCGCTCGGCAAGGCGATGGAGAGCGAGCATGAAGACCTTCAGCTTCGCGCGGCCGAGGTCCTCGCAGCGCGGGGCGATCGCCGGACCCTCGACATTCTCGCGGGGATGCTTCGCAGCGAAAACGCCAAAGTGGTGGGCGACGCCGGCCAGGCGCTGGTTCGGCTTTCCCAGTCGAACGACGTTCCCGAAAGCGCGCGGAGCGACCTTCGCGCGGACGTCGCCGCAGCCTTCATCGCACGCATGGAGGACGACCCGGACGGAACGGCCAACAAGAAGGTGATCCTCGACTCCCTCAGCCGAGTCGGCAGCACCGCGGCACTCCCCGCGCTGATGTCGCTGCTCACGGGAGAAGACGCCAACCTTCGCCGCCAGGCGCTCCGCACCGCCATCGCCATCGGGAGCTTCGGTCGCGCCGCCCGCGTCAGCGACAAGGGCATCAAGCGCGCATCCTACGACGAAGCGTTCGTGCTCTCCGCGATCGAGGTCGCTTCGTCCTCCGTCGACGCGGCCCTTCGCCTCGATAGCGTCGCGCCGCTTCAGGACATCGACGACGCGAGCGCCGACGCGCTTCTCGCGGCCCTCGTCGACGATCGCGACGAACAGGTGCGCATCAAGGCCGTTCGGGTCCTCGCGCATCGTTCGCAGCACGCGCCCGAGCCGAAACCCGCGACCGAAACGCTGGCCGCCGTGCTCCGGGAAGGAAAGCGCGAGCTCGTCCTGCCGGCCGCGCAGGGCCTCGCCAAACAAGGACGCCGCGAAGCGTTTCAGCCGCTGGTACTCGTCCTCAAAGCCGGCGAAAATCCGGAGCGTCAAGCGGCCGTGCTCTCTCTCGGCAATCTCGGCGATCCCCGCGGCCTCGAAGAGCTCGAGCCGCTCGCGTTTCCGAGCGAGGAGCTCGAGCCCGAGGACAAACTCCTGGTGCCCTTCGCGGTGGAAGCGCTCGGTCGCATGATTCCCCGCCTCGAAGGCGAAGAGCAGACCCGCGTTCGCGACGCTATCGAGACGACGGCCAAGGAGTCGTCCCCGGGCATGCGGATGCGGGCCCTCTCGGGTCTTGCGGCGGCGGGCAACGAGCGAAGCCGCGCGCTCCTCAGGCAGCTTCTTGGGGATCGCTACGAGGAGAATAGCGTTCGGATTCACTGCGCGAAGATGCTCGGTGAGCTCACCGACAGCGATTCCGAAGAGGTCCTCGCGGACGCGCTGCGCGTGAACAACCACCAGCTGCGGCAGCAGGCGCTCAAGTCGCTTCGCGGAATCTTTCCGCAAGACGAAACGCGCGTGAGCCTCCTCGCGCTGCAAAGCCCCTACTCCGACATCAGCGCGCCGGCGGCGCAGTTCCTCGCGCGCGAAGGCGATGCCGACACGCTCATCACGCGCCTCGCGGACATCAAAAACCCGGACGTTCGAATCCGGCTACGGAAGGGTCTCATCCGCCGAGGCCTGGCGCCCGTCGCGGCGATCGCGAAGCTGCTTGAGACCGCGCCGGCAGGACCGCGCACCGATGCGGCGTGGCTGGCATTTGAAACCAAGGCGCCCGAACTTGCCGCGCCCCTTCGGGTCGCTCTCGAGCGCTGCGTGAAAGAGCTTCAAGAGGTGGGCAAGGAATCCGAAGCGGAGCGCGTGGGCGCAACGCGCGCGGTTCTCGCCGCCGGGGTTCGTCTCGAAGCCAACCTCGATCCCGCGCGTGAGCTGCTGACCCATCGGGTGCTCGGTGGAGAGGCCTTTGCCGCGCTTCTCGAGCGAGGCGCCATCTCGGACGACGAGCTCGTGGCAGCGCTCAGTGCGCCGCAGTTTCGGCAGCGGTGGATCGCCGCCCGCGCGCTCGCCGCGAAGAGCCCGGAGCGAAGCGCCGCGATTCTTCAAAGCCTGGCCGCACCTTCGGCATCGGGGGTTGCGCCTCTCGCGAAGGCCGCGGTCGCCCACGATGCCGCGCAGGTGCTTTCGGACGCCAAGCTTCGCGGCATCGCGCTTCCGACCATGCTTCAAGACGCCCGCTCGCCCCTCGTGGATCGCGCCCTCGCCAAAGACAGTGAAGGACGCGAAATCGCCATCGCCGCCCTCGGGCGCGCCGGCGACCAGGACGCCGTCGATGCACTGAAGTCCATTCTCGCGCGGCCGGATGAGGCCGACGAAATCCGCGCCGCGGCATACAAGGCGCTTCGAAAGGTCGAGCGTCGTCGCGCTCGCAATGCACGCTTTGAGGAGGAACAGGCGTGACCGATTTTGCGGAAATCACCCTTCGCTACGGAAGCATCCCCACCGCCGAACAGGAGGGCGAGCAGCTTCGCGTCTCGCTCCCGACCGACGGCGAACGCTCAGCGGCGTCCCTCAGCGCGTCCATCAAGCGACCCGGGGTGGTTCGCGATGCGCTGGTGACAATGGGCGAAATCCTCGCGCAGGATCTCCGGCGCAAGGCGAGCGATCGCTCGGACTACCTCGCCTACGTCCTCAAGCAGGGCAAGAAGGCGACCAAAGAGCTTTGGGAAGCGCAGAAGCGTTTCCTCGAAGACAAATACACCGACCAGGAAGACGATCAGGGCCCGCTCGATCCGGTGCTCACCGTGAGCGACGACGGCATCGGCCTCGAGGTCTTCAGCGCGGACGAGTCGGCCTACGCGCGACTTCAGCTAAAGCGCGAGGCCTACGACGCCAAGGATCTCAAGGCGGGTACGACGCATCTTCCCCTGGGCACCGACGTCCTCAGCGCCCTCGCGCGCATTCGGAGCTACCGCGAGACCACGCTGCAGCTCACGCCCTCCTCCGGTGACGTGAAGGCGCGCAAGGTTCCCTATCGCTGGGCGCGCGCGTTCGCGCAGGTGCAGGCGGCCTCGACGCTCCCCGCCGCGAGCTTCGAGCTTGCGCCGGTCGACCTCTACAACGTGCTTCTCACCCTTCGCATGCAGAAGGCGAAGACCTCCCCGCGCGCGCTCCGCTACGAGCTCGTTCCCGGCGAAGCGCCACGTCTGGTGCTCGAGCCCTGGGACCTCGTTCTCGAAGGACACGGCGGAACCTACGAAGGCGATGCGCCGATGGTCGTTCGCACCTGGGGACGTCGCCGGCTGCAGGTGCTCTCGCGCCTTCTTCCGATCGCCAAGAGCGTTCGCGTCGTTCTCGTCGGCGCGGGACTGCCGGCGTACTACGTGATCGATCTCGGCGACGCGACGCTGACCTACGCGCTGAGCGGCTGGACCGACGCGGGCTGGGCCGGCATTGCGACCTTCGACATGCTCACCGCGCAGAGCGCCGACGACCTGCTCACGCAGCGCGTGCTCGGAGCGCTCAGTCAGCCGCAGACGCTCGCGGCGCTTTCCGAGTCCCTCGCGCGCCCTGCCGAGGATGTCCGTCAGTCGCTCCTGGTGCTCATGCAGCGCGGGCAGGTGCTTCACGACGTCGCGGACGGCGCGTTTCGGGCGCGGCCGCTCTTTGCAACGCCCCTCGACGACGAAAAGCTCCGCTACCGCGACGCTCGCGAGGAGCACGCCCATCGACTGCTGGCGACGGAGGGCGCAGTCCGGCTGGAGAAGGTGCACGACCTGGCCGGCGAAGGAGTTCGCATCGAGGGCGAGGTTGAAGATCCGCAGGCGCACCGCACCTACAAGACGGGCTTCACCATCGACCGCGAAGGACGCACTCGGGAGCCTTCGTGCACCAGTCCGCAGTTTCGTCGCTCGGGCATGAAAGAGGGCCCGACGGTGCCGATGATCGCGCTTCGCTTGAAGTACGTGCGCGAAAAAGCAGCGCTCGAAAAGGCGCGTCTCACGCCGGAGGGGCGGAAGCTGATTCGTGCGGAGACGCGCACCCTCGTCCGCCGCGAAAACGACGGATCCACGACGATGCGCATCTCGCTGGACGACCGAAAGGTGATCGTCCGCAAGGGGCGCGGCGTCTCCTTCGATCGCGTCACCCGCGTGTTTTTCTCCACCACGGAAGAAGCGCGTGACGAGTATTTCCGGCGGCTCGCCCAAGGGGCCGCCAAAGGCTTCATCGACGCCTCCGCGGCGGAGGCATGAATTTACGTATGCGACACGGATCAGGGTTGATCCGACGCAAGGAGGTTCGGTAGCGTCGAACGCGAAGATTACGGAGAAGGAGTCGGGGTCGTCAGCCTGTGCCTAGCACTCGGTTGGTGCATCGCCGACCTGGCCTAACACTATGCAATACGCCACAAGGTAGGCTGTTCGTGGTTGGTCTCGGGGGGAGGGGTACCTGTTGGCCCCCTAGCTGGACCAACCACGCAACCGCGGTTTAGGG
>JBCDAA010000594.1:0-4439 GCA_039186435.1 Myxococcota bacterium | reverse complement strand
CGGGTCTTCCTCGCCAGATAGGATGCGTGTCGCGCCTGATAGCGCTCCGCCTCCTCGAGCGCCTGGCAAAAGTCGCGAACCGCAACGGTCGCGCGCACGCGCTCCCCCTGCAACGCTACAAGCGAATGGGTCGCCAGCGCGTCCACGGCGTTCACGCACTCGCGGTGCGGTCGCTCGCACATCTCCGCGAGCTCAGCAATGGAGACCCCGAGACTAAACGTGGCGACGTGGCGACCGACTTCTCGCGGCCCCTCGTCCAGCAGCTCCCACGAGCGAGCGACGCGCTGATGAAGGGCGGACAGCGTGCTTCCGCCGCGAACGAGTTCGTCGTGAATCGCGTCCAGGCCCACGCGCTCGATCTGTCCGGCGACGATCAGAATCGCGAGCGGAACGCCCTCGAGGAGCGCAACGACATCCGCGGCCTTGGCGCTGTGATCGAGGCGCCCGCCGCGACGACGAACGCTCTCGAGAAGAAGCGCACTCGCAGGGGAGGGGTGGCCTCGGGAGGCCGAGAGGGGTTCTACCCGAACGAGGCGCTCGGCCTCGAGCCCAAGGGGAATGCGCGAGGTGATGAGAAACTGCGCGTCGGTCTGCTGCCAACGAGTCATCGCGGGGACCATTTGCGTCGCGACGCCCTCGAGGTTGTCCAAGAGGATCAGTCGCTCCGGGCGAGGTGCGCCTTGAGTTCCTCCACAGGGTTGTGGCCGATCGTAACGTCGAGAACCTCCGCAAGCGCGTCGAAGACTTCGGGAAGCCTTCGTGCGCCCACCAAATCACAAAACGCCGCCGGCCTTCCGCCCTGCATCGCGGCGTACGACGCTTCGAGCGCAAGGCGTGTTTTTCCAAAACCAGGTCCGCCCGTCAGGGTGATGATGCGATCGCTGGAGCTGAGGAGTTCTTCCAGGAGCGCGAGTTCGTCCTCCCGACCGATCGTCGGGGTCGGAAGGCCAAACGCGGACCGCGACACCATGCGCGAACCCTACCGGCCGGAGACCTTAAACGAAAAACGCGCCGGCCGAAGCCGACGCGCTCTTCTTCAACCGAAGGCTGAACTCAGAAGTCCATGCCGGGGGCGCCGTGGCCGTGTCCGCCGTGGCCGCCGTCCTTCTCTTCCTTCGGAATCTCCGCGACGAGCGCCTCGGTGGTGAGCATGAGGCCCGCCACGGACGCCGCGTTCTGGAGCGCGCTGCGCACGACCTTCGTGGGGTCGATGACACCGGCCGAGACAAGGTCCTGGTACTTCTCGGTGCGGGCGTTGAAGCCGAAGCCGCCCTTGCCGCCCTTGACCTCGTTCACGACGATGGAGCCCTCAAGGCCCGCGTTCGCCGCAATCTGGCGAAGCGGCTCCTCGATGGCGCGCGTCAGGATGCGCACGCCCACGGCCTCGTCCTCGCTCGCGGTGTCGAGCTTGTCGAGACCCTTCTGGGCGCGAATGAGCGCCACGCCACCGCCGGGGACGATGCCCTCTTCGACGGCCGCGCGCGTCGCGTGAAGGGCGTCTTCCACACGCGCCTTCTTCTCCTTCATCTCGACCTCGGTCGCCGCGCCGACCTTGATCACGGCGACGCCGCCGACGAGCTTCGCAAGACGCTCCTGGAGCTTCTCGCGGTCGTAGTCGGAGGTGGTCTCCTGGATCTGGCGACGGATGGTGTCCATGCGCGCCGAGATGTCCTTCTTCTTGCCCGAGCCGTCGACGATGGTCGTGGTGTCCTTGTCGATGATGACTCGCTTGGCCTTACCAAGGTCGTTCAGCTGAACGCTGTCGAGCTTGATGCCGAGGTCCTCGCTCACGAACGTGCCGCCGGTGAGGATGGCGATGTCCTTGAGCATCTCCTTGCGGCGGTCGCCGAAGCCGGGCGCCTTGACGGCGGCGGCCTTCAGGGAGCCTCGGAGACGGTTCACGACGAGCGTCGCGAGAGCTTCGCCCTCGACGTCCTCGGCGATGATGAGGATCGGGCGGTTCTGCTGCGCGATCTTCTCGAGGACCGGGATGAGGTCCTTCATGTTCGAGACCTTCTTCTCATAGATGAGAATGTAGGGGTCTTCGAGCTCGGCCTTCATCGTGTCGGTCTCCGTGGCGAAGTAGGGCGAGAGGTAGCCGCGGTCGAACTGCATGCCCTCGACGACCTCAAGCTCCGTCTCAAGGCCCTTGGCCTCTTCGACGGTGATGACGCCTTCCTTGCCCACGCGCTCCATCGCCGCGGCGATGATGGAACCGATGGTCTCGTCGCCGTTGGCCGAGATGGTGCCGACCTGGGCGATTTCCTTCGGGTCCTTGGTGGCCTTCGAGAGCTTCGCGAGCTTCTCGATGACGTGCGCGACGGCGAGGTCGATGCCGCGCTTGAGCTCCATCGGGTTGTGACCCGCGGCGACCATCTTCGAGCCAACGCGGAAGATGGACTGCGCGAGCACAGTCGCGGTGGTGGTTCCGTCACCGGCGACGTCCGACGTCTTGCTGGCGACTTCGCGCACCATCTGGGCGCCCATGTTCTCGAACTTGTTCGGGAGCTCGATCTCCTTGGCGACGGTGACGCCGTCCTTGGTCACCGTGGGAGCTCCGAAGCTCTTCTCGATGACGACGTTGCGGCCCTTGGGACCGAGGGTGACCTTCACCGCGTTGGCGAGGGCGTCGACGCCGGCGAGGATGCGGGCCCGCGCCTTGGTATCGTAAAGGATGTCTTTGGCAGCCATGTTTGCTTCTCCGTATTCCTGTCTGAATTTCTAAAGGGGCCCGTTCACTCGACGATGCCGAGGATGTCGTCTTCGCGGAGGATCAGATGCTCCTCGCCGTCGACCTTCACCTCGGTGCCGCTGTACTTCCCGAAGAGGATGCGGTCGCCCTTTTTCACTTCGAGCTTCGACAGCTCACCGCTGTCGTTACGCTTGCCGTTGCCCACCGCGACGACCTTGCCCTCGATGGGCTTTTCCTTGGCCGTATCAGGGATGATGAGTCCTCCCTTGGTGGTCTTCTCTTCTTCTACGCGCTTGACGAGAACGCGGTCTCCGAGCGGTCGAATCGCCATATTTGTCCTCCCTGCAACGAGGGTTAAGTCGGTTTGTTAGCACTCGCCCTTGGAGAGTGCTGACGACGGGTGGGACCTTAAATCCGCCGCGAGGGGAGTCAACCGCGGTCGGAGAAGGACCGTGAGGTCACTCACGATTCAGAGTGATTCCGAGGAGTTAGCGCTGCCGAGATCCCTAGGATCCTCGAGTGTTGGCACTCTCCCGGCCCCGCTGCCAGCGTGAGAAACCTCCGACAGTGGCGCTACACCATTCCTTTGGAGGCGCACGCCTTCGACCGATAGCGTGAAGGTATGGTCATCGAAGCCCACGGAGATGTTCGCGGCTACTTTCGCCATCGATTGCGCGATGCCCGAGAGCGGCTCCACCTCGACGTTACCCTCGACACCGAGCACTACCTCGTCGACCTTCTCGCGGAACGTCCGCAGGTCGCCGACCAGCCCCTGGTGCAGCAGTGGGCGAGGGCGCTCTCGACCGAGGACCCGCGCGAAAAGCTCCGGCAGCTGCGCAGCACTGGAGACGCCGCGCTCTACACCTGTGGGTTCTTCGCCGACCATGTAAGTGAGCGTGGGATCAGCGCCGACTACTTCGTCACGATGGGGGGACGCGCGTACCGAGCCGCGAGCGAACTCTGTCCGCACCGGGGCCATACCTACGGCGAGCTGGCCGAAGGCTTTCGGGAGCTGGTCGTGCTCCTCGACGAAGTTCGCGAAGAAACCGTCCTCCGAACGCCGCAAGACATCGTGCGCCTCTACGACAAATGGCGCCGCACCCAGTCACCGAAACTCGCGGCACGCCTTCATGCGGCGGGCGTGTTTCCCACGGTTCCCAAGGGAACCGAGGTTCATTGATGGAGCATTCTTGATGAGCCGCGCGCTGCACCGCATTCAAGCGCAGCTCGCTCGCCTCTACGACCTCGATGTCATCGACCTCGAGCCCTTTCTCTGCGACGAGGAAGCAGCGCGGGCAGTCGTCGGCGACGGAATCGCGCGAGGCGAAGTACTCCTGGTGGCGGAAGACAAGGACGGGATCTCGGTCGGGCTCTACGTCGCGCCGGAAGCCATCGCGGAGCTCGAGACCGACGACCCCGCGTTCGAGGCCTTTTCCCTCGCGGCGGAGGGCGTCAGTCACTTTGTCTACCTGCTCTTTCGCGCCACGAACGACGAATCGGTAAGTCAGCTCGAGCTCGAGCTCCAAGCGGAGGTCGACAAATACGCGACGGCGCTCCTCGAAGGGTGGGGCATGCGCGCGATTCAAGAGCGAAGCCGGAGCCTCCGTCGAAAGCTCTTTGACGAGGTGGAGTTCATCGACGAATCCGGCACCGTCGAGGGGGAGCGCTATCGTATCGCGTCACGAGCAGCTGCGCGTTACGCGGCCCATCTGGAGCGCCGCTACGTTGTCGTTGAGGATCTCGCCGG
>JBCDAA010000593.1:0-4453 GCA_039186435.1 Myxococcota bacterium | reverse complement strand
TTGGAGGTGGCTTGCGACCTAACGGCTGTTGGGAGAATCTAGGGTGGATGCCGAGACTAGTTGAGTCAGGTATCGGCTCTCGCATGGATGTCTAGGCCGCCTTGCCACCTTGCCGCCTTGCCGCCTTGCCGCCTTGCCGCCTTAGGTGCGTCGCAGGCAATGTCAATAAACTCAGGTCGGCTTATTTCTATCCGTCGGCTGATCTAGATGCGTGATCCACGGTTACGGGCCACTTCGCCGAAACGCGCCGAAACGGATGTCAATAAAATCAGGTTGGCTGATGTGACTTCGCATGGCGACTGCTCGCCACCCGCGTCAGCCTATGGGAAATGCGATGTCAATAAATCAGGTAGGCTGGAGTTGATAGGCTGTAGTTGATGTCGAACCGAGTTGAAGTTGATGCCGAACCGCAGCGTCGGCGCTAGTGGTTCGGGCCTAGGCTTCGGCGCTTTCTTCCACCGAGCCGGCGACGACCGCAGCCGCGATCGAGTCGGACCACACGTTCACCGTCGTGCGACACATGTCGAGAATTCGGTCCACCGCCAAAATCAACCCGACCGCCGTCGTTGGCAGCCCTACGGCGCTCAGCACCACCACCATCATCACCGTGCCGGCATGCGGAATACCAGCGGCCCCAATGGATGCCAGGAGCGCTGTAAGCGCAACGACGGCCTGCTGCCCGAGACTGAGATCCATACCGTAGACCTGCGCGATGAAAAGAACAGCCACGGCTTCGTAAAGCGCGGTCCCATCCATGTTGATGGTCGCACCGAGCGGCAGGACAAAGGACCCAACGCGGTTTGGAACCCCACTCTTCTCCACACACTGCATCGTAAGGGGCAGGGTGCCGTTACTCGACGCCGTGCTGAACGCAGTAAGAAGCGCGGGTGTCATGGCTCGCGCGTGGTTCAGCGGCGACCGCTTCGTGAGAAAGCGATAGATGACGGGAAGGGTCACGAAGGCGTGCACGCTGAGTGCTGCCGCGACCGCAAGGGCGTACTTGCCGAGCGCTTCGAACGCCTCAAAGCCCTTGCCCGCGGCGGCGTAGAGCATGAAGCCGAATACGCCGATAGGTGCGAGCTGAATCACGGCGAGCGTCATCTTCATCATGACCTCGAAGAGGCCTTGCCAGAACTGGCGTAGGACGACGACGGGGCGCTCTTGTTTCGGCGCCGCGGACTCGCGATACCCCTCCTCCGTTTCGTCACCACCGTGCTCCACGAGACTGATGAACACGCCGAGGAGCAACGAGAAGAAGATGATCGGGAGCATGTCCCCTTCCGCCGCTGCGCGCAGCGGGTTCTTCGGGATCATGCTCGTGAGCTGCGTCCAAAGAACGGTGCCGAGACTCCGCCCTTCGTCGGCGACCGTCGCGACCGTATGCCCCTCTGCGTTCGCTTCGAGCAGTCCAAGGTCCACACCGACGCCCGGACTTAGAAGGTTCACGAACGCGATGCCGGTCACGATCGCGAGAAAGCTCGTCGAAAGATAAAACGCAACGGTGCGCGCGCCGAGCGTGCCGAGCTTTCGCAGGTCCCCCATACCCGTCACGCCGCCGATGAGTGACGACACGATGAGGGGAACGACGAGCATCTGCAGCGCGCGCAAGAAGAGTCCGCCGACTTCCTTGCCATAGCCCGCGATGGTGCGAACGAGCTCGGCGTCGACGTCGCCCGATGCAGCCGCGAGGTTGAGAGGCAGACCGATCGCAGCGCCGAGGCCCATCGCGATCAGGATCCAGTGGTGAAGTTTGAGGCGGCGCATACGGAAGGGGGCTCGCCCGGGCGAGCGCGCCGCATTATGGTCCCGTCCACCTCAATGTCGAACGCAGATCTCTCCTCCACGCGCCCTCTCGCGGTCCTTCGCGCGCTTCTCGATGCAATCGATCGCGACATTCTTCAGCTCATCTCCCGGCGGATGGGCATCGTTGCCGAGATTGCGAGCACCAAACGAAAGGGGCGCATTCGCATCCGCGACCTGAAGCGCGAACGAGAGGTCCTCGCGGACCGCATGCAGCGCGCCGAGCGTCTCGGTCTGCCCGGCGGCGTCATCGAATCGGTCTACCGGCTACTCCTTCTTGCTAGCCGCGATCGGCAGGCGGCACTACGCGCGGAGGTCCCCGAAGATGTGGAACCCAAGGCCGTCGCGATCATCGGCGGCAAGGGAGGCATGGGTCAGAGCCTTGCGCGCCTCTTTGGGGACCTCGGCCACGCCGTGATGATCGCGGACGTCGACACGAAGCTCACCGCGGTCGAGGCCGCCAAACACGCAGACGTCGTCGTAGTGAGCGTCCCGATTCGCGCGACCGAAAAGGTGATTTCTGAAGTTGGCCCCCACGTGCGCCCTAACGCCCTGTTGATGGACGTGACTTCTGTGAAGGAAGCGCCGATGCAGGCGATGCTCAGCGCAACACAAGCGTCGGTCGTCGGCACGCATCCCATGTTCGGTCCGGGGGTTCACGGCTTCACGGGCCAGCGTGTCGTTGTGTGTGAAGGGCGCGGCAAAGCGTGGAAAGAATGGGTCGTTGAGACCTTTCGTTCGCGCGGCCTTGTCGTCACCGAAGCCGACCCTGCGGAACACGACCGGGTGATGTCCGTCGTCCAGGTGCTCAACCACTTTCAAACGCAGGTGCTCGGTCTGGCTCTCGCCCGGATGGGGCTGCCTCTCGATCGCACGCTCGAGTTCACCTCGCCCGCGTACCTTCTTGAGACCTACGTGGTGGGACGTCATTTTGCGCAGTCGCCCGGGCTCTACGGGCCCATCGAAATGCTCAATCCCCGGACGCAGGAGGTTACGCAAACCTTTCGTGATGCCGCGGCCGACCTTTCGGAAGTGCTCGCGAGTGGCGACCAGGCGCGCTTCGACGCGGTCTTTGCCGAGGTGCGCACCTTCTTCGGCGAGGAGTTCACCGCTGAGGCCCTCGAACAATCGCGCTTTCTCGTCGACCGACTCATCGAGCTCACGGCGGGACGTGCGGCCCACTCCTAGAGCGATATACTCGCGCCCAAACGATGCCACGCCTACTACGTCGCGTTGAGACGCTGGTTCCCCGTCGAGCGGCGGGATACGGCGGAAAGGCACGAAACCTCGCCGCCCTCGCCCGGGCTGGCTTTCCGGTCCCTGCCGCCTATGCGATGAGCGGCGGCGTGTGCGAGGACTTTCTCCGCACGGTGCTCTCCCCCGACGAGATGCCTTCCGCGCTCCTGAAAGCGCGGGTCACCGACGCCGCGCGCCTCGAAACGATCGCCTCGAAGGTACGCGACGCACCCCTGACCGCCGAGCTTCGTCGCTCCCTCGCGGATGCGTTTGCGACGCTCCAGCGGGAAGGCGCGACCGCGGTTGCGGTTCGATCCTCCTCGACGCGCGAAGATCAGGAAGAGTCCTCTGCGGCAGGGTTGCACGAGACAGTGCTGAACGTGACCAGCGAAGCGGAGCTCTTTGGCGCCGTGAAGCACTGCTGGGCGAGCCTCTTCGCGCCGCGCGTTATGCTCTACCTCGACCGGGTTGGAGGCGCGCCCGACGCGACGGTCGGCATTGTGGTGCAGGCGATGGTGCCCTCGGATGCGGCGGGCGTTCTCTTTACGGTCAACCCGCTGACGGGCGACGCGGGGGAGGTCGTGATCAACGCGGCCTACGGACTTGGAAGCGCGGTCGTGGATGGGCGCGTTTCTCCGGACACCCTTCGTGTCGACAAGGCCACTCGCGGACCCCGCGATCGCGTGATCGGCGAAAAAGCGCGCAGGACGGTGCTCTCCCAGAGCAGCGGAATTCTCGAAGAGGACGTTCCGGAGGATCTTCGCGGGGTGCTTTCGATCGACGAAGAGCTCGTCGACCGCCTCACCAATCTCGCCCTCCAAATCGAAGCGCACTTCGAAACGCCGCGTGACGTCGAGTGGGCCGTTGCGGAAGGTGAGATCTACGTGCTCCAGGCGCGTCCGGTGACCGCGGCGCTTCTTCCCGGAACCAAGCGATGGCAGCGAAAGAAGGCGCATCGCGGCGCCCGCGCGTCGATCGTGTGGTCGAACGTGAACGTGGGCGAAGCGCTTCCCGGTGTTGCGACGCCGCTGACCTGGTCGGTCCTCAGCAGCTTTAGCGAGCTTGGTTTTCGCCGCGCGTTTGGTTCCCTCGGCTGCACGGTACCGAAGGACGCGGAACTCGTCGGCTCGTTTCGCGGACGCATCTACCTGAACATGTCCGAGTTCATGAGCATCATGACGCAGGTTCCGGGGCTGCGACCGAAAACGCTTCTCGCGCTCGGCGGTGGCGGTGAGGTCGATCGCCTCGAGTCGGACATCGAGCGGCGAAGCCCGGCGGCGTTCCTGGCCCGCCTGCCGTGGACCGCGTCGCGTTTCGCGCGGGAAAACCTCGGCCTGACGGAGCGTCTCCAGGAACTCGAAGCGACCTTCGCCGCGGACCGCAACCGGCTGACCTCCGTGAACCCGCAGATCCTCGC
>JBCDAA010000592.1:0-4491 GCA_039186435.1 Myxococcota bacterium | reverse complement strand
GACGAAGCCGCCGTCCTGACCTGCATGGCGTACGTCGACCTCAACCCCGTTCGCGCGGGAATGACCAGGTCCCTCGAGAAGTCGAAGCACACCTCCATCGCCAAACGCATCGGGCAGCTCGACGCCGCACTCAACTCCGACGCGCCGCCCGTTCCCAAAGGTCTCACGCCCTTTGCCGAGCAGGTCCCCGAGCGCTCCCGTCGCACGACAGTCCCGATGCAGTACGTCGATTACCTTGAGCTGCTGAAGTGGACCGGACGCTCTCTCCGAACGCGCGGCCCAAGCGGCACGCTCAAGGATGAGCCGAAGCTCCTCACCGAGCTCAAGCTCAACAAGAACGCGTTTCTCGCCATGATGCGGAGCCACGGTCTCCGAACGACGAGCGTTCTCGGCAGCCTCGACTTGGTCGACGAGTTCGCCGAAGCACAGGGCAAGCACTGGGTACACGGGAGGGGCGACGCGAAAGCGCTCTACCGCTAGCCCGGTCTGACGCCCGCCCGCGCCGGAGCAGGCGCCACAAGCGATTTCTGTCGGGGCGGCAGCCTCGTACCTGCCCGGAAAACGCCAAGCCTAGCTCCGGGCGAGTGTGCGATCTATCGCGAGAAGCATGTTCCTGCGCCGGTTCTCCGCGGGGCCCGCCTCCACGCGAACCTCAGTCCAATCCGGCTCAATCCGCCTCTCAGCCCAAGCCACCGTAAGACGGCTACACCCCTCTCTTAGTGCTGCGGTGTACAGCGAAGACACGGCGGCGTGTCGCAGTCGACGGGCGTGCAGATCCCGAGGAGCCCGTCGCGCAAGCGACAGCGATCACCGGTCCGTTCACATGTCTCGCGAAGAGGCGTTTCCGCACCGCACGCGAAGAGCACGACAACCAGTATCCAGCGCATGGGCGGAGTATAAGGCTCACGGTGGTGGTGGCGACTGAAACGACTGCCAGGTGCCGTCGACACACCGAACGCCGGTCCAGCCGCACGCGTCGTGGGAACACCTCGCGCCTTCGTCGCCGCAGGGCGTTCCATCACGCGGGCAGGGCGGGCGTCTCGCTTCGCACATCCAACGAAGCGGCAGAGGCGGTCGCGCCGCACCCCCGCAATGGGGCGGGACCCCGCAGTGGCAATCGCCCTCCGGATAGCTGCATTGCTCCGGGAAGTCGTCCCCTTCGCAACGCGGCGGGTCTTCGTTGTAGCGCGCAGGGCACTCGCCGGCAGCACGTTCTCCCGGCGTTTCTGCCTCCAGACCCTCCGAGGTAGCGATCTCTTCGCCGCCTTCGTGCCCCCCACCCGCAGGCGGCTCGGATCGACACGCCGTCAGCAAGAGAAGCAACGCAACGCTACTCGATCGCATCGACGAACCCCTGCAGCCACTCCACGAGATTGCTGATGCCGTCTCCGTCGTCGTCGGCCTGCGGTTCCTCGGGCGGCGACAGTTCGCGACGGTTTTCGTCCAAGGCCGGGTAGCCGCCGACATCCTCTTGGCTGTCGATGTAGGTTCCGCGCCGCGCGCGAATGTCCGCGATGACTCGTTCGTCGGTAGCGTCGCGAAAGCGCGGGAACGCTCCAACGTTCTCGAGAACGATCGCTTCGGCTTCGCTCGGCGCAATTGCGTAGATCGAGCCGTGCCACACCTCGGCCTCGTCGATGAGTTCCGACGGAGTCTCCGAGGTTTCGAACGCGCTCTCGTTCAGATGGATCGGTAGCCCCATCGCGGACCGGTTTTCGCGAAGGTGCACCCGAACATCACGGGGTTCTCCTTCGTAGTAGTTCTGCACGAGTGCTTTCACCGTGCCGCGGTTGCCGTCGACCGTTCCCGGCCATCGAAGTGCGCTGTCATCGGGGTACGCCATCCAGTTGCCGACGAGGCTGACGAAGAGATCCTCCGAAGGGTCGTTGCCGAAGAGCTGGATGGCGTAGACGCCAGGGTTGTAGGTGAAGTTGTTAACCGCGACCACGGTGCCTTCGTCGATGCGCGGACCGCGCCGAATGCAGTGCGCCATCACGTTTCCAATCAAGGAAACTCGCTCGAGTCCGGCTCGGCTTGAAACGAGCGCGCAGTAGCCATGCACGCCGCGCGGATGGAGATTGTCGTTGAGGGGCTCGGCTATGAGGATGTCGCGCAGCGTAACGTCGGAGATGTTCTCGCGGTCGAGGGAGAACATCTCATCGCTCGACCAGCTCAGGGAGAGGTTGTCGAAGACGACGTTGTCGAGGCGTGGAAGGCCGCGGTTGTTGCGTATGGAAAGTGCGTCGAGGTCGTCGCCTTCGGACGACGTGTATCTGCTTCCGTCGCCGCGGCGATCGCCAACGCGGATTCGAAGGTGCTGAACGCAGACGTCGTGCGTTCGCACGATGAGCCCCGCGTTGTAGAGCGAGATTCCAGGAGGCGGCGCGGTCTGCCCCGCGATGGTGATGAAGGGCTCTTCGACGTCGATCTCGCTGAGTAAGCGGATCGCCCCGGAGACTTCGAACACGACCGTGCGCGGGCCTTCGACCTCTTCGATGGCGTCTCGAAGCGAGCCCGGGCCAGAATCGTCGAGGTTGGTCACGCGAACGATCGCGCCTTCGAGACCGCACGTGGCCGATGTGCTGCCGAAGCCGCCGTTGAGCCACGGGAGGCGTGCTTGGGTGACGTAGCCGCGGCTCGCTTCGGCGGACCATTCGGGGCCGAGTTCACCGGACCGAAGTTCGCCTGCGAGGGAGACGTCGATGCGCGCCGGCGCCTCTGAGGTGCCCGCATCGAGTGCGGCGTCGAGTGCGGCATCGACCGCGCCAGTATCCGATGCACCGTCCCGCGCACCTCCGGTGTCTGAGGCGCCGGTGTCTTCCGCCGCGGAGTCCATCCGTGACGCATCTTCGCCGCCCGCGTCCGGGGCGCTCGAGTTGTCACCGCATCCAGTGAGGATGAGAAAAGCGACAGCGATTCGAGTCACGAGAGCCTCCTTCGATTCAAGATCGCACGACGTCGATCGAGAAAACAAGAACCGCGACGTTCCGGAGATGCTACCAACGGAGTGCACTTCGCCTCGGAGGTTCGAATGACAACTGTGCGGGTCGCTCGTCGTTTTCGTGGACCGCCCGATTCGGGCAACGGCGGATACTGCTGTGGACTTCTCGCGGGGGACGTGACGTCCGCGCGAGTGACGCTGCGCTCGCCACCACCCCTCGACGTTGACCTCGCGCGTGAATCGTCAGGCGAAGGCGTCGTGCTCCGTCACGGCGAGCAGCTTATCGGCGAAGCGGTCCCGACGTCGCTTTCTCTCGACGTGCCGGCGGCGGTTTCCTTTGAAGCCGCGGCTGCTGCGCGCGCGGGCTACGCGGCAAAGACCGAACACATCTACCCCGGCTGTGTTGTGTGCGGCATCACCCGAGACGACGACGGGCTCAACCTCCATCCGGGCCCCGTTGCGGGAACCGACGTCGTTGCGTGCGACTGGCGCCCTGACGAAACGCTCCCAAATCAGGGCGACCGAGTGGCGCCCGAAATCGCCTGGGCGGCGCTCGACTGCCCGTCGTACTTTGGGCTCCGACATACTGAAAAGCCGGTGCTGCTTGGACGGCTCGAAGCAGAGCTCGGCAGTCTGCCGATGGTCGGTGAAGCGTGCGTCGTGATCGGCTGGGGGATCGAGCGCGACGGTCGAAAGCTCTTCGGTGGTTCCGCGCTCTACGGCGAGAACGGGAGCTTGCACGGCTTCGCGCGCGCCACGTGGATCGAGCTTCGGTAGCTTGGCAGCGATGTCTACTCCGGCGGAGATCGACACGTTCGGGGAGTTCGTCGCCCGCGGTGGAGTGAAGAGACTCCGTCGGACGTTCCGACCGGCGTGCGTCGCCGCTGCCGACCTCGTGAACATGCTTGGTGAGGTAGCGCTCCAGGACGCGTTTCGAGACGTTCTTTCGCAGCTGGAGGACGAAGCCCCCATCCGGGTCGATAGGCTCCTCGAGCAAGCTCCTCGTCGTGATGACGAAGGCGCGCTTGAGCCAGAGAGCAACGAGACCCTCTTTCTGGCTTTGGCTGTCGATCTTCTCGCAACAGTAGCGGACTCGTCTCCGCTCCCGGCCCGGTGGACCGATGCGGCGACAACATACAGAGCGAGCGGTGCGCTGGAGATTGTTCTCGGGATGGTTGCGGAGGACGATGCACGGGGGGTGTTTGAGTTGTTGTTCGGTTTCGCGCGGGGAAATCACACGGACAACGATGTGTTGGCGCTTCTGCGAAGTCGCTTTCGCAACGCGTACGAAGTCGCGGGTGCTCGCTTGTAGTGCGGCTGAACGTGCGTCTCATGACAGGACGAGGATTCAACGGCCCGTCGGTTCGACTTGCGATCCCGTCGACGCCAAGCAATGCGCGCCGATCCGGACGCATGGCTCAGTCTTCGCCTTCGCTAGTCGCCTTCATCGTCATCGACACCACCTCAAACTCCAAAAGCGATGCGCCCGTTGCAACTGGATGCTTTGGCTTCGCTTCGCCACGACCTTCGTCGTCGTGGGTCTTCGCGTG
>JBCDAA010000591.1:0-4504 GCA_039186435.1 Myxococcota bacterium | reverse complement strand
ACGAACCTCCGTCTTTTGGATTGCCGTCTGACCGACGCCGACGTGGCGTCGCTTGCGGGGCTCGCGCTGACGGAGCTCGACCTGCGACGAAACCGCTTGAGCGAGGCGGTCTATGCTGCGCTCGGCGGGTTTGCCCTGCGATCCCTCCGCATGGACCTTCACGCGGTGCCAAAAGCGCTGCCGTGGAAACTCGACACCCTCGAACTTGGCGGCGACCAGACCGTCTGGAGTCAGCGCCGTCTCAAGCGCGTGATTCAACCTGGGCTCCGGCGCCTGGCGCTCCACGGCCAGGTCGAAACGCTGGAACCACTCCGGGCCGCCGAGGCGCTCGAAGAGCTTCACCTCGAAACGCTCGGCACCGCTGCGGCTCGGGAGCTCGATGCCCTCGCGGAGCTTCCGCGCCTCAAGGTTCTAACGATTCGTGACCACGCGGCGGTCCGCGATCGCTTTCCGGAGGCCCTCGGTCGGCTTGATCGCCTCACGCTCGGCTTTTCGAACGTGGGCTTTGCGTCGGCTTTCGCGTCTACCGCGACGTGGGGAGCCTTCCTCCGGCGCTGAGCCTTACATCTCGTCCGGCGGATCTCGCGCCTCGGGCGTCCACCGTGTAGCTTGACGGCTCCTTCGGGCTTGGGGCGTCGGGGTCGTTCCAGCTCGTCTTGGTGGGTGGAGCAACAATGCGGCGTTGGGTTCGACTGGGTGGCTTGATTCTGGGTCTTTTGGCGTGCGGTGACGACGCCACGCCGATGATCGATGCGGGGGCCGACGCGCCCGACGTCTTCGTCGAGGATGCAGGTCCGAGTTGCACAGTGGGGCTCTGGGACGAGAACGGGTCCGACCTTACGCAATGGCCGGATCCTACGCTCTTGCGCGAAGACTCCGCGACCGGCACCGGCTTTCGGCTCTCCTTCGATGCGGAGCGTTTTGAGGTGGAGCGGTTCAGCGGATTCGCGCCGGTGTTCACCGAAGACCTCTCAGACCTGGACGGGTTTGGAAACAACGCGTCCGCGTACTTCATGTTTGGCCGAGCGTTCAACGCCGGCGCGTTGCCCACGGCCGAAGCGACCGCAGATCCAAGCGCGGGAATCGGCTTTGTGGTTTTGGAGGAAACGCCGCGGATTCAACCCGCGCTGGTTCGAACGCTCGATGACGACGCCACGCTTCTCCTCGGTCCGATGGAGCCGCTGCCCGAGCAGACCTGGGTCGCGGCGTATGTGACTCGCGCGCTCACTGCGGCCGCCGGCGGTTGCCTCGAACCTTCGGAGTCGACCGCCGCGCTCCTTGCGGCGCCCGACGAGACTACGCAGCAGGCCCTCGATGCGATGATCGATCTCGGGATTGTCGAAACCTCCGAGGAAATCGTCGCGATCAGCGTCTTTCCGGTGCAGACGCTGACGGACGATTCGCGTGCCATCGCGGCGGACATTGCGGGCCGCGACTACGTACGCCTGGCGGAGCCGGTCTGCACCGACGAAGAGTTCTTTCGACGCTGCGTGACCAGCTTTGAAGCCCAGGACTACCGCGGGGAGGATGGGGCGATTCGCCGAAACCCGGGCGATCCGATTTCTCCGATGCGCAGCTACGTGCTCCCGGTCACCGCCTGGCTACCGCTCGAAGGCGAGGGGCCCTTTCCCACCCTCGTGTGGGGTTCTGGATTGGGAAGCGGACGGGAGCAGGGCGCCCGTCTCGCGAGGTTCGCCGCGCCGCGCGGTTTTGCAACGGTCGCGGTCGATCCCGTCCAGCATGGGGAACACCCCGACGTGCCCGAGGGCGACAGCACCGAGGTGATCGCAACAGTGGTGCGCTTCTTTGCGATCGGTGATTTTCGCACCCGCGCCATCGAAGCGCTTCGCCTGCGCGACCACTGGCGCCAGTCCGCGTACGACAAGCTCCAGCTGGTGCGACTTCTTCAAGGAGGCCTCGACGCCACGGGCGACGGCGAAGTCGATCTCGACGCGGACGAACTTGGCTACCTCGGCGTCTCCCTCGGCGGGATCATGGGGTCGGAACTTCTCGCCCTCAGCGACTCCTTCGACGCCGGGGTGCTGGTCGTTCCCGGGGGGCGCGTCTCCTCGATCATCAGCGAGAGCGAGACCTTCAGCACGATCGTGATCGCACTGCGGCCTCGCACCGTTTCCGACGGGGATGTGTTTCGCTTCTTCCCGGTGCTGCAAACGATCCTCGAGCGCGGGGACGCGGGCAGCTACGGATCTCACATTGTCCGGGATCGCTTCAGCGACGCACCCGCGCCCAACATCCTCGCGGGGGTCGTGCTGGACGACGACACGGTGCCGAACGCGGCGAACTACCACCTGATGCGAGCGATGCGCCTCCCGCTCCTCGGGGATGAACTGCGACCGGTTCCTGGGATCACCCTTGGGCCGATGCCGCCGGTCAGCGCAAACATCGAAGGGACAACCGCTGGGTTTCTGCAGTTCGATGTCGTGCGCGACCGGGAAGGTGCCCCACCGGAGACCGCGACCCACTCCAACGTGGGCGACAGCGAGCAGGGCGTGGCCGCGTGGCTCTCGTTTCTTGAGAGTCAGGTGACGAGCGGCCAGGCGGTCATCGAAGATCCCTACGTGCTGACGTCCCTCGAACACGCGGAGTAGAGGGACGAGACGCCAAGCTGTCTACCGGCGTTGGTGATAGAGGAGCGCCGCCGCGATGCACTCCTTGGTGACGCGCTTCGGGATTCGCGCGCCCGCCTTCCAGAGCAGTGCGCGGTTGCCCTCGTAGCGAAGCTTTGAGCCGTGGGTGACTCGGAACTCTTCGATCAGCGATGTCTGGCAGTGCACGAAGAGCGCGACATCATCGCCGACCGTGCCGAGGCGAATTGTCGTGCCGCTTTTCGGCTTCGAGGTGAGGTAGCTCGGCTGCCCCCAGCGAAGGGCTTCGGTGATCTCGCCGACTCCGTCGAGGGCTTCCGCCGTTTCGTAGATCATCGCCCGGAGCGCAAGAAGGCCCTTTCGAACCTTCGGCGTGAAGGACGCGAAGGCATCCGCGACGGCGGGATCTTCGAAGCGCAAGAGCCGGCTAGAAGAGGAAGATCGTTCCCGCCCACGTGAGGGCGGCGTAGGTCATCAACCCGATTCCGAAGTGGACAGTGCTGAGGGCCTGAAGCGTGCGGTAGTCGTTCGCACGGGAGAGACCGAACGCGTCGCCGTTAGCGATGACGGCGCCGAGACCGATCTGCGCGATCATGCCAACGAGGTGCACCCAGCGCAGACGTTTGTGTCGGCGCAGATTTCGCGCGTAGTCGCTGTCGCCCTCGCTGAGGTTCAGCGGGTCGGGCATGCGGAGGGAGAGGCCGAAGGTCACGGAGTAGAGCGCCGTGGTCACCATGCTGCTGACCAGGTGAGGCAAGGGCTGTCTGACGCAGCTATTTTGCCCGAAGACCGCCCTCCCTTCGACGCAGGGGGTGCTTCCCAGCCCCTGAAACATCCCATAGAGGTTGTAGTACTGCAGGTAGCCGAGGACGACGGTCACCGTCATCGAGGCCCAGGTCGCGATGCCGAGCGCCCGGTGCAGCTTCGAGAGGCGGCCGCGCTCCTGCATGAGCTCCGCGGTGCTGGAGCCACCGCCCCCACTGCTCTCGGTGGCTCCGCCCTCATCGCTCGCGACCGCGGTGATCGGCGCCGCCGTCAGCCCTGGGCCTGCAGCGAGCGAGGGGTCCACAGACAGGGAAAACCCGAAAATTGGGGTCGCGACGAGGATGGCGGCTAGGCCCATGCAGCGAGGATACACTCCCGCGCTTCAGAACCAAGTTGTCTGTGTGGCGCGGGTCGTCCGAGAAGTTGGGTCGCCGACCGCAAAAGCGAGGCGGGATACCTCCCGGAGGAAACGGTTGACGTAGCCCGAAGGCCGCCGCATCGATCGAAGGATGCTGGACAAGCTTCCCACGTCGGTCTCCATCTACGAGGTCTCACCCCGGGACGGGCTGCAGAACGAGGCTGCTCAGGTCGCGACCCATGCGAAGGTCCGCCTGATCGATGCGCTCGCCGATGCGGGCTGCAAGCGGATCGAGGTCACGAGCTTCGTCTCGCCGAAATGGGTTCCGCAGATGGCGGACGGCGATCAGGTCTGCCAGATGTTCGAGCGTCGCGAAGGCGTCACGTACTCGGCCCTGGTCCCCAACCGCCGTGGGCTCGATCGGGCCGTGGCCGCGGGCGTCGACGAGGTCGCGGTCTTCATCAGTGCGAGCGAAACGCACAATCGCAAAAACGTGAACAAGACGATCGACCAAACCCTCAAGGCGTTCGAGCCGGTCGTGGGTCCTGCGGTCGAGATGGGCAAAGCCGTTCGGGGCTACGTCTCCACCATGTGGGGCTGTCCCTACGAGGGCGATGTGGACCCGGAGCGGGGTCTCGCGATCGCGCAGCAGCTTCTCGATGCGGGCTGCTACCAGGTCTCTCTCGGCGACACGATCGGCGTGGGTACACCGCTTCAAACCCGGCGGATCGTCGAGCTCTTTCTCAAGCATATTGAGGCCGAGAAAATTGCGCTT
>JBCDAA010000590.1:0-4530 GCA_039186435.1 Myxococcota bacterium | reverse complement strand
GGCTTTAACCAGGACTTCGCGTGGTCGCACACGGTCTCCACTGGGCAGCGATTCACCTTCTATTCGCTCGATTTGGTCGACGGCGATCCCTTTTCCTATCGCTACGGCGACGAGGTCCGTTCGATCACGCCCAACCCGGTCAGCATCGAGGTCATGACCGCCAGCGGCGCCATCGAGGAGCGCACCGAAACGATCTACACGAGTCACTACGGACCGATCCTCGACCTCGGTCTCGTCGAAGGTGCAATCGGCGGCTGGCCCAACGCGGATGGTCAGGTCTTCACGTTTCGCGACGCCAACATCAACAACAGCCGGGCGATCGAACAGTTCCTCCGCATCGGACAGGCGCGCAGCGTGGACGACGTGGATCAAGCGCTTCGCATCGTGGGCCTGCCGTGGGTCAACACCATCGCGGCCGATCGAGAGGGCAACGCGTACTACGCCGACGTCACCACCGTGCCGGGCGTGAGCGCGGAGCTGCTCAACGAATGCGCGGACAACTTCACGCTGCAGGCGATCACCGCGGGCGGCACCACCGCGCTGAACGGGTCCCGGCCAGAGTGCGAGTGGGCTACGGCGAGCGACGGTCCAGACGGTCTTCTCGGCTTCGACCAGCTGCCGAAACTGCGCACGCGAGACTACGTGGGCAACTCCAACGACAGCTACTGGCTCAGCAATCCCGACCAGCTGCTGACCGGATTTTCACCGCTGATCGGCCTGGAAAACGTCGAGCAGACCCTACGCACGAGGCTGGCGTTCGTGCAGGCGGAGGATCGTCTTGCAGGTCGCGACGAGCTCGGGGAGTCGGGCTTTACCGTGGAGTCGGTGCAGGAGCTGATGTTTGGCAACCGCGACCTCGCGTCGGAGCTGATTCGCGCGGACGTGCTGACGCTCTGTGACGGAGTGGAAGACTGGAGCGGCGGCGACTGCGAGGGCGCCCCCTACTCCGCGAACGCGGCGGAAGCGGCGCGAGCCTGCGACATCCTTCGAAACTGGGACGGCCTCTACGACAACGAGAGCGTGGGCGCGGGACTCTGGAACGAGTTCTGGAGGTTGGTACGCGGCACGCCGGATCTCTGGGCGGTGCCCTTCGACCCGAGCGACCCGGTGGGCACGCCGCGCGGGCTTTCCACGGAGCCGGCGATCGGCGAAGCGGTTCGATGCACCGTCGGCGCGGCGGTCGACCTGATGATGACGCGCGAGACGCCCATCGATCGCCCGTGGGGCGAGCTGCAGTTTCGTCCGGTGGGCGACCAGCGGATTCCGATTCACGGCGGAAGCGGACGCTCGACCTTCAGCGTGATCAGCTCCCGCTTTGTGGACGGACAGGGCTACGCCGACATCCCGACGGGCAATAGCTACATTCAGACGGTGACCTGGACCGAGGATCCGGCGTGCCCGGACGCCTACGCGGTGCTCACCTACTCACAGTCAACGAATCCGGCGTCGCCCTTCTTTGCGGACCAGACGCAGCTCTACGCGGACAAGGCGTGGAACGACATGCCCTTCTGCGCGGCGGACGTGGAAGGGTCGACGGTCTCGACCACGACCGTGACGAGCAACTGAGGCGTTGCGGGACTACGGCCGGATGCGGCGGGTTCCGCGTGGCGGCGTGTACTGAAAGCGATCGTCGCCGACATTCGCGTTGAAGTTCGGGCGACGGAAATCGAATCGGTTTCGGTTGCCCGACGAGTCGATGATCAACACGCGCTGGATGTAGCCAGCGCGGCTTTCGCCCTCGCCGACGACGCGTACAAAGAAGAGCACGCGATCGTAGTGGGTGGTTGCTCGCCGCGGACGAAGCTCGAGCACGTACCCCTGCTGAAATCCTTGGCGCTCGGGATCGAGAAGGCGCATGCGAAAGTCGCGGTCGAGGCGACCCGTACCCGTGAGAAAGCTGAACGCGAGCGGAAGCTGATCGTCGTCGATGGCGCGCTCGATCATCTGGCCGTGCTGCTCTCCTTCATCAGGCGGCTGGTAGATGTAGAGACGCTCCCCGTTGCTGACGAAGACCTGACCGTTCGGCTCGGCGTAGTCCCAGCGCATCTTGCCGGGCTTCTTGAAGGTCACCCGGCCGTTCGCACGCTCGGTGCGGTCGTAGACCTTCGTGTACTGCGTCTGGTTGAATTCCGCCTGAAAGCTCTGCGTCTGGTCGTAGAACGACTGGACGAGCGCGGCGACCTCGCGCGCACTGAGGGAAGGCGTCTGCGCTGCGACCAGGGCCGAAGCGAGGGACGAAACGATGACGACGATGCTTACGTTGCGCATAAATGAAAGTCCCGACCTCGGTGGAACGCGAGATGCCTTGGGCCTATTCACCGAGGTTTGGAATTGTTGACGATTTAGTGCAAGGGGCGCGGCACCTTACAGCTCCTTCTTTCGTCGGTGGCGCAAGGTAGCCCCTCCGCAAGAGGACCTCCCCGGAACCAATCACGATCTGCGGGCAGCCACCCCCTCAAACGGTGACATTTGATCAGCAGAGGGTCGGTTGTGTATCGTTTTGGGGTGGTTCCTTCGGGACTTCGCGCTTAGTTCAGCTTGAAAAACTCGATGTGAGTCAGCCTTAGGAGCTGACACGAGGAGGTATTCCGATGGCTCGCCAACGTCGTTCGTCGACGCCGGAACTTCAGCTGGAGCGACTTCAAAAGAAGCACGCGTCGATCGATGCGAGGGTCGAAGAACTCTCCGGCAGGTCCTTCCTCACCGTTTCCGAGCAGATGGAACAGCGGCGCCTGAAGAAACAGAAGCTTGCGATGAAGGACCAGATGCAGCGCTTCGGCAGCAGCTGACGTCCAAGATTGACAGCCGCGGGCTCCCGCTTTAGCCCCTAGGCATGGTCGAACCCAGCGTTATTGAGGAACGGATCCGTGGGGGGATCGAGGGTGTCCAGCATCTCGAGGTTCGAGATCTGACGGGCACCAAAGATCACTACGAGGCGGTCATCGTCTCATCGGCCTTCGACGGAAAGTCTCGCGTCGACCAGCAGCGCATGGTCTTCGCAGCGCTCGGCGAACTCATGCAGGGGCCGATTCACGCCCTAACCTTCAAGACCTACACGCCGGAGCGTTGGGCTAAGGTGGGAAGCTGATGGACGAAACCACTCGCAATCGCATCCAAACCCTCGTGGATAGCGACGCCGTTGTCCTCTTCATGAAGGGCACGCGCCTCTTTCCCCGCTGCGGGTTTTCCGCAACCGCGGTGCACGCCCTCAAGATGTGTGGGGTCACGAGCTTCGCGGACGTCGATGTGCTCAAGGATCCAGACATCCGTCAGGGGATCAAAGAGTTCAGCAATTGGCCGACGATTCCGCAGCTCTACGTGAAGGGAAAGTTCATCGGCGGGTCGGACATCCTTCGGGAGATGGTCGAGGCCGGCGAACTCCAGAAGGTGCTCTCCGACCTAGCGACGCCTTCGCCGACTCCGTGAACGGCGGCGCACGCCGGGATGCCGGCGCGCGTTTCGCGGAAGGCAGCGAACCTCTTCGGGACGCTCTTCGCCCCAGCGTGTCGTTCGGGTTTCGACCGCGCGTCCGTTTCGGAGGGTGATCGCAGGTCGCAAGAGCGGCAGCGGATCGCAGTGCTCGCCTTCGTGCAAGAGCATGAAGTGCAGGTGAGGTCCGCGGCTGAGGCCTGTGTTGCCGAGAAGCGAGACGATCTGGCCGCGCGCGACAAGCTCTCCTGCGACGACAAGGGTTTCGCGGTTGTGCGCGTAGGCAGTCACCAGACCGCTTGGGTGCACGATCATCACGAAGCGCCCGTAGCCGCGAATCCCCGTTCCGACGTAGGCGACGATGCCGCGCTCGCTCGCGCGAATCGGCGTGCCGGGCGGAGAGCCAATGTCCACCGCAAGGTGGTAGCCACCGGGACCGGAACCCCAGCCACGCATGTAGTATGCGGTGTCGATGGGAAGGAGGAGCGTGCCCTCTCGGGTCTCCCCGGGTGGAGTTGCCTCTGGCTCCGATTCGACATTCGCAGACTCGGCCGCAGACTCGGCCGCTGCTTCGGCAGCTGGAGTTTCGTCTTCGGCTTCCTCGTCTGCCTCGGGCGTCTCGATCGGGGTCCCAACCCCGTACGCATATGCGGGAATCGTGCTCGGCGCGTCCGCAGCGGCGTTCACCCACTCCGCGCGCGGCGCGCCCTTGAGAAGGTTCTGCCCCGCCCGCGTCGATCCGATTCCGAGACCTTCCGCGCGCGCCGCCGCGGATTCCTGATCGGGCCGCATCGCACGTTCGGCGACGCGCGGCATCGGATTTTCGCTTCTACGACCCGGAATTCGCAAACGTTGTCCGATCCGAATTCGATCCCCGCGCACCCGGTTGAGCCGCCGGAGCTCCGCGATCGGAACGCGGTAGCGACGCGCAATGCGAGTGAGACTCTCGCCGCTACGCACGACGTGATAGCCAGCGCGATAGGCCCCAGCCCGTTCCGGTGTCAGAATACTCTCCATATTGTCCAGCACCAGCAGCACGCGCCGTGCGCGCAGGCAACCTAGCAGCAAACGCAACTGTTCATCCAGACTCTCTGGCACAGT
>JBCDAA010000589.1:0-4536 GCA_039186435.1 Myxococcota bacterium | reverse complement strand
TTATCAACAGCGTCAATTTTCCCTAGCCATCGACACGTTAACTACATTACTCCGTCAAATCCCTGGGACCGACGCGAAGACCCGCGCGCGGACTGGGAAGGGCTCGCCGACCTTGATGCGATCGGGAAGCTCGAGATCCCGCACGGCGACTTCGGGCGGCACCGGATGGCGACTGGGGCGCACGTGAATTCGGACCCCGAAACGCTCCGCGCGGCTCGCTTCGGCAAGAAGGTCGCCGTCCGTTTGGCCACCATCAGAGAGCAGAAGCACTCGGCGAAGATGCCCGGGCGGAAAGAGGCCGTAGGCGAGCTGCAGCGCAGACTGCAGGTTCGAGCCGCGCCCGGCGTCGTCTGGTTCGCGATGGCGTTCGATCGCGAGCTCTTCCTCGTCGGAAAGCGGCAGGGTTCGCGCGTCGCGCGCAAAGGTGACGACTTGGAGGTCGTTCTCGCCGCGGGCGTTCCACGCCTCGCGAACGACTTCGTTTGCTTCCTCGAGGGCGGCGTCGGGTACGGAATCGCTAACGTCGACGAGAACGATCGTGCTGACCTTGGTGGCGTCCGTGGTCTTCGCGAGACGCGCGACCGCCAGCGACAAGAGCCCGATCAAGAGCGTTCGCCCCAGGACGCCGAGCCAGCGCTGCGCAGTCGGAAGATCGGCGAGGGAGCGCGTCGCCGCAAAGACGAGAAAGGGCGTGGTCGCAAAGACGACGATCCAGCGCGGTTGAAGGAGCTCGTAGTCGTCGCCGCCTGCGGAAAAGCGAAGTCCCTGTCCCCAGGTGAACCAGAGCAAGGCCGCGAGACCCGCGCTGAAGGCGAGGGTGAGCAGGAGCGCGGGGAGATGCCGCTTCATACGGTCACCCGGCGGTGGTAGGTCAGCCATTCGACGAGGAGAACGCCAAGGGCGAAAAGGACGAGGTAGAGCCAGATTTCTCGCCGGACCCCAAGCTCTCCCTTCGTTGGCTCCCCCGCGGATGCGGCGCCCACGCTTAGGCTCTCCGCAGGTTCGATGCGGCTTTCCTCGCCAGCCCCGAGGTTGGCCGCAAAAAGCTCCTCGCCGTCGGGCGTTTGAAGGGTGTGAAAGCCGGTGTGTACGCCGGCGTAGATGGCGCGTCCCTCGACCACGGGGACCGTGCGCGCGTCACCGCTCGGGTCGACCACGGTGACCTCACGAAGCGATGCGGGCGCGGGGATATGCCAGGTCTCCCCGGTCTGAAAGCTTGAAACGAAGCCTACGTCCTCCTGAACAAACCAGTCGACCGTGTTGAGCAAGAGGAGCGGCCACGCGACGCGAAGGGGGAGGTCGCTCTCGCGGGGGTCGAAGGTGAACGCGACGAAGCGTTGCCCTTCGCGACTGCCGACGACCATCAGAGGACCCTCATCGCTTCGCCCGATCGCGCGGTCGCCCTGCTGCAGCCGAACCTCTCGAGCGCGTCCGATGTTCACGTCGCGAAGGGCGGTCCACTTGAGGAGCGGGTGTCGCCGGTCGAGCTGATCAAAGTAGGGCGTTTGAACGTCGCCGACGACTTCGAGCGGGCCACCGCCTTCTTCGGCGGACGGAAGGCCGAGGTAGAGCGCTGCGACCTCTGGCGTTGTGGGCGGCGCCCAGTTGTCGAAGAGCAAGAGGTCGAAGCGGCCTTCGCACGGGTATTGCGCGGGGGGGATCTCTTCGACGTCGAGGTATTCGTCGAGAAGGAGCGCGGCCTGCAGGTAGAGGTTGCCCTCAGTGACCACACAAAGACGAGCGCGGCGGCGTTCGGGAAGACGCGCAAACGCGGCATCGTCGGCGACGAGAGGATCGCGCGTTCCGTCAGCGCGGGTGATCTTTGCTTCGAGGGTCTGGTCGACGCCGGAGACGTTCCGAAAGAAACGCCGCAGCCGCTCGTCCGGACGGAGCGTGAGGCGCTGCACGTCGACGGGTTCGCCATCGCCGAGGAGGGTCAGCTCGACGCTCTCCTCGTTCTCGGACGCGTTGTAGAGCTCGACCAGCACTTCGCTTTGGCTCTTGTCGAGGGGATAGCGACGTACGCTGAAGGCGGTGATGGCGACGTTGTCCCCGCCCTCGCCGATCTTTACCCAGCTGAGCCGCACGCCACCTTCCTCAAGGCGACCCTCGAAGGCATCCGCGTTGAAGCGATCCCCGGTCACGTTACCGTCGCTGAGAAGAACCACCTCGGGACCCGGCTGGCCGCGGAGGACGTCGAGGGCGAGATGAAGACCCGCGCGAAGATCCGCGGCAACCTCGGCGGCCTCCAGCTGCTCGATGGCGTCGAGGAGCACCCGCGGCTCGCTGGTGAGCGGGCTGAGGGGCGTGGCGGTTCCGTCGAGCTGCGCGATGAGCATCCGGTCGGACGGCCCGAGCTCCTGCACGAGTCGCTCCGCTTCTTGTTTCGCGCGGTCAAAACGCGAGGGCTCCACGTCCCGCGCTTGCATCGAGGCGCTCGCGTCCACGAGCACGATCAGCGTGCGCGCGTCTTCGTTGACGCCGTCCGGGCGTGGATCGCCGAGGGCGAACCCCAGCGCGGCGACGACGCTCAAGGCGACGAGAAGCGAGAGCCACCGCTTCAGCTGCGAGAAGAGTCGCGTCGTCTGCTTTTCCGCGAGGACCTGCTCCCAGAGCTTGACGAAGGGAACGGCCACGCGCCGGCGACGGAGCTTGAGCAGGTAGAGAACGACGACCGCGCCCCCCGCGACGCCAAGCACGCCAAGGACCTGCCCGAGGGAGAGACCCGTGAGCGAGAGCCCGAAGGTCACCGGACGAGACCTCCCGCGCGAAGAACGCTGAGGATGGCGTCGTCGAAGGGAACGTCCGTACGAAGCGGGTGGTAGGCGACCTGCTTTTGGCCGCAAAAATCGGCGATGCTCTTGCGGTATGCCTTGTGGGCTTCTTTGTAGCGCGCGAGGACTCGCGGGGTGACCGTGACGTCGCGATGCTCGCCGGTTTCGTGATCGACGAGGCGGACGTCGCCGTGAAGCGGCGGCTCGATCTCCAAGGGATCAAAGACCTGCAAGACGTAGGGCTCGAACTTCGCGTAGCGAAGCTGGTTGATTCCGTCTTCGAAGCCGCGCGGGTCGTAGAGGTCGCTGATCACGATGGCGACCCCGCGCCGTTTGTTTTGCGCGGCGAAGGTCCGAAGGGCCGTCCGGAGGTCCGTTTCGCCGTTCGCTTCCAAGGGGCGAAGAAAATCGAAGACTTTGAAGATTCGATTCTTCCCGCGGGTGGGCGCAAGCCGCCCGGACATTTGCTTGTCGAAACTCAGGAGCGAAACGCGATCGAGGTTGGCGAGCGCGACGTACGCGAGGGCGGCGCCGATCTTCTTCGCGTAGTCGATCTTGGGCGGTGTGCCCATGCCCATGGAACGCGAGCTGTCGACGATGACGTAGACGCTGAGGTCTTCCTCTTCCTCGAAGAGGCGTACGAGCAGTCGTCCGGTGCGCTGGTAGACATTCCAGTCGAGGTAGCGAAAGTCGTCGCCAGGCGCGTACTCCCGGTGATCGGCAAACTCGATGCCGGCGCCGGTTTTCTTGCTCCGGCGTTCGGCGCGCATTCGTCCCGCGTAGACTCGCCGCGACACGATCGCCAGGTACTCCAGGCGACGCTGGAACTCCTCGTCGAAGAGTTCGCCCGAGTCGGTCGTTGCCGAGGGAGCCTTCGGCGATCCTCGCAGCCAGTCCAGCAAGACGAGCTCTACGCGGCTTCCGAGACGGTCTGGAGGATGTCTTCGAGGACAGCGTCCGTGGCGACGCCTTCGGCTTCTCCCTCGAAGTTGAGGATGACGCGATGGCGAAGCGCGGGTTTGACCGCCCACCGTACATCGTCGATGGCGGCGCTGAAGCGACCGTCGAAGAGGGCGTGAATCTTGGCGGCAAGAAGCATGGCCTGGGCGCCGCGCGGGCTCGCGCCGAATCGCACAAAGCGCTTCGCCATGTCGGGTGCGCTCGATCGCTCGGGATGCGTGGCCTCAAGCACGCGAATCGCGTAGTCCTTCACGTGTCGTGAGACCGCGACGTCGCGAACCACCTTTCGCATGCTGAGGATCGCGGCCTGATCGAGCACCGGCTGAACCTCGGGGGACTCGGCGCCGGTCGTTCGGTCGAGGATGTCATGAAGCTCGTCGCGGCTCGGAAAGCCGACCTGGAGCTTGAAGAGAAAGCGGTCGAGCTGCGCTTCCGGGAGCGGGTAGGTGCCTTCCATCTCGAGGGGGTTTTGGGTCGCGAGGACGAAGTAGGGCTCTTCGAGGACATACGTTTTGTTGCTCACCGTGACGGTGTGCTCCTGCATGACCTCGAGCATCGCGCTCTGGGTTTTGGGTGTCGCGCGGTTGATCTCATCCGCGAGGACGATGTTCGCGAAGACGGGCCCTTTTCGGAACTCGAGGCGCGTCGATCCGTCCGCGCCTTCCGTCATGACCGTCGTGCCGAGAATATCGGCGGGCATGAGATCCGGCGTGAACTGAATGCGCGCGAAGTTGAGCTGCAGCGCCCCGGCGAGGGTACGAACGAGCATCGTCTTGCCGAGACCGGGAACGCCTTCGAGGAG
>JBCDAA010000588.1:0-4546 GCA_039186435.1 Myxococcota bacterium | reverse complement strand
GTCGGAGCGAAGGAGCCACTCGCGCGGACCCGTTTGCCGCACGCCCTGGCGAAAACGTGCGACGACATCGTCCGGCTCCGCGGGTGCGGTTGTTTCCGCCTGGGTGCCGCAGGCGGGAGAGGCTGCGCCCTCCCGAAGCGCGAAGCGAACAACGCCCTCGCGGTGCTGAACATCGATACCCGAGTCGGCGAGCGCAACGCGAAGAATGGTCACCGCTTCGTCGATGGTGACCGGTTCTGGCGCGGACGCCGACACCGAAATGCAATCGGCAAAAGGGTCGAGTTGAGAGCTGACCACCGTGTTCGCTCGGGCTTCTTCGACGAGGTAGGCCGCGACTTCCCGAAGGGGTGTGCGTTCAAGGCGAAGGGGGATGCGAGCCTCGGCGGGCGTTTCCGCGCTCGGCGCCGCCGAACCGCAGGCTGCGAGCAGAAGAGCGAGTGCGCGGGTCCTCATGGGCGAAGGGTACACACACTTTGATGGCGCTTCGCAGTCTCGCTATGGTGCCAGCGATGAGTGAGCTTCGGGCCAAGATCGAGAGCGAGATCATGCCGACCCAGTGGTCGGTACTCGCGATGCACGCGAAACGCAGCGCGCTTTTTGTGGTGGACTCATCGCTCGCCTTGGCGGATGCAGCGCTCGCGGTTGCTGCGGATCGCAAGAACGTCGTCGAGCAATGGATCAACGCGGGGCTGCTTCGGCGTCCGGCGGTCGAGGAGATGGCCCGGTGGAGCGACGAAACGGGGATCCACTTTCGAAGCGTGGTGGTTCAGCCTTTTGTCCTCGCGCAGCGTTTGCCGACCTCCGCTGCGAACTAAAGCACACCTCAAAATACCGTCGCCGCTCGGATCGAGCTTAGCGCGGCCGGAACGCCATCGAGATCGAGTTGATGCAGTAGCGGAGCCCGGTCGGGGGAGGTCCGTCGGGAAAGACGTGGCCAAGGTGACCGCCACAGCGCGCGCAATGCACCTCGGTGCGCACCATTCCGAAGGTGCGGTCCACCTCTTCGCCAACACGACCGTCTTCGATCGGCTTGGTGAAGGAAGGCCAGCCCGTTCCTGATTCGAACTTGTCGCCCGCGCCAAAAAGTGGCGCGTCACAGGCTGCGCAGTAGTAGGTCCCCGGTCGGTGTTCGTTCCACGTTGCGCCGGTGAAGGCGCGTTCGGTGCCCTTGTCGCGAAGCACGGCGAACTGTTCGGGGGTGAGTCGCGTACGCCATTCCGCTTCGGTGAGGACGAGACGGTCGCCGACGGGGGGAGCGTCGCCGATCTCCGTGGGGGTCGGTGATGCGGCGGCCGTGGAGGGACTGCCCTGTTGCGCTGCGGCGCCACCGCTTCGACTGCAGCCAAAGGCGAGTCCAAGGGGAGTGAGGGCGACACCGTGAAGAAAGGAACGACGCTTCATACTCCTTCTATGATGGGGTCGCGCTCGCGTTACGGCACGCCCGAGTCATGCCTGCGCTCCGTTTGGTTTGGGACCTCGATTGGGCCCGCCAGGGACGCTCTTCGTCACTTTGCATTCGCGTTCCGGTAGGCCCATGAATTTCATGGGGAAACGGCGGGCGCTGCAGGGACGGACTTCGTCAGTTTCGAGTTTCGTCCCTCACCATCCGAAGCGCCTTCAGCGCTTCAGCGGAAGATCACCACACGCCCGTCGACGTTGAGGAGCTGAGTCCCGCTCGGAAGCTCCGCGAGGGGCGACGCCCAATGGACATGCCCCGCGATCACAAGGGGCGGCTTCGCTTGGTCCACGCGCGCTCGAACAAGGTCGCACCCCCGCTGCCCGCTTCCGCCACGGGGCCCTTGATGGAGTACGAGCACATCGGGCGTGTCCTCGAGCACGAGGTCAAGGGCCGCGAGAAAGTCCGCCTCGGATCGCCGGCCGATCTTCTTGGGGTCGCCGATGATGCGGCCCACACCACCCCACTGAATCGAGTCGACGCTCGCGAGCTCCGCGTCGAGGAGGTGGATGCCCTCGCGTGAGGAAAGGTGCGCTTCATCGCGTTGAGTCCCGTACGTGTCGTGGTTGCCCTGCACGCCAAGCACCCAGCGATGGGAGTCAGCAAAGCGTTCCCATACCTCGCGCACGTCGCCCGTTGCGCCGCGAACGTTCCCGGCGGGCGCGGCATAGAGGTCGCCGGCAAGCACCACGCCCGTGCGTTCCGGATAGGGGAGGAGTCCTTCTTCGCTGAGCGCGACGAGTTCGTTCGCGAGCGCCACGCCGAGGAGCTCCGTTTCACCGTTGCCGAGTGGGCAGACGCCCTGAAGGTCGCTGGCCACGACCAGGGCGTCGAGGCCGTCCGGGAGTTCATCGACGCGCCCCATCGAGATCGGTAGCGCCGCAGACTCCCGCTTGCCGCGCTTTCCGGCGTTGATGAAGCGAAGCCGACGAAAGGGCTTCGATTCGATGTGGGTGATGCGCATGGGGCGCGCAACGTGGGTCGTCGCAGCAGATTTGCAATCTCCAAAGCAATCTACGGTTGGGACCGCGGCTTGAAGCCCGATCGATCAACCATCGATAAAGCCAACCTGATTTTGTTGACATGCGAATCGGGGCCAGGGGTTTCGTAGAGCCTGATTCGTGAACGAGGCGTGCGAGAGCCATCGACCCCGATGTCAATAGAATCAGGTGGGCAGTAATTTCACTTTGTGGACCTGCACTCGGACCTGGTGCGGCGCACGTGTGCCGACCCGGACTCTCGGTGTACGATTTGATGGCAGTGAAAGCGGAAATACTAACGAGAGATCCGTCCTTCCTGACGCTGCACTTGGGCAACCTCTACGTCGTGCGATGGTTCGTCCCGGTCCCCACCCTTGGTGGACTCGACATCATCGAAAAGGAAGTTCAAACGCTAGGCGGTGACGCGGTTCTCTACTGCGGCATCTCGGATGAGCAGCTCGGCACTCCGAAAGACGAGCACAAAGAGCGGCTTGTTCGCGTCAGCTTGGAGATCGCGTCCCTCGTGGATGGCTTTCACATCGTCCTCCCCGGAAGCTCCGCCCAAGCGATGCTCGCGCGTTCGATGTATCGGGGAATGGTTCTTGGCGCGCGGCTTAGTGGGCGCATCCTCGACTTCAGTGCAGGGCGCGTAGCCCACAAGCTGCACGTGCATCGGACCGTTCACGAGTTTGCGAAGGCGGCGGGGAACCGGGTCGAGTCTACGGCGTCAGAAATCGTCACGGCTCTCGGCAACGCCGGCGCGTTACGCGACATGTCGGGGAACCCAACCCATGCACGATGACCTTACGCGGTCGTTTCGACGTAGCCTTTGTCGACCTTCTGCTGAATCAGCTTGTCCGCGCTCGCCTGCATCGACGTTTCGTCGGCGAAGGACTTCGTCTTCTTGGCACCGTTCGCCCCAATCCTCCCGTAGCGCACCGTGTGCTCCGTGCCTTGAATGGTGATCTCCCAAAACTTGGCGCTCACGCCCCCCACGAACTCGAAGTAACGCGTAACGCCAGCGCTGCCCGGCGTCGCGCTCTTGGCGGTTGCCGCTGCCTTCTCTTTGGTCTTCTTTGCGATGAACGCGTCAAGCGCCGCCTTGGCTTCGGCTTCACTCTCGTACCGCCGCTGACGTTTGATGCTCACGATTCGTCCGCGCCGCGCCACCGACCAGCGCTCATCGCCGATCTCGATCACGCGCCGCGCCGAGCTCTTCGGCGCAGGCTTGCTCGGCCCCTTGCTCTTGGACGCCTTCGAGCTCTTGGCTGCGGCCTTCGACTTGCTCGCAACCTTGCCACCGGTCGTCTTGATCTTCGCCGGTTTGGGCGCTGCGCCGAGACTTGGCACGGACATCGTGATGTCGACGCGCTCGCCGACGTACGACGGAAAGCGCGGCACGCCCGCCTTCGTGAGCTCCTGGTAGCGAAATGTCACTACGGCTCCCACCGCCGGCGGATCTTCACGCTCCTTGTCGCTCAACCCGGTGCCGGCGTTGAACCGCGTGCCGTCTTCCAGCTCGAGAATCAGCGCACCGGTGCGCCCCTTGTGCTTCCCCTTCCCCGGCACGTAGCCCACGACAACCCCTTCGGCGTCGTGAAAGGTCTTAACCTTGAGCAAGGTGGACGAACGGCCCGCGACGTACTTCGACCCCGGCTTTCGGAGCATCAAGCCTTCGCCGCCGAGTCCCTCCACGCGCGCGAGTTCCTTTCGCAGATGCGCGAGACTCTCGCAGGGCTCCTGCGCGAGCGCCGACGCGTAGGTCAGGCCCTCAAGGCGCGTTCGTGCGACCTCCATCCGCTCCTCGAAGGACCCCTTCTCCCCGGGGGCGTCGAAGACCACGTAGCGAACCTCTTTCCAAAGGTCGCTCCGATCCTGCCTGCGGACGATGCTCACGGTGCGCTGAAACTCCTGACGTCCGACCCAGAGTTCACCGTCGAGAGGTTCGTCGCCGAGCTCTTCGACAAACCAGTCCGGCGCATGAAACTCATTTCCGAGACGCGACAGGAACGTCGTCCCGTTCCAATACGCGCGAACACCGTCGAGTTTTTCACTCATCCACCATCCGGTGAGATCGACGTCGTTCTCCCACTTGTGCGCGAGGAGGAGC
>JBCDAA010000587.1:0-4549 GCA_039186435.1 Myxococcota bacterium | reverse complement strand
TCCTTCTTCAGCACCCTCAAGCGCGAGCTTCTCGATGGACAGCGCTGGACCTGCCGAGAAGACGTCGCGTTCGCCGTCTTCGACTACGTCGAGACCTTCTACAACCGGCATCGACGCCATTCGACTTTGGGCTATCAAAGCGCAGCCATTGAACAACACTACAACGCGGTGAACGCCGCATAGTGTCTACGTAGGTGAGGGAACCCCAGTTCGGGCATGGGCATGGGCACGGGCATGGGCACGATCCCCACGCGCGAGGACGTAGCGGCTCGTACCGAACGTCGCGTCTCGACGCACCCGCGAACTAGCCATTCGGCACGGCGCTAGAATCGTCGCTACCCGGCCCGTTCAAAAACCCGTGAAAAACCGGCTGGTACGGCCTGTGCTCTAGGCGCGCCTGAGCCCCGCGGAGGGCTCAGGAAGGAAAGCCTCATGGCTGAAGAACACCGCAAGAAGACCGACCTGGTTTTGAGTGTGGGCGAGTACGCCTTCACCCAGGACGCGACCACAGGTGCGGTGAAGGTGCTGACCGGTCCGACGGTAGTGAACGTTACCGGTCAGGAGTACCCCGTGGTCTACGAGGAGCCGGTGCAGCGCTTTCGCGCCGTCGATCTCGCGGACGCTGCCCAAAAGAGCCCGATGGCCCCGCAGGGGTTTTACATCGAGCTTCACAACCCGGCCGATTCCGGCGCGCAGCCAACGCCCGCCAGCAAGGAAAACGCGCCGACGCTGATGACCGGTCGCCGGGTGAACATTCCCGGTCCGATCACCTTTGCGCTTTGGCCGAGCCAGATCGCGCGGGTGATTGAAGGTCACCACCTTCGCTCCAACCAGTACCTGCTCTGTCGCATCTACGACGTCGATGCCGCACGCGAGAACTGGAAGAAGGCGGTGCTGGAGACGGCGAGCGGCGCGGCGAGCGCCGACGAGTCGGACGGTCCGCAGGGCACCATCAGCGAGCTCACCGAAGACGACCTCTCCGTCGGACGTCTCTTCGTGATTAAGGGTACCGAAGTCTCCTTCTACATTCCGCCCACGGGTGTGGAGGTCGTTGCGGACGAGGACGGCAAGTTCGTTCGGGACGCACTAACCCTCGAGCGCCTGCAGTACTGCATCCTCGTCGACGAGACGGGGGACAAGGACTACCAGCGCGGTCCGAAGGTGGTCTTCCCGAAGCCCACGCAGCGTTTCTACCGCGACCCGAAGTCCGGTGCGACGCTCTTCCGGCCAACGGAGCTGAACCCGAAGCAGGGCATTCACGTGAAGGTGATCGCGCCCTACCGCGAGGACGGTATCGACCACGCGGAAGGGGAGGAACTCTTCATCACCGGCGCCGAAACGAGCATCTACTTCCCGCGGCCGGAGCATTCGCTCATTCGCTACGACGGCAACGCCAAGCATTTCGCGACGGCAGTGCCTGCGGGTGAGGCGCGCTACGTCATGAACCGCGGCACCGGTGAGATTCGCATGGTGCGCGGCCCGACGATGCTTCTTCCCGACCCGCGCAGCGAGATCATCGTGCGGCGTGTGTTGACCGAAGAAGAGTGTGCGCTCTGGTACCCGGGCAACAGCGAGGTGAGCGAGGTGAACGGCATCCTCCGGGAGCTTCTCGGTCGTTCGCCGAGCACGCGTGCCGCGGTGTCCGAAGGCGAGGTGAAGCGCAGCAAGAAGGCGCGTCGCCGGCCGGCGGATCTCGGTATCGCGGACATGTCGTCGGTGCATTCGGCGGCGAGTGGTGCGATGGCGGACGAGTGGGTGCGCGCGGCGAGCTACGCCGAGCCGCGGACGCTCACGCTGACCACGAAGTACGCGGGTGTTCCTGCGATTCGGGTGTGGCCCGGCTACGCGGTCATGGTCGTGCGCAAGCAGGGCGATCGCCGCGTGGTGGTCGGTCCGGCGACGGTACTGCTCGAGCACGACGAGTCCCTCGAGGTCTTCGAGCTCTCGACGAACGTGCCGAAGAGCACCGAGCGCCCGAAGCGGACGGTCTACCTGAAGCTGCGGGACAACCTCGTGCGCGATCTTGTCGTCGTGGAGACCAAGGACCGCGTTTTCGTGACCATCAAGCTGACGCTTCGCGTTGGTTTCGAAGGGGATCCTTCGGAGCGGTGGTTCTCGGAGCGCGACTACGTCAAGCGCGTTACCGCCCATGTGCGTCGTCTGGTGAAGGCGAAGGCGCAGAACGTGACCATTGAAGCGTTTCACGCCGATCCCGCGCGGATCGTCCGCGAAGCGGTGCTTGGAAGCGAGGCGCGGCTGGCCTTTGAGGACGCGGGTCTCGTCGTCGACGACGTCGAGCTCGTGAGCGCGCGCATCAACGACGGCACCATCGCCAAGATGTTCGAGGACGCGCAGCAGCTCACGGTCGCTTCGGCCGTCGAGCTGAAGCACGCCGAGGAAAAGCTCGCCTTTGAAAAGGCGCAGCAGGTTCTCGAGCGCGAAAAGGCCACCGAGGTGGCCGAGACGCAGGCGTTCCAGGCGACCCTTGAGCTTCAGCGCATTCAGCGGGAGCTCGAGCTTGTCCGGGCGCGGCACGACGCGGTGCTCTCCGAACTCACCAAGAAGACGGAACAGCAGCGGGCCGCGGACGCCCTCGCCAACGAGACGACGGAGCAGGCGCTCGCGCGCCGGGCGAAGGAGTCGGAGCAGCGGCGCCTCGACAGCGAGGCGGCGCAGACGCTCGAGGCGGCGGCGATCCGCGCGCAGACCGAAGCGGCGGTGGCTCGTTTCAAGGCGGCCGAAGGTCCGCTGGCCGAAGCGATCCAGCTCCTGGGTAACCAGGACGTGCTCGCGAAGGTCGCCGAGGCCGTGAGCGCGCAGCGTCTCTTCGGCGGCAAGGACGTCGCAGACGTCGTGGGCTCGCTTTTCGAGGGGACGGGACTTCAGGGTCTCTTCGCCGAGATTGAACGAAAGGCGAGCAAGTAAGGAGGGCCCCCGCTTCGGCGGGGGCTTCCTCATTTCTACGGGCAAGGGCACGGGCACGGGCACGGGCAGGAGGTTGGCGCGTATCGTGCCCTTGCCGTTGCCCTTGCCCTTGCCAATCCGACTTCCAACGCAGGAACTTCGAGCCCTCACCCAAACCCCGCTATCGTCATCCCGTGGAACTCGAGGACTTCGCCGACCCTTGGGAGCACGTGCGAATGCTCCAGGACGCCGCTCGCAACGAGGCCATCCTCGGCGTCCTCGAAGCGCATGCGCCGGGTGCGCGCGTTCTCGAGATCGGTTCCGGGACGGGTGTCTTTGCGTGTGCGGCGGCGCGGCTTGGCGCGCGCGAAGTCTATGCGGTCGAACTCAGCGAAACCGCCGATCTCGTTCGTGCGCTCGCTGAAGACAACGAGCTCGAGCAGCTCGAAGTGCTGCACGGACACCTCGGCGAGTTTACGCCACGACCGGTGGATCTCATCGTCAGCGAACTTCTCAACGCCGACCCCTTTGCCGAGGGATTGCTCGAGACCTACGACCTCGCGCGGCCGTGGCTGGCGCCGGGCGGCCGCATCTTTCCTTCGTCCCTCGAGATTCGTCTCGCGCTCGTCGAGGACGAGACCCCCGCGGAGGTTCGACGCGCGCGTTCCCAGGTGGCCGCGATGGCGCAGCGTTTCGACCTCGTCTGCGATCGCGTGGACGAGTTTCTTCACCCCGAGGAGCCCTACCGCTACCTCGCACCATCGGTGACGACCCTTGGGAGCGCGCCGCTGGTCACCCTCGATCTCCTCCAGCCGGCCCCTCTTCCGGACATGTGGAAGGTCGAGGTGCGCACGCTTCGGCGCGGGCGGGTTGGGGGCGCGGCGGTTCTCTTCGAGGCCGCGATGGGCGCGTCCACCTTTCAGAGTGGGGGCCACTTCGGTGTTCTCGTTCAAGGCTTTCCGGAGGCGATCGATCTTCCGGCCGGCGGCGCGGTGCACCTCGAGGCGACGCTCGATGAGGAGCGGCGCTTCCTTCTTCGACCCGTCGCGGGATGATCTAAGCGACGAGCAGTCTAGGGAGATGAGTCGCGCGCGCGGACCGTTTCGCGGGTCGGTCCCTCGATCGTTCGCACCAGCGCGCGCAGCAGCGCATCCTGCATCTCCGACGCGGACGAAAAGCGTTCACGAGGATCCTTGTGCATGCCGCGTTCGATCCACTCGGCGAGCGCCCGCGAAATCCGCGGACGACGCATGCGAACGTCCAGCGGTTTGTCGTAGACGATCGCGCGAAGCGTTTCCTGAAACGTGGCCTCGCGCGCAAAGGGCCCTTCGCCGACCAGCATGGCGTAGGCCGTCGCTGCCGCCGCGAAGAGATCGGTGCGCTCGTCGACGGCCTTTCCAAGCACCTGCTCGGGCGCCATTGTCACGTCGCCGCTGACGAAAAACGCGTTGGAGGGAAGCGCCGTGCTCGTCCCCACGCCGCTCAGTCGAACGGTTTCGCGACCGCCTCGGTCTGGGACGAGGCGAATCGTCGAGGGGCTGACCTGACGATGCAAAATGCCGCGCTCGTGGGCGTGCGAGAGACCGCTGAGAACCTGATCGAGAACATCCACGAACTGCGCGATCGAAGCGCCGCCTCGCGTGAT
>JBCDAA010000586.1:0-4551 GCA_039186435.1 Myxococcota bacterium | reverse complement strand
TCACGACCAAAGCCGCCGGCCACGGAACGGGGCTCGGTCTCGCCCTCGCCAGGGACATTCTCGAAGAGCACGGCGGACGGCTGCACGTGGAGAGCGTTCTCGGCAAGGGAAGTCGCTTCACCCTCGAGCTCCCTCTCGCGCGAGAAAACGTGCGCGTGTCGGAACCGGCTCGCGCACCCTCGACGCCTCCTCCCGCCTCGTCGCTCCGCATGCTGATCGTCGACGACGAACCCCTGCTCCTTCGGGCGTATCAGCGCACCCTTGGCACCCACCACGACCTCACCGTTGCGGCGACGGGCGAGCGCGCGATCGGGCTCCTCCGTGCCGGCACAGAGTTTGATGTGATCCTCTGCGACCTCATGATGCCGGGTGTCGACGGTCGCCAGGTCTACGCGGGCGCGCTGGCCATCGACGAGTCCATTGCCGAGCGGATCGTCTTCGTGAGCGGGGGCGCCTTCGACGAATCCACCGCACGCTTTTTGGAGTCGATCGACAACACGGTGCTGGCGAAACCCGTCGACTCCGCAAAGCTGAACAAGATTCTTCAGTCGGTACGATCGCGACGTCCCCCGCGAGAGTCCGGGGTCACGCTTCGCCGGCGTGCGCTCGAAGTCCGGGCCGCGTTCGAGCCCAAGAAGACCCGCGCGTCCTAGGCGGCTGCACATCGACGGCTGCATGCTAGGGACTTCGCATGACGATCGTCGTGCACCACCTCGAAACCTCGCGTTCTCACCGGCTTCTTTGGGCGCTTGAAGAAACGGACGTCGAATACCGAATCGAACGTTACCAGCGCAATCCGAAGACCATGCGCGCGCCCGAGACGCTCCGAAAGGTTCATCCCCTTGGACGCGCGCCGATCCTTGAGCTCGAAGGCGAAACGTACTTCGAGTCCGGCGCGATTTTGGATGAGCTCGCCGATCGCCACCCTTCCCTGCGCCCGGCCGCGGACAGCCCCGCGTTTCGTCGCTACCGGTTCTTCCTTCACTACGCGGAGGGCTCGGTAATGCCTCCCCTTCTCGTGCGGCTCATCATCGGCCAGCTTCGCGGACCGAAGATCCCGTTTTTGGTGCGTCCGATCACCAAGGGGGTCGCCGACAAAGTGGATGCCGCCTACACCGATCCAGAGGTGCGTAACCACCTCGACTTTCTGGAGAGCGAGCTCGAGGGCCGCGAGTATCTCTGCGGCGATTTTTCGGCGGCGGACATTCAGATCAGCTACCCGATCGAAGCCGCCGATCATCGAGGTGGCCTTGGCAGCCGGTCCAACCTCCGCGCCTACCTCGAACGATTGCGCGGTCGGCCCGCCTACCAGCGCGCGATCGAAAAGGGTGGCCCGGTGATGATGGGATAAAGTTCCCTCGCCTTCCGTCCGCTCCCGAAGGTATGGGAATTGAACGGCGAAGAAGTCCGCGAATCCGCGCGTCTCTCGAGATCCAGCTCGTTGGCCTCGATGCGCGGCCGGTGATGCGTCGCGGTGACCTCAGCGTGACGGGGCTCCGCGTCGGCATGATCGGCGTCGACGTCGGGCAACCGGGGAGCCTCCATCGAATGCGTGTGGCCACTCGGGATGGCGAGCAGCGGGTGGAAGTTCAGGCGCGCGTCGTTCGCGTCGTCCGCTCGTTTTGCATCGATACCGGTGATCACATCGGGGACGCGGCGTTCGAGTTCGTCCCCCGTGATGCCGTCGAGCGCGAAGAGCTCGCGATGCTCTTTGTGCACGTCGCCCGCGCGCAGATTCGCTACGACGAAAACGGCGTACGCCCCGCCTCAGAGCCGCCGGAGCTCACCGGATCCGCGGTGCGCAGCATCGTCGTCGAAACGGATTGGAAGCTTCGTAAGGGAGAAGAGATCCGCATCGACATTCCCTCCAAGGAGGGCGGTGCGGTCCGCTTTCGAGGCACCGCGCTACGTAGTCGAAGAAGCAGCAAAGGCACCTACCGCACGCACTTCGACCTCAAGCGCGAGTCGGATTCCTTCGTCGCAAGTCGCCCTGGCCGTCTCGCCCAGCACCTCTCCGGCGATCTCAGCCGCATTCGGGCGCCGAGTCTCCTCTCCCTCGCCGCCATGGAGCGCATGACGGGCGTCCTCGACATTGAGCGCGAGGATCGATTCGTGACCGTCTACGTTCGCGACGGACAGGTCGTCGACGCCGAGGAGTCCGGCTCCACCGTGTCGCGAAGAAAGCTCATCGGCGAAGTCTGCCAGTGGGAAGCCGGCGCGTTCGAAATGCGCCTTGAGGCGGTCGACCGCCCCGATGGAATCGGCGTTCCGACGTCGGTGCTTCTCCTCCAGCTCGCGCGCTTCTACGACGAAGCGAAACGAGTCGCATGACGGCTGCGGTAGCGTAAGCTGCACGCATGGAGCCGGAGCAACTCGAGCGGTTTATGCGCGCGGCCCTCGAGGAGGGTCGCAAGGCGCTCCCGGCCTGTCGTCCCAATCCTCCGGTGGGATGTGTGCTGGTTCGGGATGGATCGATCATCGCCCGCGGACACACTCAGCCCCCCTACCAGCCTCACGCGGAGCCGATGGCTCTTGCGCAGGTCGACGGGGACCTTTCGGATGTGACCGCGTTTGTGACGCTGGAGCCCTGCGCGTTTCACCAACGCACTCCCTCCTGTGCGGCGGAGATGATTCGCCGCGGGGTCGGCGCGGTCTACGTGGCGATGATCGATCCGCACCCGAAGAATCGGGGCGCAGGAATTCGCATGCTCCGTGAAGCCGGCATCCCGGTGGAGACCGGTTTGCTCGAAGCGGAGGCCCGGCACGACTTGGACGCCCAGGTCTGGCAGAAGGGCGACCCCTCGTCGCTCAAAGACTGACGCCGAACCGACTTCCGCGAACCAGCGACCGAGGAGCAACGTTCCTCTACTGCGACGGAATGGACGCCGGCAGCAGCGACGGATACACGCCGGCGAACGCGGGGCAGCTGACCGCGACGCCCTGACCGTTGGCAAGACATACGGGCTCGACTAGCGTGCGCCTGACGCGAGCGATCGAAGGTAGCCAACAGATGCGGCGTTACGCCGCGCATGGGCCACGTCATTCACGCGTGGCGACACAGCGGAGCTCTCCTGCCGGCCTACAGGTCGATCAGCAGGAGAGCTGCTGTCCCGGAAGGTGAGTTCCCGGTCGCTCGCGTCATCTGCTACCGTCGAATAGCCGCGAGGAACGAAGGTAGCTAGCGATGCGGCGCTACGCCGTGCATGGGCCACGCAGTTCACGCGTGGCGACAAAGCGATCGCGCGCCATCAACAGGTATGCCAGCGCGCGATGCGCTGTCCCGGAAGGTGAGTTCCCGTTCCTCGCGGCACTTTCCCGCTCGGTCAGAGCGCACGCACGCAGCGACGAAAGCGCGTTTCCCGTTCGTACACTCGGTCGCCGTGCGCAAGGAGCCGATGGCGAACCTCCTCGGGAAGGGGCTCGCGCATCGCCCGAACATTGTGCCGAAGCTGCGCTTCATTCGAAGGAGCCATCCAGGTCGCCGTCACGTTCGGCAGCTCCAGCACGTAGCGGTAGCAGTGCCAGGCCTCCGGTTTCCACCCGTCCTGACCTTCGAGCAAACGTCCGTAGAGCAGGTTGCTGAAGCCGACTACGCCCTGCCCTTCCACGTGCGGCAAGACTTCACGCTCACTTCCGCGATGGGCCGCATTGAGCCGAACCATCAGCGGGTCCACCCCGGTCGCCAGCGCCCAGCGGGCAAGCCGTCGCTGGTGGGTCGAAACGCCCCACGCACGGATGCGGCCGCGCGCGACCTCCCCGTCCAAGTACGCCCGGACGTCGTCGCGAAGACGTCCCTCGGAACGAATCCAGAACACCCAAAAGAGGTCGAGCACCTCGAGCCCCATCTGGGAGAGCGCGCGTTCCAGATCGGCGGCCATGGCTTTGGGGCTGGCCTCGAAGGTTCCTGCCGCGACCACAAGTTCGTCGCGCAGCGAGGGCGCCAGACGCCGCATAAACGCGGACTGCTCGCGGTACGCCGGCTCCCAAAAGAGAAAGTTGATCCCTTCGCGCACGCCCGCCTCAAACCCGCGCACCGACAGTCCGTAGTGCCCGGAGAGACCAAGCGGAGAGACCGCAAGGCCCGTCGACCCGAGGGGGCGCCGAAGGGTTGGATCGGGCGGTGTCAACGAGATTCGATCGACCGGCGGCGCAGACTCGGGACGCGCCATCCGAACACCGAGAAGACGCGCCGGATCGCGCCGCAGCACCTTCGCGGCGGAGAACCAAACGAGCGCGCAGGGATCGGCGAGCGCCTGCTCGGCGTTCGTCGTCGTCACGGCGGCCGCCCGAACCCGATGATCCTCGTCCTGAAACGTGGGCATCGACCGCGCGCGCACAACAGGATCGTCATCTGCCGCCGCGAGGTCGCGAACTCCTCCATGCGCGGCAGCCGCTCGACGAAAGCGCCGCGATGAGTCCGCAAACGCGTTTCGCAAAGCAACAACCGGCAGCGGAAACGCGAGAGCCGCGATCCGAACTCGATCCGAGGGGTCGTTCAGCGCCTCCGCGGCGTTGTCCAAGCGAACCGCGGCGGCACGCACCGCTGGACTC
>JBCDAA010000585.1:0-4581 GCA_039186435.1 Myxococcota bacterium | reverse complement strand
TCGCCCCCTTCGATCGGACGACGTTTCCCGCGTCGTCGCGATCGCCATTCAAAACGGAATGTTCACCGCGTCGGAGAGCGGTTTCCTCGTGGAGAAGATGCAGTCGCACCTTGCTGCAGACGAACCCGTCGGACGCTGGGTCGTGCACGGAGAACAGGGAGGGGAAGAGGTGCGCGGCGTCGCGTTTTACGAACCGAAGGAAGCCACCGATCGCGTTTGGTTTCTCACGATGATCGCGGTTCACCCCGAGGCGCGGGGCAAAGGGTTCGGGAGTCAGCTTCTCGCCGCGACGGAAGAGGAGCTCCGCGGGGAAGGGCAGCGCCTGCTTTTGGTGGAGACCTCGTCGACGGATCAGTTCGCGTCGAGTCGATCCTTCTACGAAAAGAACGGCTACCAGCGCGTTGCGACGGTCCCCGGCTACTTCGGTGACGGCGACGACATGGTCCTCTACTGGAAGGACCTGCGTGCTAGCCTGCCGGCTCGAAGGAACCGATCAGATCGTTGAACGCCGTCGCGGCGGTCGCGACGGTCGCTTCCGGCCCGACGAGTTTGAAGAAGATCGGGCCTTCGGGGCCAACCACGATCGCGCCGAGCATGCGGGTTCCAGACTGCGGCGCGCTTCCGCCCATCCCCATCCCCGCGAAGACCCCGGTGACGTCGACCGTGGTGACCTCAAAGCCGTTGACGGTTTTGGTTTCGACCTCCGCGTCTTCGACGGGACCGCCCTGGGGTGTCTGAAACTGGCCGACCCAGCGGTTGATGTTCTCCTGCACGGCGCCGCCCATTCGCGGAAAATGAAAGACGGTCATGACCGCTTCGCCGGCGTCTCCTGCGACGGCGTACTCCGCGTTTCGCATCGGGCGGGTCGGCGGACGAAAGGTGAGCGGCTCGTGGGTTTCCCAGCGAACCGCCGCGAGTACCGGCGACGCCGGATCGATCGAAGGAGGTGCGGGAGGACGCGAAGGCAGGCCTGCATGGGGATCCGGCGCGGCCATTGCGGACTCGGTCATCGACTCCATCGCCGACGTCGTCTCGCTCGGTTCGGACTCCGGCGGCGCCTCAGGGCCTCGGTTGCAGGCGACAAGAAAAATAACGAGGGTCGCGGTGCGCATGGCCGGGAGTGTACATGAACGGGCGCCTCGTCCAGCGCCGCGAAACATGCGGCGGGATGGGGCGTACGATCCGAGTGGACGGATGGCCCGTAGGTGAGAAGATGAACCGGCTTCGGGACGCGCTGCGACTGCTCGTTTTTGGCCTCGTTGCCTGCGGCGGCGCCCAGTCGCCAGCCTCGAGGCCAGCTCCCGAGGTTCAGTGGGAGTCCTGGCGACCGGAAGCGTTCGCGGCAGCGCGGCAGCAGGGTAAACATCTGCTGGTCAGCGTGCAGGCCTCGTGGTGCCACTGGTGCCACGTGATGAACGCGGAGACGTTTGGGGATCCCGAGGTTCGCGGACTGCTTCACGAAGGTTTCGTGGCCATCAAGGTCGACAGCGACGCGCGCCCCGATCTCGCCGAACGCTTTCAGGACTACGCTTGGCCCGCGACGGTGCTGCTGACGCCGGACGCGGAGATCGTCGTTGCCCTTCGCGGGTATCGCCGGGCCGATGTCTTCGCGGAGATTCTGTCCAACGTTCGCGCAGGTCGAGAGCAGCCGCCGGAAGCGCCCGACGTGGTTCCCGCGGATCTCGCGCGCGCCCGCGTGGTGCTTCTTGAGACGCTGGACGGTCTTTACGACGCGGAGGCCCATGGCTGGGGCCGTCGCCAGAAGTACCCCTACGCGGCTCCGGTCGAGCACGCGTTCTTTCGGGGCGAGGAAACCTGGACCACGCGTGCCCTCGAGACAGCGCGCCAGACGTCGCGGCTCGTCGATCCGGTCTTTGGCGGCGCCTACCAGTACTCGCTTCGCTATGGTTGGACGCACCCTCATTACGAAAAGATCGCAGCGGTGCAGGCCGACGTACTGGCGACCTTTGCGCGCGCGGCGATCATGACCGGCGATGACGAGTGGCAGATCCCCATGCGCGCGATGGAGAGCTACCTCGGGCGTTTCTTTTCAGCGCCTGAAGGCGGCTTTTACACCAGCCAGGATGCGGATCTCGATCACCACACGCCCGGAACGACGTACTACGGCTGGGACGAGGAAACGCGCCTTGAAGCCGGCGTCCCGCGGGTCGACACCAGCATCTACCCGAACCTCAACGGGCGAATGATCGACGCGCTCGCGTGGGCGGCCCGGGCTGGCTCTCCGAACGCGCTGGCGATGGCGGAGCGCGCGGCGAACGCGCTCGAGCGGTCGCGAACCGAGGGCGTGTTTGGACGGAATGCGCCACTGGTGTACCTCGCCGACCAGGCCTGGATGCTGCGGGCCGAGCTCTCGCTCTACGAGGTGACGGGAAATGCGCGGTGGCTCGACGCGGCGAAAGAAACGGCAGCTGCGCTCGATGCCTGTGCGCACCCGGAGGGCGGGTTCTACGCCCACTCCGAGGATCCGGCGGCGACCGGTGTGTTCGCCGAGCGACGGCGGCCTGCGGACGACAACGCGGTGGCGGCCCGAGGGCTGATTCGGCTCTCCCGTTTGCTGAACGACGACACCCTTCGTGAAAAAGCGGTGCGTGCGCTTCGTGCCGTGAGCGATGAACGTGAGCTTCGGCGGCTCGGACGTCGCGGGGGTGAGGTGCTGATGGCGCTCGAGGAGCTGGAGCGACCCTACGTGCTCGTCTCGGTGGTTGGCCCCGACGACGAAGCGACGCGCGCCCTTCACGAAGCAGCGCTCGCGCTCCCCGTTCCCGCGCGAATCGTCGAACTCGGACGACCCGGCGCGAGCCGCTATCCGTTTCCGGGGGTCGCGTCGGCGTATCTATGCAACGCAGAGGCGTGCTCAATTCCGGTGGACGACCCCGCGGCGCTCGAAGCGGCCGCGCGACGATTTCTCGCCGCGGCGGAGTGATCTCCGCGAAGAGGGATGATCTCGCTGGCCGGAAACGCTAGGTTCGCGCCCCTGGAGAAGCCCAATCATGACTGAACAGCTCGAACGCGTCACCCAACATCAGTGTTCTGCGGCACCCGCCAAGTACGACGACCTCTCCGTACTCTTTCTCAACTGTACGCTTACGCGGTCGCCTCAGCTCTCGCACACGGAGGGGTTGATCAAGGTGGCCGCGAAGATCTTTGAGGCGAACGGAGTGAAGACGGAAATCCTTCGTCCGGTCGACTACGAAATCGCTGCAGGGTTGGGCCACGACATGGCCAAAACCGATGAGTGGGAACGCGACGACTGGCCGCAGATCCAGGCAAAGGTTGACGCCTGCGACATTCTCATCATCGGAACGTCGGTGTGGCTTGGGGAGAAGAGCTCCGTTTGCAATCGAGTGCTCGAGCGGATGTACGGCTACACCCACGACTTCAACGCGAAAGGGCAGTACCGCGACTACGGCAAGGTTGGCGCAACGCTCATCACCGGAAACGAAGACGGCGTGAAGCACTGCGCCATGAGCATTCTCTTTTCCCTTTCCCACATTGGCTACACGTTGCCCCCGCAGGCGGACGCAGGCTGGATGGGCGAAGCCGGTCCCGGCCCCTCGTACCTGGACCCTGGCTCGGGCGGTCCCGACAACGACTTCACCAACCGGAACACCACGTTTCTCGTGTGGAACTGCATGCACCTCGCTCGCATGCTCAAAGACGCCGGAGGCATTCCTGCCCATGGAAATCAGCCCGAGGCGTGGGACGCAGGGTGCAAGTCGGACTTCCACAGTCCTGAACACAAGCGGTAGCGTCCGCGCCATGACACGTATCTTTCGCCGAATCGCGGTGTACTGCGGCTCGAGCAACAACGTTGCCGATACCTACAAAGATGCCGCTCGCGAGCTTGGAATCCTGCTCGCGAAGTCCGGCATCGCGGTGGTCTACGGCGGCGGAAACGTAGGTCTCATGGGCATCTGCGCGGACGCAGCGCTCGCGGCGGGTGGCGATGTCATCGGCGTGATCCCCCACAAACTCGAGGATCTCGAAGTGGGCCACACCGGGCTGACGGAGAAGATCGTCGTCGACAGCATGCATGCGCGAAAGATGGTGATGGCGTCGCTTTCGGACGCGTTCATCGCAATGCCGGGCGGCTTTGGCACGATGGACGAGCTCGTGGAGATCACGACCTGGAACCAGCTCGGCTATCACCAAAAACCCGCGGGCGTGTTGAACGTGCGCGGCTACTTCGACTCGTTTCTGGCGTTTGTGCGCCACGCCGGCGAAGAAGGATTCATTCGCCCGATTCACCGCGGTCTACTCGTGGACGCGGAGACGCCGCCTGCGCTCTTGGACGCGCTTCAGACCCAGGAGATGCCGGACCTGACGAAGTGGCTGGAGCGTCCGTAGATCTACGGTTGCCAGCGCAGGAGCGTGGCGGCGTCGACCGACGCGAAGTTGGAAAGGCTGTGGGCGCAGAGGCCCCCGGCGGTCGCGGGGGCACCGACGCCAACCACGGTCATGCCGGCGGCGACGGCGGACCGAATGCCGGTCAGGGAGTCTTCGAGGGCGAGACACCGATCGGCGGCAACGCCGAGTGCCTCCGCTGTTGCGAGGTAGGGG
>JBCDAA010000584.1:0-4599 GCA_039186435.1 Myxococcota bacterium | reverse complement strand
GAGCAAACCGGCTGGGCAGCACCGGTCGCCAAGCGCGAAGGCAATCCCTTTCCCGACCGCGTGAGCATCGGCCGCGCGCCCAACTGCGACATCGTGCTTCGGCTCCCCTACGTTTCCAAACTTCACGCCCACGTCGTTCGCGACGCGGATGGCTGGTCGCTCACCGACAATCAATCTGCGAACGGCACGTGGATCAACGAAGTCGAACTCCCCGCAGGCGTGCGCCGCCAGATTCAGCCCGGCGATTGGATTCGGGTGGGCGCCCTTCACCTCGAAGTTGTCGACGGGCCGTCCCTCTACCAGCGGCTTCCTCTACCAGCGGCTTCAGCCGTAGGCCACCGAACGCCGCCACCAACCTAAGTGCGCAGCCACCGCGTCGTCACCCGCGCTCCGCCAAGGGGTGACTCTCCGATCGAGAGGCTTCCGCCATGACGTTCCACGATTCGTTCGACGATCGCGAGACCGAGTCCGGTACCTCCCGTCATGCGTCCCCGATCGGGCTCCGCGCGAAAGAAGGGCGCCGTGACCTTGTCGCGAATGGCCTCTGGGATTCCTGGTCCGTCGTCGTGGACCTCAACCTGCACACGTTCGTCGTCGGAGGAGAACTCGATGCGGACGGTGCCCTTCGCATGGCGGATGGCGTTGCGGAGAAGGTTTTCAATGGCGCGCAGAAAGAGCCGCGGGTCCGCGCGAATCACGGCCTCGTCCGGGAGGTCAACGGAGACGTCGAGCGGTCGTTCCTCCGCGTCGAGACGCGCGAGCTCCGCAAGGTCTCGCAGGCCGCGCGCGGCGTTGAAGCTCTGAAGCTCGAGCTTGCTTTCGTCCGACTGCACATAGCTGAGCAGCTCTGCTACGAGCTCTTCGAGCGCGTCGAGCTCCGCCTGCATCGCGGCCACACGTTCGTCCGCACGTTCATCCGCACCGGGCGATTCCAGAAGAGCGAGTTGAAAACGAAGCCGCGAAAGGGGCGAGCCCAGCTCGTGCGAGATGGCTTGGATCAACTCGTCGCGGCTTCGAATGAGCTCCTCGATGCGTTTGGCCATCGCGTTGAAGCTCGCCGCGAGCTCTTTGGAAGGACCATCCGGGTTGTCGACCCGCGCCCCGAGTTCGCCTGCCGCAAGCGCAGCACTCGCCCGTTCCACCTTGGTGAGTTCACGACCGACCCGCAGCATGATGATGCCTGCGATCAGGGGGATGGCGATGATCGCGAGGAACAACCCGACCGGCACCGCATCGGGGGGCATCGACGGGTGCACCGGACCGGCCGCGAGCACGGCGCTCCCGTCCTGAAGACCGACGAACCACCACGCCTCGCTCATGGAAACGTGCAGAGGCGTTCGATCGCCGGGCGAAACCGGCTGGCCAAGGCGCGTCTCCGCCTCGTCGGGGGTGAGCAACGCGAACGGAGCGTTGAAGTTCGGCTGAAGTCGTTGAAGGGTGGCCTCGCGCTCCGGTGGCGACGTTCGCTCCAGGAGATCGACCGCTAGAAAAACGCCGTCTCGCTCCGCGCGATCCTCCGTCCACGTCTGCATCGAGCTGTACGTGACAAGGATCGCGAAGCCGCCCAGCCAGCAGGCGAGGACTGCGCGAACCACCAGGCGAAGAAAGGAAGGCTTCACCGGACCGCCAGAAGATAGCCGACGCCGCGCACCGACTTGAGTTGATGCGGGTCGACGCCCGCGCGTTTCAGTTTTCGGCGAATGCGACTAACGTGAACGTCCATGCCGCGGTCCATCCCGTCGTACTCGATCCCGAGAATCTGCGTGTAGAGATCGTCGCGCTCGACGACGCTGCCGGCATGGCGCGCCAGCAAGGCAAGAACGTCGAACTCCATGGTGGTCAGCGAGATGCGGGCGCCGCTGACGAGTACGTCCCGGGACGCGAGGTCCACCTGAATGGGGCCGACGTCGACGGTCTTGATGGGTTCCGCGCGCTTCCCCCGGAGCCGCCTGAGCTGCGTTCGAATTCGCGCGAGCAAGACCCGTGGCTCGATCGGCTTCGTGATGAAATCGTCCGCGCCAAGTTCGAGGCCCGCAACGTGATCCGCGGCGCTCTGGCTCGCGGTCAGCATGATCAATGCTCCGCGAAATGTGTCGCGAACCTGCCGACACACATCAAGGCCATTCGCGCCCGGAAGCATGAGGTCGAGCACCACCAGGTCAGGCGGGTCGCGATGGATTCGCTGGGTCGCCTCTTCTCCCGTCGCCACGCGCGAGAGCTCGAACCCGTGCGGCCCGAGAAACTCAAGGATCAGGTTTGCGAGCTGGTCGTCGTCCTCGACGAGCAGTAATCGCGGCCGTTCCGTGGGCTCGCGGCGCACACTTAACGGTGCGCTTCCCAGCCGAGAACGCAAGAAGCTCTACAGTTCGCTACAGAACGCATCTCTTTGCCCATGGTTTCCGCGGGATGGGAGCGTTCTAGTGAAGGAATGAAGAAGCTCTCCGCAGTCTTGAGTGTCCTTGGCTTGGTCTCGGTCGCAGAGGCGCAGGACCCGGTGAACGGAACCTGGGAGCTCGCGAGTCCTTCCGCGGAAAGCACCGCGCGAGAGACCGCCATCGAAGGCGCGACGGAGGAGATGTCCCGCTTCATGCGCGGGCGTGCCCGAAGTCATCTTCGACAGCGAACCGAGCCCGCGCCGCGTCTTCGAGTTCGGCGCGATGGCGACCAGCTGGAGCTTCGCGGACGTCGCAGCCTTACGCTTCGCATCGGTGGACCCGCGGTCGAGGTCGAGGGGGAGGGCGGTCAAGGCGAGGTGCAGGCAACGCGCCGAAACGGTGATCTGGTCGTCACCCTTCGCGGCGGCAACGGCGTGTGGGTCACCACCTATCGCCCTTCGGAGGATGGTCGCTTTCTTCATCTCGATGTGGTCATCACGGGTGAGCGTCTCGCCGAGCCCATTCGATACCGCGTCACCTATCGCCGACGCGAGTAGCGTCGAGGGCGCCGTAGATCTCTGCGTCGCTCGCGATCGCAGGCGGACTTCGAAGCGCCCGGGCGAGCTCGTCTGGCGCCGGGCGATTCTCGGGCGAGAGGGAGAGGCATCGCTCGAGAAGCTCTCGAACGTGCGGCGAAAGCGCGACCTCGCTGAGTGAGCCGCACCGCGTCGGCTCCCGCTCCTGAAGGATGGCGAGCGCAGGAGGCTCGGCGAAGGGCGTCTCCGCAAGAAGCTCGAAGGCGACCACACCAAAGCTAAAGATGTCACTGGCGAGCGAGAGCGCCTCGGATTCGACGAGTTCGGGCGCGAGGTAGCGCGGCGTGCCGGTCAGCATTCCGGTTTGGGTCAGTGGCTCTCTACTTCTTGCGCCGGAAAGCACGAGCGTTGAGTCCTGTTCCGCGTCTTCCGATTCTGCGGGTTCCGCAGACGTCGTCGCCTTGCGGGAGGTGGCGGTTTCTCCGGTCACCGAGCTAGACGGAGGAATCGAGTCGTGGGTGACAAGCCGGCTAATGCCAAAGTCGGTGATCTTTGCGTGGGGACCCTTCGCAACGATCACGTTGCTGGGTTTGAGGTCGCGATGAATCACGCCGGCGTCGTGGAGGGCGGCGAGGCCTTCGGCGACCTGCGCAAGAACCTCGAGCGACCAGCGCACATCCTGGTCGCCGACCTTCTGGAGGGTTGTTCCTTCGGCAAGCTCCATCACGACGTACAAGAAACCGGTTGCGGAGATGTCGACGTCCACAATGGCGACGATATTCGGGTGAACCACCTGCGCGGCGATCTCCGCTTCGCGCGCAAGGCGGGCAATGTCGAGGCCGTCGAGGCAGCGAGCGACCTTGAGCGCGAGGTGTTTGCCGTCGGCTTGGCGAATCACTTCGTGGACCGCGCCCATGCCGCCGCGACCGAGTTCGCGAACGACTTTGTAGCGCTCGTTGATCACGTCGCCGGGTTGCAGCGTCGGCGTTTGCGGGTCCTCGGCAGCGAGGCGAAGCGCCGCGACCAGCCGTCCCGAACGGTCAGCGATTTGACGACGCAGTTCGTGGTTCAGAAGCTCGATCTCTGCTTGCCGAGTCTCCAGCTCGGACACGCGCGCTGCGAGCTCCTCGTTCAGAAGGTCGCTTCGATTGAGAAGCCGAATGTGATCGCGGGAGAGCGAGAGGGCCTGCAGTCCCGCAAAGAAAAAGAGGCCAAAGCCAGAGAGTCGAATGCCGCCAAGAGGCTCACCAATCCCGAACCACGCGAACATATCGCACCACGCGGTCAGAGCGATGGCGATCCAAGCGGCGAGAATCCAGGCCTCGCCAGACCGTCCGCCCTGCAGCACGCGGCGACCCAACAATACGATCTGATGGATGCACACGCCGGCGACGGTGAGGACCGTGAGGCGCGCGATGAGAAGGACTTCAAAAGGGTCCGCCAGGGCCAACGCCACTACTGTGGAGACCAGCATCACGGTGTTCCACACTCGCCCGTGGAGAGGAAGACCAAAGCGCTTGTGGGTGAAGTACACCCCCGTAATCGCTGCAGCGGTGAGCGCGATCCCGACGGCGGAAACGTCGTAGCGACCGAACGCCAGCTGCGTCGCACCGAGGTAGTAGAGCGGCAAGACCGAGGCGGTAAGGGTTTGCAGCGCGAACCAGAGCGAGTCCGTTCGCCGGCGATCG
>JBCDAA010000583.1:0-4609 GCA_039186435.1 Myxococcota bacterium | reverse complement strand
TCGGCCTCGGTCTCCTTATCTTGGCGACCCTCAACCTCGTAGTTTCGGCAGCGTTTGCCGACGCCGAGCCCGAAGCGCCCGCAGAGGCCGTGCAGGCGGAAGTCGTGCAGGACGTCGCCGAACCCGCCGCGCCCTAGACCGCGCCCTAGAGCTCAGCTCTCGTCTTTTTCTTCGTCTTCGCCGCGCTTCACGAGGCTGGCGAGGCGAGTTTCGAGGTCTTCGATGCGACCTTGGAGGCGCTTCACCTCGCCTTGCAAATGCTCGACGCGGCCCACCGCCATGCTGATCACGGCCTTGATGCGGTCGTCCGCCAGCCCCTTCAGTCCATCGAGGGTCGAGGCCCGCTTTTCTTTGTCCTCTTCCTTGCCCTCTTCTTCACGAAGAAGCTTGGAGAGCGGCGCGGGAAGCGAACCCACGAGCTTTTCCCGTCCCTCTTGAATGAAGGTCTTCAGGCTGCTCTTGCGACTCTCGCCTTCGCCCTTCTTCTCTTCCTCGTAGATGATCTGCGCGAGGGTGACGTTCGTCAGATCTTCCTTCGTCTTGTTATCGATGATTTTGACGTCTTCACCGAGACGAACGAATTCCGCGATCTGCTGAAGCGTGACGTACCGGCTGTCCCGGGTGTCGTAGAGCTTGCGATTTGCGTAGCGCTTGATGAGACGGGGTTCTCCCCCGGCCTCCTCTGCTCGTGCGTCCACCGGCGGCGCCTCCGTCCCAATTGGGTAGTCTTTTTCAACGCGGTGCGTCAAGGGAGTGTTTCCAACAGGTAAACGAGCGGCTCATTGGAGCGTCGGGCGAGTCGCTCGAGCGCAAGCCTCCCGAATTGGCGTTCGCAGACTCGGAGCCGCCGCGAAGGACCGTGCGTCACTCGCGTTCAGCAGCGGGACCATTCGGAGCGCCAGCTCGAGGGGGCAGTAGGGGTTCTGGACCAGCGCGCGCCGCACCGGGTAGCGCACGGCCCAGCGAGGGTTTCGAAAGATCTCGGTCAGCGCCGCGGGATCGATGGGCCGAGACGCCGCGAGGCGAACCACGTCAGGTTCAGTAAGGGAGGGGTTCTCGAGGAGAATGCTGATCACGCCCGGGTGCGGATCCCGGAGGACGCGCTCGAGGAGCTGGCGATCACGGCGGCGCGCGAGGGCCTTTCGCTCCCCGAGCGTCAGCGGCCGACCCTGCCCAAAATCGGGCACGCGAAGCTCTCCAAGATCGGGGGTCGCAGGATCGCGATCCCCGAGGAGCTCCACGATCGCGGTCTGTCCCGACGCAGACGCGACGTAGGCCGCCTCCCGGCGCACGGCTGCCGTCGCTGGATCGCTCAACGCGATCGCCATCGCGAGCAGGAGGTCGGCATACTCCGGAAAGCGCGGCGCTGCCGCCTGCGCAGCCGCGAGAAGCTCCACGAGATGCTCCGGTCCACGCTCACGAATCTCGTGCGTGACGTAGGAAACGCGAACCTTGGGATCCCGAATCGAGGTGCAACGACGCGCGAACGCGGCGCTCGGATCCAGTGCGCTGGAACTGTGCGCCGGATCCTTCACACCACCCTACCCGCGCTCCACGACCTCCGCCTCGGCGACCTCTTCGCTTGCGCTTTTCGCGCTCTTGGCGGCGACCTGCTTGTCCTTCGGCGTGACTTCGATGTCGTCGTCGGCCGCAAGGCCCCGCTTGAGGTTGCGGATGGCCTTCCCCACGCCCTCACCGATCTGGGGAAGCCGGTTGGCTCCAAAGACCAACAGGACAATCACCAAGACGATGAGTAGTTCACCCATTCCGAGGTTCGGCATCGCTTCTCCTGCCCCCTAAGAGGGCTTTCGAGAACCCTACGGCGCCTTGCTCTCGCTGGCAACGTTCTCGGCCCTGCTACCCTCGCCGCCATGGGCACCGTGCGCCTTCGAAAAGGCAACGTTCAAGCCGTCTGGGCCGGCCATCCGTGGGTATTTGCCCAGGCGATCGCCCGCGTTGAGGGGGCTCCAGGCCTTGGGGACTCCGTCCGCGTCCTCGACCCTGAGGGGCGATTTCTCGGAGCGGGCTTTTGGTCACCGGAGAGCGCGATTCCGGTTCGGATTCTCTCGCGGGATCCGGGCGAAAAGCTGGACGAGGCGGCGCTCGCCCGCCGCCTTGAGAGTGCGGCGCTCTTTCGCCGCGAGTATCTCCACCGTCCGAGCGAAGACGACACCGGCTACCGACTCGTTCATGCCGAAGGGGATGCGCTCGCAGGTCTCATCGTGGACGTCTACGGCGAACTCGCCGTTGTGCAGATCCTCACGGCCGGGATGAAGCGACACGAGGAAGCGATCTTCGGACACATCCAGCGGATTCTCGGCGTGAGCACAGTTGTGCGGGCGGCTACCAAGCCGCTCTCCGAGGGATTCGAAAACACGCATGAGGTCGTCCGTGGGCGCGAGACCGATGCCCTTCGCTTTCGCGAGCGCGGGTTTGACCTCGAGCTGCCAACGTCGCTGACGCAGAAGACCGGGTACTACTTCGACCAGCGCGACAACCGCGCACGCGTCGAGTCCTTCGCCCACGGACGGGTCCTCGACGCATACGCGTACGTTGGCGGAATGGGGCTCGCTGCAGCCCGCGGAGGCGCCGACGAAGTGCTCTGCCTCGACAGCTCCGCGCCGGTGGTTGCCGCGGGCTCTGCGATCGCGCACCGAAACGGCTTCGGAAAACAGCTTCGCTTTCAGCGCGGTGATGTGAAGAAGATGCTCCCCGAACTGATTCGGCGAAACGACCCCTTCGATGTGGTGATCGTCGATCCGCCCAAGCTCGCGCCGACGCGTCGCAACCTCGACCGGGCACGAAAGGCGTACGAGCGGCTCAACGAACTGAGCGCAAAACTTCTCAAGCCAGGCGGTATCCTCATCACCTGCAGCTGCTCGTCCGCGATGCGCCCCTCGGATTTTGTACGTTCCGTCAACCGGGGCATTCGAAAGGCGGGTCGCCACGGAACCCTCCTCGCGTACGGCGCGCAGAGCCCAGACCATCCGACGCCGGCTGCGTTTCCGGAGGGTCGCTACCTCAAGGCGATGTTCCTACGGGTGGACGCTTGAAGACGCTCGACCAGCTTCCGCGCCAAGGTCTTCGTGGGATCGTCTTTGACGTCGACGACACCCTTACGAAAGATGGCCGGCTTCAGGCGAGCGCGTTCGACGCGATGTGGCGGCTTCGAAACGCGGGCTGGCGCCTCGTCGCGGTCACCGGGCGACCCCTCGGATGGGCGGATGTATTTGCGCGGCTTTGGCCGGTGGACCTTGCCGTCGGCGAAAACGGCGCCGGGTGGAGCTGGGTGGCGGAGCATCGCTTTCGCACCGGGTATTTCGAAGACGAGGCAGCGCGGGCATTGAGCGCGCGCCGGAAGCTCGCCGCGCTCGAACGAGTGCGGCGGGAGATGCCCGAGGTCCAAGACGCGAGGGACAACGTCGCGAGGCGCTGCGACCTCGCGCTCGACGTCGGCGAAGAGGCGTCGCTTTCGGCGGATGAGATTCGGCACCTGGTCGCGTTGATCGAGGATGAACAATGCCGCGCGCCGGTCTCTTCCGTTCACTGCCATATCGTGCCGGGCCACTGGAACAAAGCCCTCGGTGCGGAGCGGGCGATCCGCGGTGTCCTCGGTGAGTTTCAAATCGATGAGTGGGTCTTTGTCGGCGACAGCGGAAACGACGCGGAGGCCTTCGCCGCGTTTCCAGCGTCGGTGGGAGTCGCCAATGTTCGAACGCATCTCGAGCTCCTTCGGACGCCCCCTCGCTACGTGACGGATGCGGCATTCGGCGATGGCTTTGCCGAGCTCGCGGACTACCTTTTGGAGCCGCGATGACCCTCCCGCCCCGAGAGCGCAGGATTTCGACGCCAGTCGTGTTGATCGCGACGAGCGCGATGGTCTGCATCGGGGTGGTCGGCGTCGTGATCGGCAACCAGGATGACGCTCCCGAGGAAGGAGCCGTTCCCGGCGTCGAGGTTCTCGTGGACACGTCCACCCCCGAGCGTGCGGCGGAGTCCTTCTTGGATGCCTGGCGCAAACGCGCTCACCCCACCGCGCTCGGGTTGGCGGTCGGTCTTGCCCGCGACGAGGTCGAGGAGCGGCGCGATCGCGACGAGGCGCTCTCGGATCACGAACGAGAGCTCAAAGCGCAGGTCTGGGATGCGATGGCGCAGGACCGGCTGCGGCTTCTCTTCTCGGAGGCGGAGAACCTCGACGCGGGACGCCTTCGTTTGGGAGGCACGACGACCGGCACCTTTCTCGGGAGCCCGTACGAGCGCGAGATGGAGTTCGTGATGCAGCCATCTCCCGAGGGGTGGCGCGTTGAGGCGTTTCGGTTCGGAGAAATCTTGAGCGAAGTCCCGCGCAACTTCGAGATCGAGCCATGAGCCACGACCTTCGCGCCGGAACGGACGCGCACTACGAGGACGGTCAGTACTACGACCAGGTGTACCGCCGACGCCGGAAAGACGTTCGCTTCTACGCGGACCTTGCCGAGGCGCGCGGAGGACCGGTTCTCGAGCTCGGATGCGGGACGGGGCGGGTGACTCGCGCCATCGCCGACCGCGGGATGGATGTGGTTGGCGTGGATCGCATGGAGCCGATGCTTCGGCGTGCGCGGGAGCGTTT
>JBCDAA010000582.1:0-4630 GCA_039186435.1 Myxococcota bacterium | reverse complement strand
GCGACGCCAGCGCACACCAAGCGCGACGGCCGCGACTACGTGCCCACCTCCCGGCATGTTCTCTTTGGGCACCACTTCACCTCCATCGCGGGCGCAGCTCCGATCATCGGACCTTGCGTCGCGGCCTATTGGGGCTGGGCGCCGGCCCTTGCTTGGGTCGTTCTCGGGACCCTCTTCATGGGCGCCGTTCACGACTTCGGCGCACTCGTCGTCAGCGTTCGGGAAGGTGGGCGCTCCATCGCCGATGTTGCCGCCGACGCGATCAGCCCGCGGGCGCGCGTGCTCTTTCTCTGCTTCGTCCTCGTTCTGGTGTGGCTCGTCCTCGCCGTGTTTGCGATGGCGATCGCGGGACTCTTCGTCGCCCAGCCCTCGAGCGTGATTCCGATTCAGAGCGAGATCCTCCTTGCGGTGGTGATGGGCTGGCTCCTGCACAAACGCGGGACCTCGCCGCTCCTCCCGTCGCTCGTTGCTCTCGGCCTGCTCTACGCACTCGTATGGGTCGGCACCGAGGTTCCGATCGACCTTCGCAGCTGGGGCGTTCCCGATCCTCAGACCGCGTGGATCATCTTTCTCTTTGTCTACTCCGCAATCGCCAGCCTGCTACCGGTCTGGCTCCTGCTTCAGCCCCGCGACTTCATCAACAGCCATCAGCTAGTCGTCGGGCTGGGTGCGATCTTTCTCGGACTCGCCATCGCGCATCCGGACTTCGACGCGCCCGCGTTTCGCCCCGCGGAAGAAGGCGCACCGGCTCTCTTTCCCCTCCTCTTCGTCACCGTCGCCTGCGGGGCGATCAGCGGCTTTCACGGCCTCGTCAGCAGCGGGACGACCTCAAAACAGCTCGACCGACTCTCCGACGCCCGCGCCATCGGCTACGGCAGCATGCTTGGCGAGGGCTCCCTCGCCCTCGCGTCGACGCTTGCCGCCGTCGCCGGCATCGGGCTCGTCGGCGCGTGCACGCTCCCTTCCCAAGGCGCGGTGGCGGACCTTAGCTGGGGCACCTACTACGGCAGCTGGGCGTCCGCCGGCGCCAACAAAGCCGCCGCGTTCGTGCTTGGCGGCGGCGCGTTTCTCGAAGCGCTCGGCCTCAGCACGGAGATCGCGCGCACCGTGATGGCGGTCCTGGTGATCTCCTTTGCGGCGACAACCCTCGACACGGCAACACGCATTCAGCGGCTCATCGTCGCGGAGCTCGGCGCCGCGATTCGGGTGCCAGTGCTACAGCGCCCGGTGGTGGGCACCCTCCTCGCCGTCCTTCCTGCGGCCGCCCTCGCCTTCGGCGAAACCACGGACGCCTCGGGCGCGACGCGGCAAGTCGGCTGGGTCCTTTGGCCCATCTTTGGAGCGAGCAACCAGATGCTCGCGTCGCTAACGCTCATGGTGCTCGCGCTCTACTTCGCGGTCCGCCGAAAGCCGATCCTGCCGCTGGTGATCCCGATGGTGCTCGTGACCTTCGTCGCCATCATCGCGCTGATCGACAAACTGCGGCGCTTTCTTGCGGACGAGGACTGGCTGCTGGCCAGCTTTTCGGCGGGTCTCCTCGCGCTTACCTGCTGGATGATCGCGGAAGGGTTCCTGGCGGCACGGCGTGCGCGACAGTCTACGCGTGGAGCATGAAGTACACGACGACGCCGGTCACCGACACGTAGAGCCACATGGGCGCGAGGATGCGGGTGACCTTTTTGTGCGTGTCGAAGCGGCGGCGCCACGCGAAGTAAAACGCGCTGAGGCAGAGCGGCACGACCGGAATCGAGAGAAGCACGTGGCTCGCGAGAATCGAGAGGTAGATCACCTTCATCGCGCCCTCGCCCTGGTAGCGCGTGTCCCCGTGGGCGTAGTGGTACGCGAGGTAGCCGACGAGAAAAAGCGTCGAAGCCACGAAGGCGCCGACCATGAGGTATTTGTGAAGGTCCGCGTTGCCTTTGCGGATCGCGATCCACCCCGCGGTGATGAGGACCGCCGCCGTCGCGTTGAGCGCCGCATTGACAGCGGGCATGAAGCGAAGGTCGAGGCCCTCGGCGCCCCCGTCGCGAATCAGGAGGAGCCACGCGAGGAGGGAGAGAGCGCCCACCGAAACGACGGCGTTGAAGACGAAGAAGTTTCGATCCTGCTCCTTCGCCATCGCTGTCATGAAGTTGTCCTGGGGTCCTCGAGGGTCGAAATCAAGCGATGCCAACGCGGGCGAGGACGGCGCCGAGCCCTTCGCTAAGCTCCGAACGTTCCGTTGCCTCCACTGCGCTTCGCTCAAACGCCTCGGTCATCTCTTTCAGGACCAAATGCGTGGAAGCTCCGAGCTGCGCCGGGAGCGCAAGGTCGAGCTCGAAGATATCGCCCACCACGAGCGTCCGCTCCGGTGTTGCCGAGAGCTCGTTCCACAGGGAACGGAGCTGCGTATAGTAGTGGCCACGCCGAAGAAGAATCGGGCGTCGAAGTCCTTCGACCTTCATTTCCGCGGCCACGCCGTCGAACACCTCGTCCGCTTCGTCCAGCTCGGACACGATGTACTTCTTCGCATCACCGCACACGCGAAGACGCTCGCGGCCGGTTGGATTCAGCACGTCGATCTTCGCCTGCACTGCGGCGGTTTCCGAGTTGGTGACCACGACGGTCGGAAGGCCACTCGCGAGGAGCGCCTCGACCACGTGCTTGGCGTCCGAGCGAAAGACGGTGTCCGCTTTCGGGTAGTTGCGATGGTAGAGCTCCTGCAAGAGCTGGCGACGCTCCTCGACGTTCGAAAAGAGCTCACGCTCGTCGAGGATCATGTTCAGGATGACCGTCGCCCGGAGATAGGGATCGGCGTTGCCCGGCGCGACGACTTTGCCCTCGTAGCTCCAGCCGTAGTGGGCGGGGTCCTTGGCCAACGTCTCCCGGCAGCGCTCCCAGAGGGCGTCGAGGTCCTGAACCTCGAGACGCTCGCGAATGTCCTCGCGATACGCGGCAAAGAAGGGCCCCGCCTCCTTTTCCACATCCGTGAAGGTTCCGTCGAAGTCCAGGATTACGAGGTCGTAGTTCACCGAGGCGCCGGAGTACCTCGATTCGGGTCTCCGCTCAAGGCGAGAGGTGAGCGTCCAGGGCCTCGAGAATTAGAGGCACTTCTTCTAGGGAATTCGGCCAGTGGGGGGCAAAGCGCAGGTATCCGTCGGGCGTACTGACTGCGACGCCACGCTCGCCGAGCTTCGCTGCGAGGTCGACTTCGTCGTGACCTGGCGGCGCCTTCACGCTCAACGTGGCGCTTTGGGCGTCCTCGACGCGCGCACTTTCAAAGCCGCGTTCCTTCAGCGCCGGCTCAAGCGCAGCGTGAAAGCGTGAAATGTGTTCGAAGATCGCATCCACGCCGAGTTCGCGAATCAGGTCGACCGATGCCTCCCAGGCCGCGAGCCCGATCACGCTCTGCGCGCCCTGTTCGACCACGTTCGCTTCACGGCGAAGGGGCCGGTCGTAGCGAAGATGGCCGCTCCCGAGAAAGAGAAAGTCGAGGGCTGCTTCGTGGCCAAGCCAGCCGCCAAGGCGTGGAATCAGCGCGCCGCGTTTGGCCGAGTTCACGTAAACGAAACCGACGCCCTCCACGCCCATCAGCCATTTGTGCGCGCCGCAGCTGAGGTAGTCGACGTCATCCACGCGAAGCGGGACCGCACCAAGGGCTTGAATCGCGTCAACGAAGAGCTCCGTGCCGTAGCGATGGCAGAGTGCGCCCGCGTCCTCGATAGGCATACGCAGTCCGGTTTGAAACTGGACGGCGCTCATCGCCACAAGACGAACGCCGCGCGTGAGTTCCGTTTCAAGACTCGCCAGACCTTCCTCCCAGCTTCGCCTGAAGGGCGCGAGAGGCAGCATGGTGATCTCCAGGCCGAAGGTCGCGGCGGCCTGCTGCCAGGGCGTCACGTTCGCGGGGAACTCGCCCTCGAAGAGCACGATGCGATCGCCCTCTTTCCACGGGAGCATAAAGGCCATCGAGGTCACGCCGGCGCTCGTGTTTTGGACAAAGCCGATGTCCTCGCCGGACACACCGAGGAGCGCGCCGAGTGATTCTCGAAAACGCGCGCGCTGCGGAAGCCACTCTTTGAACCCTTCGAGACCGCCGCCTTGGTAGGACGCGACGACGCGTTCGATCTGTGACGCGACCGGACACGAGAGGGGGGAGATCGCCGCGTGGTTGAGGTAGCTCTTCGCGCGAAGGTTCGGGAAGAGCGAGCGATCGCCGAGCACGGCGCGAGGCGCGGTCATGAGGCGAATGTAGAGCAGATTGAGGGAGCGTCAGGGGCTTTGTCGCGTTTTCGCTCGCGGCCGCCGCCATCCGGGAACGTCGCTACGTCAAAGGCGCTCTGTTCTTGCAGCGCGTCGCGCGACAACTCGGGCGACGAAGTCCTCGGCGAGGAGCCCGGTTCGAGCAGCCCGAATCGGCGAGGGCGAGGGGAAGCACCATACCCCGATCTCCATCCCGAACTCTGGCTCGTAGAGAGCTCGTACGAGCAGAATGGTCATGCCCTGAGAGGACCAAGAAGACCAGCGCTCAAGGATTGTCTCCTCGTCAATCTGAGTTTCTCGCGTTCCAGCCGAGACCGGGTACCCAAACGTAGCGATGAACTCGTGAAGTCGGCGGTCGTAGTCGACCTCTACGTGGTCGAGCGCTTGC
>JBCDAA010000581.1:0-4647 GCA_039186435.1 Myxococcota bacterium | reverse complement strand
GAAGCTCGCGCGAGCGGTGATGGAGCCACGATTTGGCTGACGTATCGCGGCGGCGATTTTGGCGCGCTGTCGTTTCCGGAGCCGGAGAGCAACGGTCTCCTCCTCGGCGAGTTCGGCGAGGACGGCGTTCCGCAGTGGGCCTTGGTCGGCGACTCCCCCGAAATCGAATTTTCGACGGAGGTCGTCTCAGGGCCATCGTTTCGATGCTTTCTCGCCTCGACCGGACGTCCCCTGATCTTCGATGGGGACACCTACAACGAGGACCACGAAGACTTCTGGGGATGCACCAACGCCGACGGGGTGCTCGCGTGGGCAGACACCCTGGACTCCAACATCGTCACCCTCGTCGCCAACGACGACGCGATCTTTGCCATCGCATCGAACCGAGACGGATCCCCCGTCGACCTGGGGGAGGGTCCGACCAACGCGAATGCGATTGCGCGCATCGATCCTGCGACTGGCTCGGTGGAGTGGCAGGTCGGGTTTTTGGAAAGCGTTGCGCGACCTTCAAGTCTGAGCCGGTACGACGCCACGAGCGATCGCATGTGCTTCGTGATCAGCTCCTTCGACGCCGGTGATGTGCGCTACGAGGGCGAAACCTACGTCTTCGACGACGGCGATGCGCTCATCGCATGTCGCGACGCCAACACCGGCGCGCATCTTTGGGCGCGGCACATCACCGGCGAGCGAACGCAGCGAGTCGACGTCATGGCGATTGCGCCGGATGGGGGGGTCTTTGTCGCCGGCGACTACAGCGAGGAGCTCCTCGTCGACGACGCGGCGATCTCCTGCGGCGAAGAGTTCTGTTTCGGGGAGCCCTACATGCTTCGCCTCGACCCGACCGGACGACTCGACTGGGCACGGGAGCTGACCAGCGACGAGGTCTTTTCGCAGCCGGGTGTCGACAGCATGACTTCCTCGAGCCGCGCCGTGTACACGATGAGCCGCGGCGTCTTCGACGGCCCCGAGGGATTCATTCCCATGTCGACGCCGCTGCTCTCAGCTCACGATCCGGTCACCGGCGACCAGCTTTGGTCGGTTCTTGTCGAGTCCCCAGGTTCGATTCTCTTTCAGTCCTTCGACATCGACGTCGACGACGATCACCTCGTCCTTTACGGGCGACTTTCGGGAGATGTCACCGTGGCCGGCGAGCCGGCTCTCTCGGTCGATGGCGAGGGCGGGATCCTCAGTTTCGCGGTCGACGACTAGCGCATTCGGGGTCATCCGGCACGGGCACGGGCATGGGCACGGGCATGGGCACGCACGGGCATGGGCACGGGCATGGGCATGGGCATGGGCAGCGGCCGGGATCTGGCCCATGCCCGTGCCCATGCCCATGCCCGTTCGACGCGCGGTCCACGGCCGTTTCGACGCAACGGACAGACGCGCCGAGTCTGGTAGGCAACGGCCATGCGAATGGGCATGGGCACGGGCAGCGGTGTGCCCGTTCGACGCGCGGTCCACGGCCGTTCGACGCAACGGACAGGCGCGACGAGTTCGGTAGGCAAGGTCGCGGCGTGCGTGCCACGGCCATGCGAATGGTCAGCTTCGTCGTCGCGCGCGCTTTCGCTGACGGGCGGCGGTGAGTCGAGGCGCGACATCGCCGCCCTCGAGGCGTTTGATCTCGTCCCGAAGACTCGCCGCCTTTTCGAAGTCGAGCTCCTCCGCAGCCGCGTACATTGCGGCTCGGAGCGCTTCGATGCGCAACTCGACCGGCTGATCGTCCTCGGCGCCCTCGACCTTCGGAACCGCGGACCAGTCGGTCGCACCCATCGAGGGATCGAGCTCGAGCACCGCCTTCTTGATCGTCTGCGGCGTGATGTTGTGCTTCGTGTTGTACGCCTCCTGGAGGTCGCGGCGTCGCTCGGTCTCGTCGATCGAGAGCTTCATCGCCGCGGTCACCTTATCGGCGTACATGATCACGCGGCCTTCGGCGTTTCGCGCGGCGCGGCCGATGGTCTGAATTAGCGAGCGGGGACTTCGCAAAAAGCCCTCCTTGTCCGCGTCGAGGATCGCGACCAGCGAAACCTCCGGCAAATCGAGGCCCTCGCGAAGGAGGTTGATGCCGACCAGCACATCAAACTCGCCCTTTCGAAGATCGCGGAGGATCTCGACCCGCTCGATGGTGTCGATGTCCGAGTGCAGGTAGCGAATCTTCACGCCGAGCTCGCCGTAGTACTCGGTCAGATCCTCGGCCATGCGCTTGGTCAGCGTCGTGACGAGCACGCGCTCGTCCCGTTCCACGCGCGCGCGGATCTCGCCAAGAAGATCGTCCACCTGCTTGCCGACCGGGCGCACCTCGATAGGCGGATCCATGAGTCCCGTGGGGCGGATCACCTGCTCGACGACCACGCCCTCGGTTTTGTCGATCTCGTACTGACCCGGCGTCGCACTCACGTAGATCGCCTGAACCACGTGGCTCTCCCACTCCTCGAACTGCAGTGGGCGGTTGTCGAGGGCACTGGGAAGGCGAAATCCGTGGCTGACGAGCGTCTCTTTTCGCGCGCGGTCGCCCCGGTACATCGCGCCGATCTGCGGCACGGTCTGATGCGACTCGTCGAGAACGAGCAGAAAGTCGTCGGGAAAGTAGTCGATCAGGGTTGGCGGCGCCTCGCCTTCGGCACGCCCTGAAAGGTGCCGCGAGTAGTTCTCGATACCCTGACAGAACCCCATCTGCTCGAGCATCTCGAGGTCGAACATCGTCCGCTGCTCAAGGCGCTGCCGCTCGAGCAATTTGTTCGCGTCCTGCAGCTGCTCCAGCCTCTCGCGAAGCTCATCGCGGATCGCCTTCACGGCCTGGACGCGCTGCTGCTCCGGGGTGACGTAGTGGCTGCCCGGGTAGATGCCGTAACGCGGAAGCTCCTGGAGCACCTCGCCCTTCAGCGGATCGATCTCTGCGATGCGATCGATCTCGTCGCCAAAATACTCGATGCGAACGGCGACCTTGTCCGAGTGCGCCGGAAAGATCTCGACGGTGTCGCCGCGCACCCGAAAGGTCCCGCGGTGAAAGTCGACGTCGTTGCGCTGGTATTGAATGTCGACCAGCCGGCGAAGAAGTCGATCCCGAAGGAGCTCCTCGCCGACCTCCAGCTCGATCAACATCTCGTGATACCACTCCGCGGATCCGATGCCGTAGATGCACGAGACGCTCGCAACAATGATCACATCGCGTCGGCTGAGGAGCGAGCGCGTTGCGCTATGCCGCATCCGGTCGATGGCGTCGTTGATGATCGCGTCCTTTTCAATGTAGGTGTCGGACGCCGGAATGTAGGCCTCGGGCTGGTAGTAGTCGTAGTAGCTGACGAAGTACTCGACCGCGTTTTCCGGAAAGAGCTCCTTCATCTCCGCGTAGAGCTGCGCCGCCAGGGTCTTATTCGGCGCCATGATCAGCGTCGGGCGCTGCACCTCCGCGATCACCTGCGCGGTAGTGAAGGTCTTGCCGCTCCCGGTAATGCCGAGGAGGCACTGGTGCTTTTCGCCGGCGTTGAGGCCTTCGACGAGCTCTTTGATCGCGGTCGGCTGGTCGCCTTTGGGCGTCAGCTCCGTTGAGAGTTTGAACTCCACACGGCGCACTGTAGCGGATGGGTGAGACGTCCGTGAGCGCGCGTGAATAGGGTCCTAATTCGAACCACCCGGACGTCGCTCCCCGCCCGCAAGGATCGACGGATTGGTGTCATCCGGATCTCCCGCCGCAACCCAAGGTTGAAGTCACGCGACGGCCAGACCGTTCAGCGAAGCCTTCGAATCAGGTCCCGCCGGTCAGCCGCACCGTGACCGCATCGCCGGAGGAATAACGCTCGGTGATCACCTGAACATCGACGGTGAGGTCCGCGTTGATCAAGCCGTCGACCTCGTCGTTGAGAAGGTTGTTGATGGGCCCAAAGTAGTGGTGGTCGCCAACCCGGGTCGACTCACGCGCGAGCTCGAGGCCGCTTTCGACGCGAGCGTCCGACTCGTTGCTCAAACGAACCGTCGTGCAAAGGGACGCGGGATCGTCGGCGAGGGCGTTGATCCGAAGGGTGGGCTGCACCATCCAGCCCCCCTGAAAGCCGAGAATCAGCGTCTGTTCGTCCTCGTCCGCCCAGGGCGTAAAGCGCTCTTCGATCGGTTCGGTGCCTGAAACGAGCGTTCCAATTTCGACCACTCGGTCGTCTGGCTGGCCGTCCGAATCAAGGAACCGGCACCCATCCGGCGGAGAGTCATCCCCACAGCCCGCGAGCACAACTAGCGCTAGCAACGCCCTCTTCATGAAGCCTCCCTCGCTCCACCGTGGCACAGCAAACCACCGGCCGCGAGGAACAACCTGCCTAGGGGCTGACGGCGATCGACCACCCGGGCTCAGGCTGTTCCACCATCTCCTCGGGTGCCACCACGACGAAGAAGTTCGCGGGCGGACTTTCCCAGGGTGTGCAGCTTTCGCAGGGCTCGATCACGTGTGCCGAAGCAAGGGTCGCATCCTCAAACGCCCACACAGTCCGCGGACTCGGAAGGGACGTTCGCACGAACGAGGCCCGCGTCACCTCCCTGGAAAGACGCGCTGAGACCACGCGCCCATCGTCGTCGCGAATCAGCGCCGCGCCCACAAGAATGCCGCGCCCGTCGCCCAGGTCGATGTCCATGGAGGGAATGCTGTAGTTGCGGACACCG
>JBCDAA010000580.1:0-4654 GCA_039186435.1 Myxococcota bacterium | reverse complement strand
GCACCCGACCAAGAAGGAGCAGGAGAGCGACGCGCCCCTCGACCTTCCGACCGGGGCGCAGGTGCTGGTGATCGACGACGACCCGCTAATCCAGCAGCTTCTTCGGCGGCGTCTCGAGGACGAAGGTCTCGAGGTGCTCGTCGCGGGCGATGGCATCGAAGGGTTGATGACAGCGCGCGAAGCGCAGCCTGCGGTGATCGTTCTCGACATTCACCTTCCGCGGCTGGACGGCTGGTCGGTGCTTTCGTCCCTGAAGTCGGCGGACGACCTTCGGCACATTCCGGTGATCATGCTTTCGATCGAGGAGGATCGGCAGCGCGGGTTTTCCCTCGGCGCGTTTGACTATCTGGTCAAGCCGGTCGAGCCCGACGAGCTCGTGCAGGTGCTTAGCGCGGCGATCTCACCGGACTCGGGCGAGGTACTCGTGGTCGATGACGACGCCTCCACGCGCGACATCGTCGGACGCCGTTTGCGCGCCGAGGGCTTTGCCGTGAGCGAGGCGCCCGACGGGGACGACGCACTCCTCCGCGTTCGGGTTTCACCGCCAGCACTGATGGTTCTTGATCTCGTCATGCCGAGGGTCGACGGCTTCGAAGTGCTCGCGAAAGTCCGCGACGACGGCCACGAGTTTCCGGTGGTCATCCTCACGGGCAAGGAGCTTTCGCGGGACGAAGCCGAGGCCCTCGGGGAGGGGCTCGCCAAGATCATTCGCAAGAATGGACGCAGCACCGAAGAGGTGGTGGAGCAGGCGAAGGCGCATGTGCTCCGGCGCCGGGCAGTGCAGGCAGCGCGAAAACCGAAGGTCCTCTACGTGGAGGACATCGAGCAAAACCGAGACATCGTGCGGCGCTATCTCTCCGGCATCTTCGACATGACGGAAGCGGAGGATGGTCGCGCGGGTCTCAGGGCGGCCAAGGAGGTCGCCCCGGATCTGATCCTGATGGATCTCTCGCTGCCGCACATGGACGGCTGGGAAGTGACCCGTCAGCTCAAGGCGGATCCGAAACTCGAACGGATACCGGTCGTCGCGCTGACGGCGCACGCGACGCGTCAGGACATGGAGCTCGCCACGGAAGTTGGATGCTGTGACTACCTCACGAAACCGGTCGATCGGGGACGGCTCATCGGAACGATCCGACGCCACCTACAAGGAGGTTCGCGCGATGCACGAGGCGAAACGGCCGCTCCGCGTACTGATGGTGGATGACGACACGAGTCAGCTGGACATGACGAGTCGCATGCTGCGCCTCGAGGGATTCGAAGTGAAAACGGTTAGCGAATCCCTCGGGGTGTCGGTGATTGCGCGCGAGTTCGCGCCCGATGTGGTGCTCCTCGACGTCGAGATTCCAGCGCTCTCGGGTGATCGACTGCTTTCGGTGCTGCGCGAAAATCTTCGCGGCGCCTCGACGGCGCTCGTTCTCTTTTCAGCCTGTGATGTCGACACGCTCCGGCGTCTGGCGACCGATGTGGGCGCGGACGCGTGGATTCGAAAAGGTCTCGAGCCAGAGGAGCTGGCGGCGCGCCTGCGACGCCTGTGTCTCCAGTGAGGGCATGATATGGGTTCGAAGCGAGAGCCGCCGAGCGGGACAAAGCAGCGCACTGTCGTTGCATTTCCGAGTGCCCAGCAGGGTGAGCCCTACGAGCAGCTCGCGGCCGCGATCGCGACGCCGATCTACAACCGGGTGCTGAAGCGCGAGGTTGGGCACGGCGATACCGACTACGAGGTTTACCTTCAGACTGAGCAGCTGCTCTCGGCGCAGACGCCGGCGAACGATCTCGTGCACCACGACGAGATGATGTTTCAGCTGGTGCATCAGGCGCAGGAGCTTTGGCTGAAGCTCCTCGGTCACGAGGCGACGATGGTCGTGAAGCATCTCGACGGCGACGACTTTTGGGATGCGGCCGCGACGCTGGAACGGATGACGCGGATCATGGCGCAGCTCGACGCCGAGCTGGAGATCATCGACACGATCACGCCTTCGTCGTTTTTGGTGATTCGGCGCCATCTTGGCGATGGGAGCGGACAGCAGTCTCCCGGCTGGAACCAGCTTCATATGGCGGCGCGCTATCTCGAGGGCGCGCTCACGCGAGCGCTCCTTCGGCGTGGCTACCTTTTGCTCGACGTGTACCGGCGGGACGATATTGCGCCAGAGCTGCTTCGCGTCTGCGAGCTCCTGACGGACCTCGACGCCAATCACCAAAAGTGGATGGTGCATCACTTCCTGCTGGTTCGTCGCACCATCGGCATCGGGCGGACGGTGAAGGCCCTCGACGGTTTTCCCACGAATGCGCTTGGGCCCCGCATGACGCGGCCGCTCTTTCCGGCGCTTTGGGAAGTTCGCGTGCAGCTCACGGGCACCTGGGATCGCGAAGGCGGAACGGAGCCCGGTTCCAGGCAAGGCAGCGCGTGAAGGACCGCGCTCTTCTTCGAAAGGAGTTTCCGGTCCTCTCGGAGTGCGTCTACCTGAACAGCAACTCGACCGGAGCGTTTCCCCGCGGCGGGGAGGAGGTACTCCGGCGCTACTGGGAAACCCTCGCGGACTGGCGCGACGACGTGTGGGAGAGGTGGTGGCAGGAGCTGCACGAGACCGCCAGTGACTTCGGCACGTTGATCGGCGCGCCCCTCGGAACGGTCGTCACCGATGTGAACCTCACCAGTCTCCTCGCTCGCCTGGCGACGTCGCTCGACTTTTCCACGGGGCGGAGGCGGGTCATCACCACCGACCTCGAGTTTCCGACGATGGAGGTGCTCTGGCGGAGTGCCGCACGTCTCGGTGCGGAGCTCGTGGTGATTCCCTCGAACGGTGTGGAGGTGGATCAGGACGCGCTGCACGCTGCGATCGACGAACGAACGCGGCTGGTGTGCGTGTCCCACGCGACCTTTGGCACGGGCGCGCTTCTCGACGCCGAAGCGCTCGTCTTTGCGGCGCATCGCGTGGGCGCGTGGGTTGCGCTCGACGCCTACCAAAGCGTTGGCGTGGTGCCGATCGACGTGACGGAGATCGGCGTCGACTTTCTCCTCGGCGGGGCTCACAAATGGCTCTCCGGCGCGCCGGACCTTGGCTTTCTTTACGTTCGGCCGGCGCTTCTTCGGTGGCTGCGTCCGGTTACCGGCTGGATGTCCCTCGACAACCCGCTCACCTTTGCACCGTCCGAAACGCTTACGACAACCGCGCGCCGTTTTGCCTCAGGCACGCCAGCGGTGCTGCCCGCGATCTTTTCGCGCGTGGGGCTTGCGCTCCTTCAGAGCGTCGGTGTGGACGCCATTCGGGAGGAGTCGCTCGCGCGAACGGAGCGGATCATCGCGCGTTTGGATGCGGCGGGGATGGAGGTGGCGACCCCGCGCGATCCTGCGCGCCGCGGCGGCGTGGTCTGCGTTCGTCACCCGGATGCAGACGAGCTCGCGCAAACCCTCCGCGCGGAAGGCTTTGTGATCAGCGTGCGCGGCGGACTGCGAATCGCACCGCACTACTACAACACCGACGAGGAGATCGATGCGTTCCTGGACGCCCTCGTCACGCTGGGAGCCCCATGAATCAGCTCGATGCGCGCGGGCTTCTTTCGCTTCTTTTTCATGGCGACAAAGCGATCGACGTGGTCGAGACCGCCTGGAAGACGGGACTGCTGCGACGTCTCGACGCGGGCCCCGTGACCCTTGGGGTTCTCGCGCGGGATCTCGAGATGCAGCCCCACCGCCTCTTCAAGTTTCTCGACTGCCTTGAGAGCCTTGGCCTGGTTGTTCGTGAGCAAGAGAGCGACGCGATCGAGGACGCCCGTTTCATGTCCGCCGAACCGCTCGAGGAAGCGGCGGAGCTCGCGCTCGGGCCGCAGTCCATCGAACGCGACCGCAACGCGCAGCCCTGGCGCCGCCTGCACGGGCAGATCGCGGAGGTGCTGCGGGGAAGCGATGGCGTGCGGCCGGATGAGTTTGCGTGGCCACCCGCGACCTTTGCGCAGCACCAGCGGTTTGAAGAGAGCATGGCGGCCGGGGTGGCGCCTATCGTGGCAAGCTTTCTCGAAGCGCCGGATCTGTGGGGAGACGCGCAGCGCATCCTCGACGTCGGTGGCGGCGATGGGACGCTCGCATGTGCGCTGGCGGACGCGCTTCCGACACTCTCGTTCGACGTCTTCAATCTTCCCCAGGTCGAACCTCTCGTACGCGCAAAGATCAGTACGAACGAACGCCTTGGCTTTGTCGCGGGCGACTTTCTCGAAGAGGCGCTTCCCTCGGGCTACGACGCGCTCTGCTTTGTGCGCGTACTGCACGATTGGCCCGACGCGACCAGTCGCCAGCTTCTCGAGAGCGCATACGCCGCGATTCCGAAGGGCGGCCGGGTGATCGTGTCGGAGGAAATGCGAACGCCGGCCCGTCTCGCGGTGCAGTTCTTCTGGAGCTACTTCCTGCTTGGCGTCGACGCCTGCGGAAGTCGTCTTCGCGAGGTCGAGTGGTATCGGCGGACGCTTCGCGAGGTGGGCTTTCGCGAGGTCACCGTGCACGAGGGACCCTTCGACATCGTCGTGGCGGTCCGCTAGCGAGCTACATCGTTAGGGTTGCCACTCGCGACCAGGGTTTGGTGACCAATGATGTCTTTTGGATGCTGGGAATTTCCTTTTTGATTTTACCCTTGGTGTTTTTCCCAAAAGGTCTTCGTTT
>JBCDAA010000579.1:0-4656 GCA_039186435.1 Myxococcota bacterium | reverse complement strand
GTTCACTTCAATGCCGTTCTTTCCGCCGATCGTTCGCAAACCGTCGACCTCGAACTGCGCCGGCGCAGTGCGATCGAACTGGCAGCAGAGCGAGATGGGGCTGCGATCCGCACAGAACGAATCGATGCAAACGCTGTTTTGGCTGCACGCGTTTTCGTTGTCGGGATCGCAGGAAAACCCCTCCTCAGAAACGATTGTCGGCATCGTCGGAAGCGAACGCCCAGGCCAGGCGCGGACCACGTTCGGCAGCCGTGAAGGCGACCCCTGAAATCGGCCGTTGTTGGACCAAGCCGCGTACGTTCCTCCGGCGACGTGAATCACAAAGCGACGTGACGCCTCCTCGGCGACATCGAGCGCCTGACGAACCTCCCCGCACGGAGCCTCTTGCGTGCACGACGTGCCGATCGCGGATTCCTCAACAAAGAGCGGCGCGCAGTCGACGTCGTCGGTCGGCACGGACAGGGTGAGCGTGTTTCGCGTCGTCGTCACGCCGTAGCGAAACCCAAAGGACGCGCGCGCTCGCGGACACAGTGACTCCGTCCACGTTTCGACTTCGATCAGACCGCCGCGATAGGACGCGCCGGTGGGATCGTCATCCGCAGGAAAGAGCCGAACGATGCGCGGAAAGTCGGACGCCGGAAGGAGTTCATCCCGGACGAGCTCATGGCGCTCATCCCAGACGCGATAGCTCACCTGGGTAGCCTCGGGATCATCGACTTCGATCCGCACGAGCACCGTGTCGTTGTCGGCGCTTGGCCACGCGCTCGAACCGCACGCCCAAAGTCCGACGAGAACGCACCACCCTGCTCCGCGAATCATCGCGCGCCAGCTTCACAGAAAGAACATCGCGCGCAAGCCTTGCCCCGGTCGGCATCGTGCCTTTTCTCAAATGGCATTCCAGCCACCTTCGCCGACCTCAGGAATTCGAGGTCCCGCCATTTGCGCGGTCATTCGGGAACTCATGCGCGAACGACCCCGACGACGACGCACGCGCATCTTCGAGGGAGCGGGCTCGGGGTCGGTGACTTCGGGCTCGGGCTCCACTTCCATCACACCCACTGGTTCCGCCGGGGCGGGAGGCGACGTCGCAACTTCCGGAGCTGGCGCGACCTCGGGAACATCCGGCGGAGACTCCTTCGAAGAGACAACCACGGCGACGCCGATCGCCGCAGCGAGGAGAACCACGGCGGCCGCTCCGCCCAGCAGCCAACGACGACGGGGAGGAGACCCCACCGGAACCGGCTCGGTCGCCTCGTCGTTGAGCCCCGGGGACTGCATCGACGACGCGATGCTCTTGCGCATCGCTTCTCGCTGCTCTTGAAAGAGGTCGCGCGAAAAGTCCTTGAGGGTGGTGAGCTCGTCGTCGAAGCACTCCATCGCGATCGCGTCGAGGCGCGCCCCAACATCGGCGGCCGTCGCTGGACGATCCTCCGGTTGCTTCGCGAGAAGTTCGAAGAGCAACTCCTCGAGGGAGGGCGGCACATCGCGCCGGTGCTCCCCGATCGAAGGCGGCGGGTCGCGAAGGATTCGCCCCGCGACCGACTCGGGTGCCTTGCCGCTGTAGAGGCGCTTGCCGGAGAGCATCTCGAAGATCACGACGCCGAGGGAAAAGAGATCGGAGCGGCGGTCGAGGGACTGAAAGCGGAGCTGCTCAGGGGAGAGGTAGCCCATCTTCCCTTTCAGAATGCCTTGGCCGGTGGTGCGCCCGGCGCCGAGGACTTTGGAAATCCCAAAGTCGGTCACGCGCACCAGCCCGTCGAACCCGACGAGAACGTTTTGCGGACTGACGTCACGGTGAACCAGACGAAGGCTTTCCCCCGTGTGCGTTTCGAGCTCGTGCGCCGCGTCGAGCCCGCGAGCCACCTGCGCGGCGATTTCCAAACAATAGGGAACCGGCACCGGACCGTGACGAAGCGCCGCCCGAAGAAACGTGGCGAGGGAGATCCCATCGACCCACTCCATGACGAGAAAGGGGCCCTGCGTGTCGGCGCCGACATCGAGCACGCTGACGACGTTTGGATGTCGAATTAGCCCCGCGACCTTGGCCTCCGCGAGAAACATCTCGCGCATCTCCGGATCTTCAGCGACGTGGGGTCGAAGCCGCTTTACCGCGTAGAGGCGCTCAAAGGTGCTTTCCCGACGGAGCGCCAACGTCACCGTTCCCATCCCGCCGCTCGCGAGCTCAAATAGGGGGCGGTACGCCAACGCCATCGACCTGGGAAGCCTATCAGAAGCGAGCGATGCCTTCGCGAAAGCGTCGTGCTCAGGTACCGGTGGGGTCAACCGGAAGGGAGTTGTCGCTGGGGCGAAAGATCAAGAATCCCGCGATCGCCCCCGCGGCCACGACACCGAGCACGCCCAAGATGATGCGACGACGGCGTCGCGGATTTCTCGCGCTGAACTCGAGAAAGTGGTCCCCGTCCGGATCGACTTCAACGGTTTCCTCACGGCGGTCGTCCCCCATGACCACGACGATGTCGTACTCGCCGGCCGGAAGTCGCAGGTCCACAGGAAGGGTTCGCGGCTCACCACCGACGCGTACGAGCGCCCCCTCCGGCGCGTCGATCCGAAGGCGACCTTCCTCCACGGCCGACACCGAAACCACGCGTTCGATCTCGCGCTGAAGGGCAAACTCGACCTCAAAGCGCTGGGGTCCACGTCCCGGAATGTCGACGCGAACCCGCCGCACGCCCGGGTCTGCCTGCAGCGTGATCACGCCCTCGTCGGGCTCCACGTCCATGACTTCGCCGTCGAGCTCGACCTCCGCGGCGCGGGCTTCCTCGGCGTTCGAAAAACGAAGGCGCAAACGAGGCACGAATCCTCGCGCGTCATCGAGCGTGTTCCGAACTTCGACGACGGCCTCCGCCGTAATCTCGCCGTAGTCTCCCGCAGCGATCGCGTTGAGGAGCTCGATCGCGGACGCCGGTCGTTCCCGCTCGAGGAGTAGCTCGCCCAGCTTAAACGCGGTGAAGGTCCAGCGATGCAGCCCGAGCGACTCGCGCATGAGCGATTCGGCCGTTTCGAGGTCGCCGGCCTCCCAGCGTTCGAGGGCCTGACGCAATACCGCGCGGGCGCGAGTTTCATCGCTCGACTGGGCGTGGGCGTTGCCGCCAAGGAGCACTCCCACAAGCGCGACCGTCAGAGCGAAACACGCTGGTGATGATCGGCACACCTGCCTATCGTACTTGGGCATGGGTGCCGGGAGAAACGCCCCCCGCGAAGAAACGTGGGAACGCGCGGAGCGAGGCGACGTCGAAGCGCTCCTCGAGGACGCACCCCTGGAGCATCCGGCGGTCGCCGCATTTCTCGCCCTGACCGGCGTCACGCAGCCGCCCTCCCCGAGTGAGATCGAGGACTCCCGCACCCGCGGGTACGCATCGCTCTTCGCGTTCCTTTCGCTCGATGAGGCCACACTCGGCGCCCTGGCTAGCGTGGGCGACGCGCGCGCGCAACGCCTTCGTGCGGTTCTTTCGGGAATTCCCCTGCAGCCGACGGAGCGCCGAGAGTCGATCGACGTCGCCATCGATGCGCTGGCTGCGATGGCAAACGGCCAACCTGATTACCTCGACCTGGCGCGCCAGGCGGTGCGCATGGCACGCGCGGACGGCTACCTCCTCCGCGAGTACTTCACGTCGATCGTTCTTGCGCGCGCACGCCGCTATCACGGACATCCGCATCTCGCGACCCGCATTCTTCGGGCGCTGCGGCAGGTAGCGCCGGCGCCTTGGCACGGCTGGATCGAGTACGAGCACTTTCTCGCCAATCCGACTGCGGACGCAACGACGCCCTGGGAACTAGGCCGCTACGTTCGTTCTCTTGTCGTGTCTGCCGAAGCCGGCGACCGTACGTCCTTCGCCGAGCTCGTGCCTCCGCGCATCCCGGGGCTCTTCGCGGAAGAGATCAACGACCTTTGGCGCGTCCTTGGCGCGAGCGGCACATCCCCCTCTCTTCGGCCCTGGCTTGACGGTCACGACCCCGCCGCTCCCGGATCGATCGCGGGCTTCTGCGTGCCCGAGATCAGCGGCGGTTCGACCCAAAGCAGCGTCATGCTTCGCGTGTCACCGAGTGAGCCGACACGCCGAGTCCTTCGCTGCGCGCTGCGACTGGTGGGCGGCGTCGACGAAGCGGCTCATACGCTCACCCAAGAACGCACCTACACACTCCTTGCCGAACTTGTGGGCGCATCGGGTCCTTTGTCGCGGGCGGACCTCTTTCAGCGGGTCTACGGCTTCGGCTACAAGCCGACGCTTCATAGCGGCACCTTTCGCGTGCTTCTTCACCGCGCACGCGCGGCGGTCGAAGGCCAGGCGGAGATCCTCGACGAAAATCACCAGCTTCAGCTACGTCCCACCGCGCTCTGCTTCCTGCCGGACCCGCGGTGCACGCTCGACCTCGAAGGGATCGTGCTGCACCACCTCGCGCGAACCGATTCGTCGATTTCCGCGCGCGCAATCGCGGAAGCACTCAGCGTCTCGGTGCGCTCGGTTCAGAAGATCCTGAAGGAGCTCCTCGACATCGGCGCCTGCGAAATGCATCGCGACGGGCGCGCGGTGGAGTACCGGCTCGAAGACACGACGTTTCACAGCCCAACGCTGACCCGCCTGCGTCTCGCGCCACCTTCGTAACGGCAGCGTTGAACCGTCTGAGAGGCGTCGC
>JBCDAA010000578.1:0-4674 GCA_039186435.1 Myxococcota bacterium | reverse complement strand
GCCGTCTTCGACTACGTCGAGACCTTCTACAACCGGCATCGACGCCATTCGACTTTGGGCTATCAAAGCCCAGCAGCCATTGAACAACACTACAACGCGGTGAACGCCGCATAGTGTCTACGTAGGTGAGGGAACCCCAGTGCCATGCCCATGCCCATGCCCATGCCCGTGGCCGGCACGACTTGGATTCGTCGAACTCCGAAACGGGACGCTTCGTTTCAGGCAACAGGCACGGGCCCGGGCACAGGCACGATCCCCACTGGCAACGACATTCCGAAACGCTTGGTTTTGACCAACTGGCATCGGCGCGATCGCGCCGGAAGGGCGGCCCTCCGCGAAAGGCTGGTTGCCGGACCCGCGAACGAGAGGCGCGGTTGCGAAGTCTAAAAGTGCGGATGCGGGTTGGCGGCTTCGGCGAGCGGCAAGCGGGCCTGCGCCACCATCCACTGGTCGGTGATCTTGCCGGCCGCGTCGAAACGAAAGATGTCGTACACGACCTGCTCGCTTCCACCTGCGGCGACCAGCAGCTGTAGAAAGACGAGGTCGCCCGAAGCGATCGTGCGCTTCACCGTGATCGCGGGCTTCGCGTTGGTCATCCAGTTCACGAAGCCATCACGGCTCTTCCCTGCTTCCACGTCCGGACGGTGAACCGTGAATCCTTCGGCGAGAATCTCATCGACGAGCGCAGCGTTGCCCTGGTTGACGCCGAGTTCGATCAGCCGCCGCGCCACCGACGCGTTGGCAGCGACCTGCGCCGGGTCGACCTCCGCAAAACCGTCACCTCCAGATCCTACAAGAACGTCAATCTGCGCCGCCGGAACGGGCTGAAGCACATCCCAATGCTCGACGATCTGATCGCCCTGAACCCGCCACACGTCGACGCAGAGAAGCGGGTGCTCGCCGAGGGGATTCGGCGCGGTGTAGTAGCCGTGATAGGCGACGAGGTCCCCCTGAACGGCCCATCGGCCCATCTTCACACCGAACTCAAAGTCGCACATCGCTTCGACGTGAGCGCCGCCGTCTTCCGCCCAAGGGTTGTGCTGCACGAAGTCCTTGTGAAAGTGCCGCTGCACCTCCTCGCGATCGTGACGCACCAAAATGGCGTCCATGGCAGTTTGCACAAGTTGGCGGAGTTCCTTCGGGTCGCGCATCGGTCAGTCCTTTCGGCTTTGACGCAACACACCACGGCTGAATGCATGCCTCCAATGCATTTCATCGAAGCGCGATATTCCCGACACGAATGCCATGATCCACCTATGAATCGGACGCATTACGAGAGTTCCCAGGCGGACTGCGGGGGCGTCGCTTCTGGTGACTACGATTCGTGAGCTACGGGAGCACGTAGCTAATGCCTACGAGCGCGAGCGGGTAGATCCGCTCGAACCCATCGCCATTCTCGACGAGACGGTCGTCGTCGATTTCGTATTTGTAGTCCGAGAAGACAAACCCCAATCGCACGAGAAGACGGTCGATCGGCCGATAGCCTACCCAGAAAAACTCGGTACTGTACGAACCGCTCACCGGAAAAAGGCTGAGTCGCTTGGGACGAATACGCCGAACATTCTCTGTTGTTCCGTCGCGCCGCGTGAGTGACCCGCGTGTTGAGGATCCGAAGCTGACGCCGAGGAGATCGGTGTTGGCGCCGACGTACCATCGCTCGCGAATCACGAGCTGCACGTAAACGCCAGCGTTGAGCGATGCGATTCGGGCGTCGTTGATACGTATGGCGGCGGCGTCTGGATCCCCGCCGAGGAAGTTGTCGTCCGGGGCGTTTTCTTCCGCAAGCCTCCACTGACTTCCGATGGTTCCAAAGAAGCGGAGACCGGGCCCGATGTAGAACCGCGTGCGTCGTCCCGCAACGCCACCGTAGAACGCATACGCGACCTGCGGCACGAACGTTCGACCAACGCCGAAGGAAAGATCGACCGCGTGTTGGAACCGATCTTGCGCGGCTGCTTCACCTGCAAATTCGCCCGCAAGCGACTGAAATAAAAGCGCAATAAGCACGAGCCTGCGAACAACTCGCACGTTAGGCCCCGTCGCGGCGGCGAAGTTGAAAGAGTCGAATGAGCACGTACGCCTCGGGGCCCAGAAACATCACGAAGGGTTGCCAGACGCTTTCGAAAGGCAGGATCCCGGTCTGAAGACCCGTCACCGTGTCACCGATGTCCATCACGGCGCGCGCGATCATCGCGAGAATCAACGCATCGACGGAACGGAGAGCCAAAATCGCAACCCAGAGCGCCGCCGCGATCCCCGCGTAGCGTGCCGCGCTATTTCCGAGGGCAAAGGGGTCGCAGGCGAGGTCGATCCCGAAGGAGGAGTAAACGCCAAGGCCATCGAGGAAGGAGTACGCAGCGAAGACGGCGCTCCACGTGGCGATCAGCACCGGGTAAACCAGCAGCGTTTTTGGAATCTTTGTTTTCATCGAAGGCAGTCGAATATCAATCGTTCAAGACGATCATGGTCTTGACCGCACACTGATCAAATGCATTGTCTTCAACGGCGATGCACGACGTGCAGCTTCAATCCCTTGACCTCAACCTCCTGCTTGTTCTCGACGTACTCCTCGAGGAGCAGAGCATTTCGCGGGCGGCCAAGCGGCTCCACCGAAGCCCCTCCGCAGTCAGCCACGCCCTCGCGCGCCTTCGGGAACACCTCGGTGATCCTCTCCTGCTCCGCGATGGCCAAGGGATGAAGGCCAGCCCGTGGGCAAGCGCGATCCAGCCCGCGCTCCGCCGTCACCTCACGGGCCTCCAGCGGGTGCTGACCAGTGAAGAGCGCTTTGTGGCCGCCACGAGTGAGCGCACCTTTCGTCTCGTCGCGCCTGATCTCTTCTCCGGGCTGCTTCCTCGACTCTACGCTGCGCTTCACGACGCCGCGCCGCGCGCGTCCCTCGAAGTCATCGCGCCGCATGCCGGCGCGATCGAGCGCGTCCTCGATGGCGACGTCGACCTCGCCATCGGTCCGCTCCGATCGACACAGCCCAGCCGCCTCGTGGTGACGCCGCTTCCTTCCATGCACTGGTCGGTGTTTGGGCGCAGGGGCCACCCCGCGCTGGATGCGCCTTCGTTTGAGCGATGGTTGGCAGCTCCGCATCTCGTGGTCCGCACGGCCTCCAAAAGTAAGGGCGTCGTCGAGCGACACCTCGCCGAAGCAGGGCGGAGACGACACGTCGCGCTACGTGTTTCCGGGTTCGCGATGGCGCCGCCGGTCGTGGCGAAGACGGACCTCCTTCTCACGGTACCTGCGTCCGCGCTCCGGGCGCTCGCCTCTGCCTACGATCTCGAAGAGCGTCCTGCCCCCTTTGAGATCGCCCCTCTTTCCCTCGGCCTCTATAGCCGACGGGGAACCGACGACGCGCTCGCCTTCGTTCGAGCACTCGTGAAGTCCGAGCTCGAGACTGCCCTCGCGCCGCGCACGCATCAACGCAGTTCCTGATCGCGTCGCAAGCACCGATTTCCTTGCGTTAGGATGCGCGGATGATCTCGCCGCTCGATCCGCCGACCCGGGTGCTTATGGGCCCTGGACCCTCCGATGTGTCTCCCGCCGTCCTGCAAGCGATGGCGCGTCCCACAATCGGTCATCTCGATCCCGCGTTCCTTCAGCTGATGGACGAGATCCGCGGGATGCTTCGCACGCTCTTCGGTACGTCCAACGAAGTCACGATGCCAATGTCGGGCACCGGTTCCGCCGGCATGGAGACGTGCCTCACGAATCTGATCGAGCCGGGAGACCGGGTCATCATCGGAGTGCACGGCGTCTTCGGCGGACGAATGGCGGAAGTCGCGCGGCGCTGCGGCGCGGAGGTCGTCACGGTCGAAGCGCCGTGGGGGAAAGCCCTCGACCCCAACGACTTTCGCGGAAAGGGCCGCGCGAAGCTCCTCTGCTTGGTCCACGCGGAAACCTCGACCGGGGTTCTTCAGGACCTTTCGCCCTTTCGCGGGATCGCCGACGAACTCGGCGCGCTCCTCGTGACCGACATGGTCACGTCGCTCGCCGGCGTTCGAACGGACCTCGACACGTTTGGCGTCGACGCGGCGTATTCCGGAACGCAGAAGTGCCTCTCGTGCCCGCCCGGTCTTTCGCCGATCAGTTTCTCGGAGCGTGCGGTCGATGCCCTCAAGGCGCGAAAGGCGCCGGTGCAGAGCTGGTACCTCGACCTCACGCTCATCGGTCGCTACTGGGGCGACGAGCGCGCGTATCACCACACCGCACCGATCAATCAGCTCTACGGACTGCACGAAGCGCTGCGGCAGGCGGTGGGGGAAGGACTTGAAGCGCGCGTGGAGCGGCACGCCAAGAACGCGGCCGACCTTCGCGCGGGGCTTCGCGAACTCGGACTCACCCTGCCGGTCGCGGAGGAAAACCTGCTTCCTCCGCTCACGCTCGTGGAGCTCGGAGAAGACGTTGACGACACTCAGGTTCGGCGGCGACTGCTTGCGGAATACGGCCTCGAGATTGGCGGCGGCCTCGGCGCGTTTAAAGGAAAGGCGTGGCGCATCGGCTTGATGGGCGCGTCGTCGACACCTCGGCACGTCGCGCTTTGCTTGGCTGCGCTTCGCGCTGTGCTTCGCGCGAGCTGAACGACCGCAACGGAAAATTCGCGGTGCGCGTAAGAGCGTCGACGTGCGCATCACGATGCTAGGGTTCGGCATGCGAGCGCTTGCTCTT
>JBCDAA010000577.1:0-4689 GCA_039186435.1 Myxococcota bacterium | reverse complement strand
GAGGAGCTCCACGATCTCGTGATCGCTTTCTGCGCGATCGAGTTCCTGCCGAAGCAGCGCGACAAGATCCCGCCAGCGCTCGGTTCGGCGATAGAGCCGGTCGAGCGCGCGACGCGAGCCCGCGTGCTCCGGAGCGAGTTCCAGAACCTCTTGGTAGGAACGGATCGCGAGCTCGGAGTTCTCGAGGATCTCCTCGAAGAGGAAGCAAACCTGCAGCAGAAGCTCGAGCTTCTGTTCGCCGTCGACGGTCTCCGCAATGCGGTTTCGATAGAGAACCTGAAGTTCATCCCAGCGCTCGAGCTCGGTGTAGAGCTCTTTGAGCGCAAGAAAGGAACGTGGGTGCAGCGGGTCGTGCTGAAGGACGCGTTTGTGAAAGGCTTCCGCGTCCGCGGGACGCCCAAGAATCACGTCGTAGATATCCGCCACCCGCGCCGAAAGATCGCTCGCGTGATCGCTGCTGAGGTCCCCCGCTTCGATCGCCGTCGCAAACGCGGTCGCGAGGCTCTCGTGCTTGCCGGCGGCTTCGGCGGCTCCCGCGAGACGATCCCAGAGCTCTGCGTCCGAGGGCTCATCGAGGAACGCGGACTCGAGCGCCGCATACGCGCCTTCCGGATCACCGAGGGCCGAGGACGCCAGCTCCGCCAAACGAAGCTGGAGGTCGCGGCGCTGACCGGAATCCTCGGTCGCACCAAGGCGGGCGCGAAGCGTGTCCGCGAGCTTCTGATGCTGGCTGCCCGCTTCGTACGCCTGTTCGAGGTAGCCGGACGCCGCAACACGGTGCTCGTCGATCTCGGCGATGGCTTCGAGACCCGTAACGGCCTCTCCGTTCGCCGGGTCCTCCTGAAGCGCTTCCGCGTACATCGCCATCGCGCCTGCCGGATCGTCGAGACGCTCCCGAAGGAGCGTACCGAGGCGCAAGGTGATGCGAAGGCGGTCGCTTCCTTCCGCGAGGTCTGCACGGCGCCGCAGGACATCGCCGAGTTCCGCCCAGCGCTCCGCATCGGTCGCAAGTCGATCGAGCGACGAAAGCGCCTGCGCGTCCGCGGGGTCGAGCTCGAGAATGGCGCGGTAGCGTTCCGCCGCCGCTTCCGGATCCTGCAGCTGCTCTTCTTCGAGAATCGCGAGCTCGGAGAGAATCTCGTAGCGCGCGCTGGTCTCGTCGGTGTGCTGCAGACGGTGCACGAGAAGCTTGCGAAGATCCGCGACGCGCCCCTCGCTTCGGTAAAGCCGATCGAGAACGCGAATCGCCTCCTCGTCACGCGGATCGTTCTGGAGAATCTGCTCTAGCTGCGCGATCGCTTCGCCGGTTTTGCCGAGGCGTTCGCCCGCAAGGCCTGCGAGTTTGCGCCGGAGCGCGGTACGTTCCGACGCGCTGATCTCTTCGGCTTCGAGGCGACTCGTAAAGATCGCGGAGAGCTCCTCGTGCTTGCCTGCCGCGTCCGAGGCGGACTCGAGCTGGTCGCGCACGTCGGCGCGATCCGGCGCGAGGGAGTATGCCTCCGCGGCCCAGCGAAACGCCCCTCCTTCGTCGCGCAGCTTGTCGACGTAGAGCGAACGAAGCGTCGCAAGGGCCGCAAGGCGCTCGTCCACCGAGGCGTCCTCCGGAAGCCCCGTGTAGAGGACCTCACGCATGCGCGCGAGACGCGGCCACTTTTCCTGATGCTCGTAGATCTTCGCGAGCGCTTCGGCCGCTTGAAGGTTGTTCGGCTCAACACTGAGAACGCGTTCGTAGCTTCGAAATGCGCGCTCTGGATTGCCGAGCCGCTCCTCGTAGATCGAGGCCGCGCGAAAGCTGAGCTCCTTCTTGGTCTCGGCGTCGTCCGATTTCTCAGCTGCCGTGCCAAGGACGTCGACGAGCCCCTCCCAATCGTCGGCCTCAGCGTAGAGCGCCTCGAGGCCGTCCCAGTCCTGCCCTTTGAGAAACGCCTCGCGGAGCGTTCGGAGGGCCCGTCCGTTCTTCGGATCGAGCGCTAGCACACGCTTCCACGCGTCGGCCGCCTTGGCCTGATCGCCGATGCGCTCGCCGTACACGGTGCCGAGCTTTTGCAGAACCTTGATCTTGGCGTCGCCGCTCTCCCCCTTCACGCGGGTTTCGAGCGCGAACGCAAGCGTGTCCCATTGCTTTTCACGGTCCGCGAGCTTCTCGAGGGTGTCGAGGGCGCCTTCCGTTTCCGGTGCTGCTTCGAGAACCTCCCGCCAGAGACGAATCGCGTCCACGTTTCGGTGGAGACGATCCCCGGCAAGGCGCGCGAGCTCGACCTTCATCGCCAGTCGCGCGTCCGGATCGGAAGCGAGCTGCGATTCCTTTTCGAGGACCGCAAAGAGCGCCTTCCACGCGCGCTTCTTCGTGTAGATCGTCTTCAGCTGGGAGAGCGCGTCGCGGTTCTCCGGCTCGATTTCCACGATCGCTTCGAGAGGCTTCGTCGCCTGGTTGTAGTTCGCGAAGCGATCGATCCAGAGGCTCGCGACCCGGCTGAGAATCGTGACCTTGGCCGCATCGTCGGGGGCGGAATTCGCCTGCTCTTCCAAAACCCGAATGAGGTCGTTCCAGCGCCCCATCGACTCGTAGGTCTTTGCGAGTTCAGAGAGCGCTTCCGGATCGCCCGGTTCCTCTTCGAGGAGCGCCTTGTAGGTATTGATCACCATGACGTCGAGCTGCAGCTCGTCGCGGTAGATGGCGATCAGCTCTCGAAGAAGCGACACGCGTCGCTCGCGAATCGACTCGTCCTCGGAGCGTGCCGGCAGCGCGTCGATCTCGGCGCGCATCACCTCGACGAGCGCGTTCCACTTCTGGCCGCGGCGGTAGAGTTCGCGAAGCGCCTTGCCGGCTTCTTCGCTCTTCGGATCAACTCGTTGAACCGCCTTCCACGCGTCGATCGCGCGGTCAGTCGCATCGGTGGACTGCGCAGCGCGCGCGAGCTCGACGGCGAGCTCTCTCTTTTGCTCGTCAGTCGAGGCGACACGCTGGGCATCCGTGAGGATCGTGAGCAGCCGCGTTCGCGACTCGTCGTCGTCCTGCCCGTCGAGAAACTCGCGATAGAACGAGAGCATCCCCGGATGGCCCGGATCGATCTTTCGCAGCCGCGCGAAGTAGGGCTCTGCATCGGCAGGCACGTTTCGAATGCGCCAATGCACCATGCCGATCTGGAGGAGAATCCCCTGCTCGCTCTCCAGCTTCTGCCGCGAGCGAAGCGCGTCCTCGTAAAGCGCGACCAAATGGTCCCACTGCTCGCCTTCGGTGAAGTACTCCACCAGAAAGCGAAGCGCTTCTTCGTGCCCCGGCGCAAAGTCGAGCGCGCGCTCGTAGCAGTTGGCCGCCTTCTCACGGTTTTCGAGCTGGCGCAGGTACACCCGCGCGGCCTGCACGTAGAGGTTGAGCTTTTCGTCACGATTGCGCGCCGCATCCGCGGTCGCGCTCAGCGTTGCCGCGACGTCCTTCATCCGATTGCGCGCGCGCAGCGTCACGCAGTAGAGGCGCGCAGCCCGGGTCGACGCCGCGTCCGCTTTGAGCGCCTGCTTGAAGAGCTTGTCGGTTTCGCGAGCGCGACCCTTTTCGCGGTACTGCCAGACAAGGCTCGCCGCGCGGGTCAGCATCGACGTCTTCAAGGTGGCGTCCGACGCGTCGTTGGCCTCCTCGATGAAACGATCGGCGATCTGGCGCCACTTCTCGCCGGCTTGCTCGATTTCTTCGATCGCCATCTCGACGTCGGAATCGCCCGACTTCAGCTCGAGAGACCGGCGGTACGCATGGAGCGCACCAACGTCGTCGAGAAGCTCCTCGCGCCGCATTCGGCCCAGCTCTTTGTAGAGCGCCGCCTGAAACGCCGGGTCGTCCTCGGCGAGGTGCTCCGCCTCAAGCTGGAGAAGCCACGCGACGGCGCGAAGTTCCCCGCGTCGTTCGTGACCGTGCCTTGCAGCCTCCAACAAACGAAGCGGCTTGTCGCCGATCCGTTCCGAGTCGCCGCTTTCAAATGCTTCCCGAAGACCCGCGAACGACGTCTCGTCGTCCGGATCGTCCTGGAGCATGCCCAAGTAGTTCGAGACCGTCAGCGCCGCCATCGGCTCCCCTGCCTCCACCGCGTGTTGGGAAACAATCCGCCCCCTCGATCAACCGCCCGAAGATCCTCAAGAGCGAACCAGCGCACCCGTGGAAGTGGGCTGCGCATCTAAAAAAGCGTAAGGATTCTCGCTCGTTTCCGAGACCGGGGGATGGTAACCGCGGCGCCTTCTCGCAATCAAGGGTTGGTTTCGGCGGATCTACTGCGCGAGGGAGCGCACCCCTGCGCGATGGACTTTTCCGGGAAGTTCCCGGCCGCAGACGGCTTCGGCGACCTGACCTGCCTGCCAGAGCTTTTCGAGGTCGATGCCCGTCTCGATGCCCATTCCTTCGAGGGTGTAGACGAGGTCTTCGGTGGCGAGGTTGCCGGCCGCGCCCGGGGCGTACGGACATCCGCCAAGGCCCGCCACCGAGCCGTCGTAGGTCGTGATCCCGAGGTCGAGGCCTACCAGGACGTTTGCCAATGCGGTTCCGCGGGTGTCGTGGAGATGAAGCGCAATTTTCTCGGCCTCAATATGCTTGAGAAAGAGCTCGACGATCCGCCGGGTTTGAAGCGGTGTACCCACGCCGATCGTGTCGCCGAGAGAGACCTGGTAGCAGCCCGCATCGAGAAGCTGCTGCGCGATCGCGAG
>JBCDAA010000576.1:0-4718 GCA_039186435.1 Myxococcota bacterium | reverse complement strand
GTGGCGCTGGCAAGCTCGAAGGGGATGACCCACGCGGCGAATCCAAACGCGGCGACCAACACGCCGGCGAGGGCCTTGCCCACCGGTCCGATCAGGTTGTCGGAATCGCGGAGGTCGTAGCTCCAGAGCGCGAGGGCAGCGAGGATGGTTGCAGCGGCCGCGATCAGCGCGCCGACCTCCCGCCGTCGCCCGCCGGTGGGTGCGATGAGATCCCCGTGTGCAGATGTACTCCGAGGTGCGCCCAAGTAGGCTCCTTCCCACCTGAACGCTACTCAGCGGCCGGTTGAGGTCAAAAAAACCACAATCTCAGCGTGAGCCGAGGGTTTTCGTCTCGTGCGTGGACCCGCAGTACCAGGTACGAGACGTTGGTTGAGGCGGTACCAGGTACGAAAAAGTCTGGTCACCCTGGGCACGAATCGGCGGTACCAGGTACGAAAAAGTCTGGTCACCCTGGCGTAAAGCACTGAAATCATTGGTCAGACGACGGCCTACCAGGTACGAAAAAGTCCGGTCACCCTTCGAGAGCGCGGGTCTTCAACACGTCCACTTCCAAGGATCGACAAGGGAGCGGGCATAAACCTTGATCGGGGGGCGGAGTTGTCTAGTATCATCGCGACCCTTCGGAATTTCGGGGCATTTCCCCGGCAACCAAAGAGAAGCGATGAGAGCGAAACGTTTCGCGTCCCGTGGGGGCCCGCGGGTTCCCGGCCTGATGCTCCTCATGCTGCTGTTCGCCTCGGCGGGCTGCAAGGTTACGGCCGAGGACATCGAGTATTGGAAAGGCACCGTGAAGGGCCCCGGCAAAATCGTCGCGGTTCTTCTCGCCGAACGGTACCCGATGGAGTTGCGAGGGCAGGCAGCCCTCGCCCTCGTCGAGATGGAGCGCAACGACGTCAACGGCGTCGGCGAACTTCAGCGGGCCATTCAACAGATTCAAAGCACCAACCCAGAGACCGCACAGGCGATCATCGACGGGATGGTTCCGGGTCTGAAGGAGATGATGCGCGGCGGTGACGACGCGAATCAGAACGAAGACCTGGGTCCGCCGCTCTCGCAGATGCGCGCGAAGGACGCCGCGTATCTTTTGATTGCGAACGCCAGTCCAACCGCGCGCCAAGAACTGATGAGTGCCGTGGTCGGTTGGTACACCGTCGACTTTGCGGAGCGAAGCCTCGCCGGCGATTACAGCGTCGAACAGGTGGTTCGCTCCCTCGGTGCACCGGCGGCAACGCTCCTGGTCGACGCGATGAACTCCCATCAGCCGCAGCAGGCGCTAGTGAAGATCGCGGAGCTCATCAACCAGCTCGGAAGTGAAGAAACCAAAGCCCGCGCGGGCACACGAATCGTCGAAATCCAGCGTGAAATGGAGGGCAGCGAGTTTCTCGACTGGCTGAAGTCGAAGATTCGGGAGTCGCTCGAGTCACAGAACCGCGAGGCGAACGACGACCGCATCACGGCCATCGCGACGCTCAACCGGGAGAACTTCATCAACGACGGTGCGCTGACAGCGATGAAGCATCTCGCGGGTCAGGCGCCGGTTCGTGATCGGCTTCTGGAGATCGCCAACGCCGCACCGGCCGCCGACGCGCCGGACTTCGCGCGCGACTCGCTCAACCTTCGACGTCGCAGTGCGCTTCAGGCCCTCGAGGGCAACGCCACGGAAGCGCAGCTTCAGGCGCTCCTGAACATCGCTCTCAGTGAATCGAACCCCATCGATGTTCGTGACTATGCGTTTGACCGAGTCGGCGACGTCCGCAGTCGGGCTGCGATTCCTCGGCTGTGGCCGCTTTTGGAAGAGGACGACAACGACGTTCTGAAGAAGCGCCTTCGCTGGCGTGCCGGCGAACTGATCTTGGCGATCGGTGGGTCGGAGATCGTGGGCGAGTTCCTCTCGCGACTTCCCTCGGACAATGGTGTGAAGTTTGAGCCGGAAGAGCTTGAAGGTTACGCGACGCGCATGAGCACCATGACGCCGCAGCCGATGGACACCATGGAGCGGCAGCTTCGATCTCCTCGGTGGTACAACCGGATCATCGCGCTTCGGTTCATCGAGCGCCGCGGAACCCAAGTGGACGTGAGCAAGATGCGGCGTCTGCTTCGGGATAGCGCGTCGACGGTTGGCGACGGGTGGGCTGGTCGAGAGCTTCCGTCGGTGGGCAAGGTCGCGGAGAACGCGATCGCTGCGTTGGAGGAGCGTCTTGCAGGGCCGAGCGCGGAGGGCGAACAACCCGCGCAGCAGGGGGCGAATTGACGCACGATCAGAACAAGAAGACGCTCCGCAGCTTTCAGTGCCGCGACTACCTCTGGGAGATCTTCGGACAGATGAGCGCGGAGCTCGAGTGCTCCGTTGACTACCTCATCAACGAAGCGATGCGGCAGTACGCGCGCTCCCGGAACTACGGCGTTGGACGACCTTCAAGTCCTGGGATCAGCACCGCGCCTCCGCCACAGATGGGCGCGCCGGGAATGCCGCCAGGAATGGCACCAGGGATGGCGCCAGGGATGGCGCCGGGCGCGCCTCCAGGTGCACCGCCTCCGGCGGGTCCGGGAATCCCTTCACTCAGTCGCGCGCCGACGGGTCGTCCACCGATTCCTTCCGCGCCCCCGCCGCCTCCTGCGCGCCCGATGGCACCTCAAGGAATTCCGCATTCGGCGCCGCCGCAAGCCGGACCGCCCCAAGCGGGGCCGCCAGGATACGGTGGCGGTTACGGTGGTGGCGGCGGCTACCCCCCCGCCGGCTACCCGCCGCAACAACAGCCCCAAGCGCCCGGCTATCCGCCGGCTGCGCGTCCCTCCGCGCCCCCGCCGCTTCCCGGTTTTGGTGGCGCTGCTCCTGCTGCAGCGCGTCCCGCGCTCTACGTGATCTTCAACGGGCAAAAGATCCCGGTGACCAAGGACGAGTTCGTGATCGGTCGCGGTAGCAAGACCGCCGACCTTCCGATCAAGGACGGCAACATTTCGCGTCGCCACGCCGCAGTGGTGTTTCAGAGCGGCGCCTACTACGTCAAAGACCTCGGCAGCACGAACGGCATCGAGTACGGCGGACGTCGCATCGACAGCAAGCGCATCGAAGAAGGCGACATCGTGCAGATCTGCGACTACGAGCTGCGCTTCACGTACCGCTAGCGCGGTTATCAGTCGTCGACCGATTCGGTCGCATGAGTTCTCGCAGTCACTGGGCGTATATGACTGCATGAAAAAGCTGCTCATCGTCTCGCTCTTGATTGCCTGTGGTGGCACCGGGCGTGATCCGGCAACTCCGCCTTCGGCCGAAAGCTCGACGGAGGAAGAATCGGAGGCCTCGGAGCTATCGGAGCCGTCAACCACGACTTCCGAAACCCCTCCGACGGCGCTCCAACCAATGTCCGAGGCTGAAGCGATCGCGCTCATCCGTCGGCTCATGCGAAGCCCTTCCGAGCTCGGCGCCTATGCCGAGCAGCGAGGGGTGACGTTTGTGATGGACTGGACCGTCAACGACTCTCACGGCGTCACTGAAGTCTGTGACACCCGCGATGCGGAAGAGCTCGCCGCGCAACTCAACGGACCGATGCTTCCCGTTGACGACTCGACCCCGATTCATTGCGAGGGACTTCAGTGCATGACGTGTCCACGCGGAGGCGATTGCGACCACGCGGACCTCGTCGTGATTCCCCCGCCCACAGGTCGCGTGTTTCGGATGACGCGCGACTACCGTCACTCGCAGGCCGTGGATGGTGCGTTCGCATTGGGACGCATCGAGTCTGCGACAACGTCGAATCGTATCGAAGGTCGGTGCGAGATGAAGGCTGCACTCCGAGCCACGTTTGAAGAGCAGCTTTGGCATATGACCGACGGGCGGACCGCCAAACGAGTCTGTGGAGCCGCAGCTCGTAGTCTCGCGCGGACCCTCGCCGCCGAAGTCCCCAACGATGCGGTGTGTGACCACCATCGCCATGGATTCGTTTCTCACTGCTCTTACTTTCGAAGCGGTCGCGGAGTGTCGATCTTCGCGGATCGGGTGGCCACGAGTGGCGGCGAACGAGATGGAATCGTCCTCGTCGCGGAAGGTCCACCGACCTGCGATACATGTGGGCCAGCGATTCCAAACGGCTGGGAGGAGCGACTGGCTCCAGCAACATGCGATCGCGAAGTGACGTTCTAGGCGGTGGGTGTCACTCCGGCTTGACGGTTAGCACCGCACACTTCGCGTGTCGCACGACGCGCTCCGTTACCGATCCGATGAGGAGCCGCTCGAGTGCAGAGTGTCCGCGGGCTGCGATCACGATGACATCGATCTTCTCCGCCTCTGCGAAGGCAAGAATACCCTCGGTCGGACTCGTATCGGTCAGCACGGCGTATTCGTCGGCCTCCGCCTGCAGCTGCTCGGCGACCATCTCGAGGTGGTTTTGCAGGGTGGTGCTTCGGTCGATCGCTTTGCCGTGGCTCGTGTGCGGGAGTACTCCGTCCGCGATCGAGCGTTTGCCCTCCTGCACGTAGAGGAGAGTTAGGTGCGCTTCGTAGCGCTTGGCGAGATCGTGGCCGACGCGCAGCGCTGCATTGCCCGCATCGGAGAAGTCGGTCGTGACCAAGACCTTACGAACGTCCATGAGGAAGTCCTAGCCTCCGCGAAGGCGCCGGTCGACCTGGTAGAAACGCTGTTCGATGAAGTCGTTGTTCGGCTCGGCGTCCATCGCCATCTTCAGGAAGCGCCAGCTCGCTTTCCAGTCGCCCTGATGCGC
>JBCDAA010000575.1:0-4727 GCA_039186435.1 Myxococcota bacterium | reverse complement strand
GAAGAAGGTTGCCTCCGCTTTTTCGTATTGCGTCGAGGCGGGAAGAACATAGTCCGCGAGCTTGGCGGTTTCGGTCATCGCGACATCGATCACGACGAGCGTGTCGAGCGACGCCAGGGCTTCGCGCATCGCTTTGCTGTCCGCAAGGGAGTGCGCCGGATTCGACGCTTCGACGATCATGGCCCGGTAGCGTTTGTCGTGGTCGCTCAAGATCTCCTCAGCGATCACGTTGCAGGGAACAAGACCGCCGATGATGCGCGCGCCGGCAACGGGTGAGTCACGCCTGTAGCGGCCGCTCGCGATGTTGGAAAAGGGTGTGATGATGTACTGCGCGCCCTTCTTGCCGAGATTGCCCGTGAGGCCCCAAAGAAGCCGGTGCAGGTAGCTGACGAGCGTCGAGTGCACGTTCATCTGCACGCCGAGATCCTCAAAACACGCCACGCTTCCCGCGCGTCCGATTACGCGCGCGGCTTCGCGGAGCTGCGCTTCCGGAACCCCCGCGCGTTCGGCGTAGGTCGCGACGGGAGTGTTGGCGAACGCGGTGCGAATCTCATCGGCTCCTTCCGCGTAGGCGTCGAGAAACTCCGTGTCGAGAAGGTCCTCCTGGACCAGCACGCCGATCATTCCCGCGAGGAGCCACGCGTCGCCACCCGGCCGAACGGCGAGGTGAATGTCGGCCATCTCCGCGGTCTTCGTGCGACGCGGATCCACCACGATCATCGTGCGCGCAGGGTCCTTGGCGATGCCCTTGAGGGTGACGCGCGCCTGCGGAATCGAGTGGGAGAACCACGGGTTCTTGCCGAGGAAGAACGCGACCTCGCAGTGCTCGAAGTCGCCGCGGGTGTAGGCCCCGAGCATGCGGTCGGCGACCCAGAACTCGCCGGTCTTCTCTTGGGCGAGAGCACTCGATCGATAGCGCGAGCCAAGCGCGCGCCGGGTCGCCGTGGCGTATGCGCCGGGCAGGTGATTCCCTTGGCCACCGCCACCGTAGTAAAAGATCGTTTCGCCGCCGTGGGTGTCCCGCACCTTCGCGAGCCGCTCGGCGACCTCACGAATCGCGGTGTCCCACTCGATCTCTTCGAACGTGCCATCGGGCCTTCGGCGCAAGGGCTTGGTCAGCCGCTCCGGGGCGTTCTGGTAGAAGTTCAGCCGATGCGCCTTTTCGCAGGCGTACCCCTGGGATGCAGGGTGCTTCTTGTCGCCGCGAATTCGCACGAACTGACGCCCGTCGTCCCCGCCGAGCTCAACTTCGATGCCGCAATTGCATTCGCAGAGAATGCACGCCGTAGAGTCCCAGTTACCCATAACGTCAGCATCGACAATTTGGTCTTTTTAAGCAACCATACTGGCGGATGATTCGTCAGAGCCTCGACAGTCAGAACTGCCCTATCGCGCATGCCAGCGAGATCTTTGCAGATGCGTGGACGCTGCTGATCCTTCGGGAGTCGTTTTTGGGGACGCGGCGCTTCGTCGACTTTCAAACGCAGCTCGGCGTTTCCAAGAACGTTCTCACGCAGCGTCTTCAGCATCTCGTCGCACACGCGATCTTGGCCAAGGTGGACGTCGGGACTCACGGGCGGCGCTTCGAATATGTGCTCACCCCGAAGGGAAAGGATCTGCTCACGGTTGTCACCGCGATTCGGCAGTGGGGCGACCGGTGGATCTACGAGGGCAAGGGGCCTCTCGTCGTGGTGGATCGCAAAACGGGCGAACCCATTGAGCCGGTACGGATTCGTCGTAAGGATGGGACCGCCGTCCCGACCCAGGACCTTTCGCTTAGGCCTGGGCCGGGTGCGTCCAAAGAAACGCTTCGGCGCTTTCGCGGGGCGGCTACATCGAGGCGAACATCTCCTCGAGAGCGCGAGGATTCTTGAGCCACGCGCCGCCGGCCTGCTTGGACATGGCGTCGGGAAAGCAATCGACCTCGCCCTTTTCGATCGCGTCGAGGCTGTTGTCGGCGACGGATCGCGGCGTTGCCTTGTCCATTTCGAACGCGCGAATCATGTCGGTGTCGACGGCGCCGGGGTAGGTCGCGTACACGCCGATCCCTTTCTTACCGAGTTCCGAGCGGAGGGCTTGCGTCATCGACCATGCGGCGGCCTTGGACGCGGCGTAGCCGCCGATGCCCGCCATACTGGCCATGGAGACGAGGGTCAGCACGTTCAGCACGCTGCCTTTCGTTCTTTCGAGTGTGGGAACGAGCGCTTTGGTGAGGTTGAGCGTGCCGAAGAAATTCACGCCGAAGTCGTGGTCGAGCTGCGCCTGCGTCGCCTCCAGAAGGCCAAACGAGCGCAGCGTTCCCGCGTTGTTGATCAGAAGGTCGACCTCGCCGACCTGCGAAACGGCCGCGCTGATCTGGTCCGCGTTGGTGACGTCGAGGGCGACGGGTACAATGCGATCGCCCTTCGGTACGTCCCCGATCGAGCTCGATCGGGCCGCTGCGTAGACGCGCTCTGCGCCGCGCTCGACCAGCGCTTCGACGAAGGAGCGGCCAATGCCGCGGTTGGTGCCAGTGACGAGTACTCGGGATCCTTTGATGTTCATGGGAGCTCCTTTCGAAACTCATCCTGCGCCTCCGCGTCGAGCATGGCCGCAGCTGATTCGGCGTACGATCGATTCCGAGAATGGATGCTCTTGCAAAGGGCAAAGCTCGTGCGCACCGTAGCGTTCGGGTGCACCCATGAACGTTCGACGACTCCGAAAGGGCGACTCCACCAAAGCCTATGAGCTGCGACTTCGTGGGCTGGCAGCGGCTCCCGACGCGTTTCTCGTGACGCTGGACGAAGAGCAGGCGCGGGGGCCCGGTCACTACGATCAAATGTTGGCGAAGGAGTCGGATGACCTCGTCGTCTTCGGCGCGTTCGTGGATGGGCTGGTCGGAATGGTGGGCGTGTACCGTTTTGAACGGCGCAAGGTCCGCCACCGCGCAGAGATCTGGGGGATGTTCGTGGACGCCAACGCGCGCGGAAAGGGCATCGGAGCTGCACTCCTGGATCGCGCGATCGGGCACGCGCGAGGCATCGACGGCGTTACGCAGCTTCGTTTGAGTGTGGCCGGGGACAACCCGGCGGCCCGCGGCCTTTACGAGTCGCGCGGGTTTCGTTGCTGGGGCGTCGAAGCGAGCGCGATGAAGGACGGCGAACGCGCGCTCGACGAACACCACTACGTGCTCGTTCTCTGACGAACGCTCACGGCCTTACGAGGACTTTGAGCTCGCTGATGTTGACCCGGTTGAACTCGCCGCTGCGCCCGCCGAGGCCACCGGTATACGCCTCGAAATGGTCGAAGGCCGACATGTTCACGTACGCGTCGTCGCTTTCGATCACGATGCGGTAGCGTTCGCCCGCGACGAGGTCGACGCTGACGAAATTCGAGTCCGCCCAGCGGCTCCACGTTCCGAGATGCGGCATGATGAGCGCGCCTTCGCCGACCAGGGTTCCGTCTTCGGCGTAGACCACCGCGCGTTTTACGGCGCAGGTGATCCCTGTGGTGACGCCCCCGGCGCCGTTGCCGTACACCACCTGAAGGAGATGCGCGCCGGTGTCGTTCGCCTCGAAGGAGGCAAGTTCGAGCGAGTGCCCCGCGTCGCCCCAATTCTCGTAGTGAAAGCGTCCGTGGTTGGTGCTTTCGCTTCCGCCGACGTTGCGAAGGTCCGTTGCAGGAAAGCTCCGGACGCGTTCGGTGCTTGCACCCCACCAGCAGGTGGGAGGCGCGTGCTGGGAGCAGTTGCCGCTCACCGCGAAGCAGGCTTCGATGGAGTAGCAGGGCGAGCGATCCAGATCCGGGCTCGCATCGACCCACTCGCTTGCGCTGGAGGGAAGGTCGTCCGCGACTCGCACGCCGTTTCGGTACACCGCGAAGGTCACCTCGTCGCTCTCGCCGTTCCGATCGATCCCGACGACGAGGTCGCTGCCGCGACGAGCGACGGTGGCCCGCGGGGTTCGTGGCTGAAAGATCGCGCGCCAGTCGCCGGGATCGCGCGTGGTGATCGAGGCGGGGTCGGCCGCATCGCCAAGGAAGACGTCGACGCGGTGAGGACCGCTGAGGTCGCGGGGAAGGACGTCGCCAACCACGTCGCCGTCGAGGCGCCGCTCGCGAATGGAATACGCCCCCGCGCCGCCGCTCGCCGGAAGGTGCAGCACCACCGTGAGACGCGCGTCGTGATACGGAAAATCGTTGAGGACGAGCGTGTCGGTGTCCGCGAAGAGGTCGCCTCGAAGGGCGGCCGATAGGAAGGGGCGAACCGCGAGACCGTCGGCGGTCGCCTCCAGACCAAAGAGGGTGCGGTGAACCATGGAGAGGTATCCCGCGACTGACCAAAGCTGGCGCTGCGAGTTGACGATGGGCCCCGAGCTCTCGCCCTCGTCGACAAAGGGCGCGCCGCTTGCCGCCTCGAAGTTCTCCATGTTCGAGAGGTTGATCGCCGCTCCGCGCATCAGCGCGCGCACCATTCGATCGGCGACGGCATCGTTGCCCGCCTGCGCGGCCGCGCGTAGCCAATAGGCGTCGACAAAGGGCCACTCGCCGCGGTTGTGGTAGATGGGCGTGAACTGTTGCTGCGGCCAGTGCACCGAGGTGGCCGGCCCGTAGTGCGGGTACGACGCGACAATCCGGGCAGCCTGCGCATCCGTGGCGACGCCAAGAATGACGGCCAGCGCGGAACCGAGAAGGTCGAAGCGACGCGTTGCGGACGCGTCCAAGGTCGTCGTGAGAAAGGTCGAAAAGAG
>JBCDAA010000574.1:0-4751 GCA_039186435.1 Myxococcota bacterium | reverse complement strand
GGCGCTTCATGGCGCTCATTTCCTTCGCGGGAGTGAAAAAAGCGTTCGGGCCGAAGATCGTGTATCGCGGTTTCGACCTTGAGGTTCGCCGGGGGGAGGTTCTGACCATCATCGGCGGAAGCGGTCAGGGCAAGAGCGTCATGCTCAAGATGCTCATCGGCCTGCTCACGGTGGACGAGGGCACGATCACCTTCGATGGCGAGGTGATCTCCGGGGGCGACGAGGCGAGTTTTGCGTCGGTTCGGCGGCGGATCGCGATGCTCTTTCAGGGCGCCGCGCTCTTCGATTCGCTCTCCGTGGGCGAGAACGTGGCCTACGGTCTCGAAGAGCAGCGCGCGGACTCGAAATTTATCCAGGGGCGAGTCCAGGAATCGTTGGGTTTTGTGGGCATGGAGGGCAGCGAGGGGCTATGGCCAGCGGAGCTCAGCAGCGGTATGAAGAAGCGCGTTGGCCTCGCGCGGGCCATCGCCATGCGGCCCGAGGTGCTCCTCTACGATGAACCCACCACGGGTCTCGATCCGATCAACGTCCAGCGCATTATCGAACTCATTCTTCACTTGCAGCGAAACCTCGACGTGACTTCAATCGTCGTCACCCACGACATGCACAGCGCCCTCTCGATCAGCGATCGCATCGCCATGATTCACGGCGGGTACGTGATCTTTTCGGGGACGCCTTCGGAGCTGATGGCGTCCGAAGACGCCCGTGTCCGCGACTTTGTCGAGGGCAACGCCCCAGAAGACGAGGACACCGAAACCCTCTTGCGGAGCGCGGGATGAGCCAGCGCAAGACCGAGCTCCGGGTTGGAATCTTCGTGGTCGCGGCGCTGCTCATCGGCGGCATCCTGGCGTTCGTGATCGGAAGCCAGCGCAATATGTTTCGCTCGAAGCGGACCTATCACGCGGTCTTTCGAGACGTCGGAGGTCTCCGTCCCGGCAACGGTGTCCTCATCGCGGGCGTCAACGTGGGCACTGTCAATCGGGTGGCGTTTCGAGACGACGGCAAGGTCGAGGTTCACTTTCGGGTGGTCGAGGACTCCGCGCACCTGATTCGCGGCAATCCTTCCGCGCCGCCGGATCCGAATGAACCTGCAGATACTCCTTCGCCTAGCCTCGTGAGCATCGGGTCGAAGGGTCTTCTCGGCGATCGCCAGGTCGATATCTCCGTCGGGGATTTGGCGCTGCCTGAATGGCCGGTGGAGACGCCGCTCTTTGCGAACGAGTCGGGCGGTTTGATGGCGCAGGTCGAAAACGTGGCAGACGAGGTCGAAGGCACGGCGGAGAATATTCGCCTGATGACCGATCCGTTTCGCGACCAGGCGATGTCGAACGACCTAAAAGAAGTGGCGCACAACCTCGCGGCGATCACCGGCATGCTCGCGACGGGCGACGGCGCCGTGCAGCGCCTGATGACCGATCCCAACACCGCCGACGAGGTTGACGCCACGCTCCGAAACCTTCGACAGACGAGCAGCGAGCTCGCGCGGACCTCCCGGAGCTTTCGTTTGATCGCGGACGAGATTCGTACTGGCGACGGGACGGCGAACGCCATCGTGTATGGCGAAGAAGGCCGCGAAGCGATCGGCAACATCAGCCGCGCGTCCGGCGAACTCGCGCAGCTTCTTGGCGACGTGCGCACCGGCGACGGCACGGTTCACGACCTCATCTACGAGGACAGCGCGGACCAGATGGTGGCGAATCTCACGCAGGTGTCCGGCGACCTTGCGCACATCACCGGTGAGATTCGGGCGGGGCGCGGAACCATCGGTGGCCTTTTGGTCGACCCGTCGATCTACGAAGACGTAAAGCGGCTGGTCGGCGACCTTCAGCGGAACGATATTCTTCGTGCGCTCGTTCGATACTCGATTCGTCGCGACGAGGCGGCCGAAGCGGCCACGCCCTCGGAGTCATCGGAGTCATCGGAGTCGGAGGAGCCGTGAAGAGCTACCTCGAGCTGCTCCAGAAGGTTCTCGACGAGGGAGTATCGCGCGAGGACCGCACAGGAACGGGGACGCGGAGCCTCTTTGGTTATCAGCTTCGGGTCGACCTCGCGGAGGGCTTTCCGCTCCTGACGACGAAGAAGGTCCACCTCAAGTCGATCCTTCACGAGCTGCTCTGGTTCGTTCGCGGCGACACCGATGTCCGCCACCTTCAGGAAGTCGGCGTTTCGATCTGGGACGAGTGGGCGACCGAAGAACAGACCGCCCGCTTCGGACGACGCGCTGGCGATTTAGGTCCCGTGTACGGGCACCAGTGGCGCAACTTCGGAGGAACGAGGCGGGACGACGGAAGCTACGAAAAGGACGGCTTCGATCAGCTCGCGTACGTGGTCGAGCAGATCCGTACCAATCCCACGAGCCGTCGACTGATCGTGAGTGGATGGAACCCGCTGGAGGCCGACCAGGTAGCGCTCCCGCCGTGTCATACCCTCTTTCAGTTCTACGTTCAGGGGGGGCGTCTCAGCTGTCAGCTCTACCAACGGAGTGCCGATGTCTTTCTTGGCGTTCCGTTCAACATCGCGAGCTATGCGCTCCTCACGCTGATGGTGGCGCAGGTAACGGATCTCGCGCCGGGCACCTTTGTGCACGCGTTTGGTGACGTGCACCTCTACAGCAACCACATCGAGCAGGCGAAGCTTCAGCTCTCGCGGGAGCCCCGGCCGCTTCCAACCATGCACTTGGACCCGAGCGTGAAGTCGCTCTTCGACTTTCGCTACGAGCACTTTCGCCTCGAGGGGTACGAGCCGCACCCGCGTATCAAAGCGCCGGTCGCCGTCTGAGCGGGGATCCCTTGCCGCCCTTAGCGCTTATCGCAGCGATCGGTCGCGACGGACTCATCGGGAGTTCCGAGGGCCACCTCGGGCTGCCCTGGCATATCCCGGAAGACCTCCGTCGTTTTCGTCGGGTGACCACCGGGCACAGCGTGATCATGGGCCGCCGCACCTTCGAGGCGATTGGCCGACCCCTTCCGAAACGTCAAAACATCGTGCTCAGTCGTTCCGGGTTCTGCGCGGAAGGCGTCGTGGTTGCAACGAGTCTCGACGAAGCGCTCGCACGCGCGGAGGGTGAGTCGCCGCCCTTTATCATCGGGGGCGCTGCGGTGTACGCCGACGCGCTGCCGCGATGCACGACGCTCTTTCTCACGGAGGTCGATCGTCCGGCCGAGGGCGACGCGTTCTTTCCCGTGTTCGATCGCAGCGAGTTTCGTGAGGTGAAGCGAGAGCCGGCGAAGGACGAGCCCGACGTGGTCTTTGTGACCCTCGAGCGGATCCTTCCGGCGTGACGCGGGCGTGTGCCGCGGTCTTGTTGGTACTGAGCTGCAATCGGTCGCCAGCGAACCTCGAGGAGCGCACCGCTCGCGCCGAGCCTTTTGTCGCGGACTTTCTTCGTTTTGAGCGCTGGGCGCTCCGAGCTCTTTCCGCAAACGCGGAGCGACGGGATCGAGACGCGCAGCAGGAAGCGCTCTTTTCCCCGCTTGGACTCGAGAGTTCCGTGCTCGGCGCGCGAGTGACCTCCGATCGCGAATATCGGTTTCGGGTGCCGGCAGAAGTGGATGGGTGGCAGCGCGTTCGCGTCGGCCGCGAGGAGCTGGACGTGTCGTGGACCGAGGAGACGCTCAGCCTTGGCCGCACCCACGCGCAGGGAAGCCGGAGCGTTCGTGTGGAGCTGTCGTTTCGCGTTACCGAAGAGACCGAAGAGCCCGACGGGCCGGAAGCTCCATAACGAAGCGGGCGCCTGGGCTCGCGTCCTCCACCCAAACACGTCCACCGTGGGCCTCGACCACCGCGCGTACGATCGCGAGGCCGAGCCCGGTTCCCTCGCGCTCGGCATCGGTGGTGAAAAAGCGATCGAAGATGCGCTCGCGGTCCGGTTCCGGAACGCCGGGTCCACCATCCTGGACGTAGATCCGCACGCTGTGCTTTCCGGCGTCGTCGACGCCTACGCGAACGGTCTCACCCTCGGGAGAAAAGCGAAGGGCGTTGTCGATCAGGTTGCCGAGGGCGGCTTCGAGGTCCATTTCCCGCGCCTCGATGAGCGGTTTCGAAGCGTTCCAGTGAACCTCGATGGCGTGGGTGGGCGTTGACGCGCGTTCCGCAACGGCGCGCACGAGCGGTTGAAGTGCAACGGTGTCGCGGGCGGTGTTGGCGGCCGCTTCGATGCGGCTTAGTTCGAGGAGTCGCGACACGTGGCGGTCGAGGCGCTCCACGTCGAGCAGGATATTGCGCAAGAACTTCTGCCGCGCGTCCGGGTCTTCGGCGGCACCTTCCTCGAGGAGTTCAGCGGCGCCGCGAATGGACGTTAGCGGTGACTTGAATTCGTGAGCCACGTCGGCGGCGAACTCGGAGATGTATCGCATGCGGTCTCCGAGCTCGCGGGTCATTGCCGCGACGGATTCGCCGAGCTCGCGTATCTCGCCGCCCCCGCCGACGGGGACCGCGACGTCACGTTCTCCAGCGGCGATCCGTTTTGCGACGCGGGAAAGCCGCGAGAGCGGTCGGCTGATGCTCCACGCGAGCGCGAGGGAGACGAGGAGGGTGAAGAGAACCGCGCTGCCGAGAACCCAGGTGAGTCCACGGCGAATGCGGTAGAGCTCCACCAGCACCGGACGCGTTGAGCGCACGACGTAGACAACGCCGGCGACGCGGCGACGCGGCAGGATGGGTTCAGTTACGAAGAGGAACACTGCGGGCTGCTCGCGTCGCACTCGTGTGAACGAGCTCCGCTGCCCCGCGAACGCCTCACGGATCTCACG
>JBCDAA010000573.1:0-4776 GCA_039186435.1 Myxococcota bacterium | reverse complement strand
GAGCCTCGGGTGCTCCGGCGTGCTGGAGGATCCCCCCCTTTCGCGTCCCGAGATTCCGGACGATCGACCCCGCACCCCGGAGGATCGGCGCTGTGACAATCCGGGGCCCGGCGACCACCCGCTGCGCCGTCTCACCACGCCGCAGTACCTGACTGCGGTCGGGCGACTCTTTCCGGGTGTGACCCTTCCCGGGGATCTTCAGCTCCCTGCGGTCTCCGTGGCGAACAACGGCTACGACAACGACGCGAACCTCGCCGCGCCGATCGCGGAGGCGGTCACCGCCTATCACGAAACCGCCATCGCGATTTCGACGGCGGCGACAGAAGACACGAGCTGGATGACCTGCGAGCTCTCCGAAGCGGAGTGCGTGGAGACGACGCTCCTCGCGGTCGCCGAAGAAGCGTTTCGTCATCCCTTGGACGCGGAGCAGAGCGACGCCCTTCGCATGTTCGTCGCCGGGAGCGAAGAAGGTCCGCAGCTTACCCTCGCCCTCGGTCTTCAGGCGCTCCTCGAGTCGCCGGAGTTTCTCTACTTCCCGGAGAGCGGCGCCGACGGAGACGCGCCTGAGGGAATGCGCGTGCTGACCACCGACGAGTACGCAAACCGCCTCGCGCTCTTTCTGTGGGACGAGCCGGCCGACGCGCAGCTCCGCGCCGACGTTGCCGCGTCGGACGACATCGAGGCCCTCGTCGAAACAATGCTGGCCGACCCGCGCGCGGAAGCCGGCTTTGAGCGCTTTGCTTCGCAGTGGATGCCGCTCCGCGAAAGCGGCTGGGGCGGAAGCTACGGACGCGACGACGAACTCTCCACCGACCAGGCCTTTCTCGACGACCTTCGCGCCTCCGCGCTGCGCTTTCTTCGCTACGCTTTTCTGGAAGCGACGGTGGAGGAACTGCTGACGAGCCGCATGGCCTTCGTTAACGACCGCATCGCGCCCATCTTTGGCATTGCGCCACCCGGCAGCGACGAACTGGTCGCGGTGGAGCTTCCGGCCGCCGAGCGCGGCGGCGTTCTCACGCATCCCGCCGTTCTCGCGACGGCGCCGGCCGACGCCACCTTCTACTCCGTGTATCGCGGCGTAATGGTGATGAACCAGGTGCTCTGCATTCCGCCGGGGCTGCCGCAGTTCGACATGATCGACGTCTCCGAGGGCGCCGAGTCAGGACGCACCTCCCGCGAGCGCCTCGAGCAGGAACACCTCGACGAAAGCTGCCGGGGCTGCCACGAAGCGATCGACGGCATCGGCTTTGCGTTCGGCCACTACGACGCGCTCGGGCGCTTTCGTGAAACCGAAATCGGCATTCCCATCGACGCCACCGGCAACGTCTTCAGCACCGAGATCGACGGCGCGATGGAACTCGGCGCCGCGATCGCCGAGCGCGAGGAGGTTCTCTACTGCATCACCGAGCACCTCTACAGCTACGCGGTCGGACGCTCCGTCGACGACAGCCGCGACCTTTGTCAGGTGCAGCAGCTCGCCGACGACTTCGTCGGGTCGGGCGGTCAGCTCCGCGGACTCGCGCGCGCCATGACCACCAGCAACGCCTTTCGTTTCATGCTTGTTGAGGAGAGCCTCTAATGCCCAAGGTCACCCGACGTTCTCTTCTCCAAGGCCTCGGACTTTCCGCGGCGGCGGTCGGCCTGCCGTCGATCCTTTCGAGCTCCCGGGCGCGCGCGGGCGACGGTCCCTGTCCGCTCCGCTTTGTGATCTTCTACGAGAAGCACGGCTACGCGCAGCGTTTCGCGCGCCCGCGATCCCCCGGTCAGGGCGACTGGCTTGAAGGCGCCGCGCCCATGCCTGGCGAAGCCCTCGGCAGCTGGGAGCTCGGCCCCGCGTTTTCGCCGATGGCCGGCTACGAAGAACGGATGATCAACTTCGTCGGCATGGACATGCGAAGCGCCACCCTAGCGAGCGCGACCGGCGACGGCGGTGGGCACGGTCACCTGCTGACCAATGCGCTCACCTCCTCGCCGCGCGTCAGCCACAATACGCCCGGCGGTCCCTCCATCGATCAGTACATCGCGGATGGACTTGCAGCCGCCGGCATCACCAGCCGCGTTCCCTCCATCGGCGTCAGCGTCGCGCGCGGTGGCGGCTCGCGCTCACCCATGTACCGGCCCGACGGAACCAACGTCCCGCTGATGATTCAGCCGCCGCTGATCTACGACCGTCTCTTCCCGGCGGAGCTTCAGGCGAGCGGCGAAGAGCGAGCGATCGCGGCGCGGCGGCGCACGGCGACAGGGAACCTCGTGCAGAGCCTCGGCTCCTCCCTCGTGCGGCGACTTCCGCAGCAGCAGCGTCTTCGCGCGGAAGCACACCTGCAGCTTCATCGCGATCTTCAGGAGCGCCTCGGCGTGCGGGTCGCGGGCCAGATCCCGCCGCGCGCGGAGACTCTCGGCGTGTGGAGCGAACCGCTTCGCTGGGTGAACGAGCCAAGTCTCGCGTCGATCGGCCTCGACGCCCTCGGCACCTGGAACATCACCCGCGACGTCAACATCGGTCTGGTCGCCGCGGCACTTCACGCGGACATCACGCGCGTGGCAGTGATCTCGAGCGACTGGCTTCCGCACGCCGCGTGGGATTTTGTTCCCGGCGATGCCGAGACCGGCACCACCGGCAGCTTTGGCGTTCTCAACGACCACGGCTTTCAGCACGAGGTCGAAAACGAGCCGAACCTCGGCGACCCGGGCGACGCGGCGATGCTTCGCTATCACCAGCGGACCACGGAGATCCTGCGCTACCTCGTCGACACCCTCGCCGGGCTTCCGGAAGCGGACGGGACCACGCTCCTCGACAACACGATCATTCTGCACGCGACGGAGATGGGCGATCCCGGCCACCGCTGGCAGATGACCAACTGGAGCATCATTGGGAGCGGCCAGGGGCAGTTCCGCACGGGCCGCACGCTCATGTTCGATCGCGAAGAGGACGGCCGCACCGATCTCGTCGCACCCGCGGAGTGGGGAACGCAGCCTCTCGGAAGGGTACGCTTTCACCAGCGTGGACCGGGACACGGGCAGCTCTTCGTCACCCTTGCCAACGCGATGGGGGTTCCGACGGAGGTCTTCGGCGACCCGAGCGTCTGCCCAGGCCCGATCGATCTGACGTAGCTACTCCTCCGCCTGGGATCGACGCAGCTCAACCTGCGCCCGCAGGTCGCAGCCTTCCTGATGGCCGAGATCGCACGCGCGATTGAGATCCGCCATCGCGTGGTTGTACTCGCGCAGCTGATAGCGGGTGCCGCTACGCTCCACGTACGCACGCGCGTCATCCGGATGCCGCGCGATGTATTCGTTCCACATCACGATCACCTCGGCCGCGCGCCCGTGCTCCATCCAGAGGGCGTCGAGGGCCTGATGCGCCTCGAAATCGTCCGGATTCTCGCGGACGCGCGCCTCGGCCGCCGCAAGAACTTCCGGATCGGGCATGCCGGCCGCCGCGCGAGAGAGCGCTTGAGTTCGGGCATCGTGGGGATCGATCAGGCGAGCTCGCTCGGCGTACTCGCTGGCTTCGTCGCCATTTCCCGCGCGAACCGCGCGCCACCCCGCCCAGCTCACCCCGTCCAGAATCCACGCGCTCTCCCGGGATATCCACGGCGTGGTTCGATCGACACGCGCCGCGAGAACGAGGGAGTCTGCCGCGGCGAGGTAGTCGCGCTCACGACCCGCAAGCTGGGCTTGCCATCGCCGCAGCTCGAGATGCTGAGGACGCTGCCGGAGGCCCGCAACCACGTCTTCACGCGCCCCTGCGAAGTCCTCCCGAATCAGCCGATGCTCGGCGCGCGTTTCCCGAAACTCCCAGTGGTCCCCGTGCGCAAGCGCCTCATCGCATCCGTCATCGGCAGGGATCACTCCGCTCTCTCGCGTGCGAAGCGCCGTGTCGCAGCGCGCCCACTCGGGGTACCCAAGAAGGATTCGAAGACGGGGATTGTCGTCCGCGTATTGCTGGGCATCGGTCGCCAGCGCTTGCATCGCCTCGATGCTCCCGCCCCACAGCGGCCGAAGACCCATCATGCGCGTTCGCCAGAGCGTGAGACAGGTCGGACAGTTCGCACGCGCCTCCGCAAAGACCGCGTCCTCCGCGCCGCCTTGAAGAATCAAGAGCTGCTGGATGCGCGCGCTGATGGACCGTGGCTCGAGCGCAAGTGCCCGTTGCAGATCCGCCATCCCGGCGCGATGAAAGCGCTCCATAGCCGCAAACTGACTTCCGCTGGTTTCCGCCGTCATGCGCGTGCCTCGCTCGCGATAGCCGCGCGTTCGGTAGTAGGTCCCCCGTGCGACGTAAGGCGCAAACGAATTCGGTTGGGCGGCAACCCACGCATTGAAATGCGCTTCGAGATCCGGATCGCCCGACGCGAACGCCTCGAAGGCCTCTCGGACCACGAACTCCTGTTTGAAGTCGGCTTCGGCCGCGCGCTCGAGCGCCTCGACGTAGCTGGTGAGATCTTCGAAGCGTTCCGCGCGAAGAAGCGCCGAAAAACCAACGCGGTCGGCTACGCGTCGAGGGTAGCCCCATTCGTCCTGACCTTCGCCCGGCGTGAGGGGAAGCGTCTCCGGAACCTCGAGCGGCGGCGGCGCGACCTGGCTTGGCGCCACCTGCACGTACGCAGAGCGCGGATCGGTGGTCACCCCGACGCTTTCCGAGTTTAGCGAGAGCATCCAAAACGCAAGGGCCGCACCGAGAAGGGCCAAGATCACCAAGGCTGCAATGAAGGATCGACTCATCAAAGCCGAATTATCATCCGTCGCTCAAACGTGCATCTTCACCATCATCTC